>CAYPKX010000031.1:0-26791 GCA_964411395.1 uncultured Eubacteriales bacterium | reverse complement strand
AAGTCCATGAGCATCAGGGCCGTTTCTCTTTCATGCGCCATGTTCGTTCTCCTTATCCGTCTATGACCATTGCAATATCCGTGCCAGGCGGACTGATTTCCGGCCCGGCCTCGCCGGTCTTCCGGCCCTATTCTTCGAATTGACAGAACTCTTTCCCCGACTTACTCTTTCAAAGTAGGTGGAAAAATACGATGACCGATCTTTCCGGCCGGGTACGGAAACAGAGGGCGACGGCGGCGTTCGCTTTTCTTGTCGCCGGGGCCGCCGCTTTGTTTGGCGATCCCGAGTCGGAGGCCTCGCTCCTCCTCCGGAGAATCCACGAGGAAGTCCGGACCATGCCCGTTCGGCCGGGCGAGGCCTTTGTCCGTCAGGAATTCTTTATCGGCAAGGGCGAGGACGATACGTACAAGGATATCGCCGTATCGATCGTTCTGCCCGAGGGAGAGACCGCCCCCGTCATGATCATCCAATTCACCTGGATGAAGCGGGACCGGCGCGACAAGCGAACGGCCACGGCCGGGTCGACAAAAATCCTCCGGTGCATCATGAACGCGGACTCCGTTGAATGGAACGGGGATTCATTCGACGAAGCGGAGCTGGCCGTCCTGGCCCGCGGCTTGCTTGAGGCCGTCCGGAATAAGAAACGTCTCCTGAAGAAAACGCCCTCTCCGAATTTGACGATGTCCCGCGGGTTGATCGATTTATTTCCATGATCGAAATCTCCTTCCCTCCGGCTTTTTTTTGAAAGGCCCGGACAGACGGGGAACGGTCGTTCGGGGACATGGGTGGCCGTCCGTCCTATCCCGAGATAAAAATGAACCGGGAGGGTTGTTCTGTCAGGGAGAGAGGCCGTCCCGGGGCTTCGCGGAGCCCCGGGAATATCCTATAAAGGGTATTCCGGGAAAGGATCCCGGCACCCCGTCCGTCAAGAATATTTACGATCTTGAAGAAGTTTTTGCGGCGACGGAGGCTTTTCTGATTTCGCGGTGACCTCAAATACGAGGATGATCCCGGGAATAAGAGACTTTCTTTGGAGCCTTTCGTCCCCTCGCATGTTGCCGATCAAGAGGATGCAAGAGGCAGGCCATCGTCGTGTTCGGAAAAGCGCCTCAGAAAAAAAGCCGACGACGCGAGAATCGGGAGGCCGGGAACGCCGGCTGAGGATTCCCGGTTAGATCGCCTGTTCGGGATTCTCTTCCAGGGATTTGATATTTTCCGGACTTAACTTGTGAATGGTCAGCCCGGTATAGCCGTAAAAAATGGAAATCAGAGGATTGAACAGGTTGAGAAAGGCATAGGGAAGATAGAGAAGAGGGCTGATGCCGAGGGTCGCTCCCATGAAGGCTCCGCAGCTGTTCCAGGGGATGAGGGGAGACGTCAGCGTTCCGGAATCCTCCAGGGCTCGGGAAAGGTTCTTGGGATGCAGTCCGAGCTTGAGGTAGGCGTCCCGATACATTCGACCCGGGATGACGATGGCGATGTACTGGTCCGAGGCGATCAAGTTCATCCCGATGCAGCTGAAGATGGTAGTGGCCACCAGGCCGCCGGCCCGCCGGACTCTCTTCAACAGAGACTCGGCCAGAATTCTGAGGATGCCGGTTTTCTCCATGATGCCGCCAAAACTCAGGGCGCAGAGGATCAGGGCGACGGTGTTCATCATGCTGTCCAGCCCGCCCCGGGTCAGGAGCTCGTCGACCATGGGCACGCCGGTCGTGCTGACGAATCCGGCCTTGGCTGCGGTGACGACATCGGTCAAGGTTCGGCCCTGCATGGCCAGGCCGAAACCGGCTCCGACGATGGTTCCGCCGAGAAGGGCCGGCAGCGGCGGGATCTTGAGAACGACCATGACAATGACCAAAACGGGCGGAAGAAGGAGAAGCGGGCTGATCTGGAAATGATCCTGGATGGTCCGGAGGATGATGTCGATTTTATCGGAGGAGATGTGGCCTCCGGCGAATTTCATCCCGATGATTCCATACAGAACGGCCGCGAGCAGATAGCTCGGCCCGGTGGTGTAGATCATGTGCCGAACGTGGGAGAAGATATCCGTTCCGGCGACGGCGGGAGCCAGGTTGGTCGTATCGGAAAGGGGAGACATCTTGTCTCCGAAATAGGCCCCCGAGACGATGGCCCCGGCGACCATGGGCATCGGGATCCCCAGCCCTTGACCCACCCCGACCAGGGCCACACCGATGGTTCCGGCCGTCGACCAGGACGAGCCGGTCCCCAGGGAGACGATGGAACAGATGATGAGCGTGGCTAAGAGAAAAATTCCGGGCGAGAGGATCTTGAGGCCGTAGAAAATCATGGCCGGAACGATTCCCCCCGAGATCCAGGTTCCGATCATCGTTCCGACGATCATCAGGATGAGAACCGCGCCCATGGCCAGGGAAATGCCGTGGACCATGCCCTCCTGGATCGACTTCCAGCTGTGGCCGTAGGCGAGGCCGACGGCGGCTGTGACGGCGGCGGCGAAAATCAGCGGAATGTGGGCATCTTGTTTGAGGACGGCGATTGTAACGGTCAGTGCTGCGATCAGGAAGAGGATCGGAATGAGGGCGGCCCCCAGGGGAATGGGTTTAGCCTCCCGCGGTTGGCCCTTCGAAGATCCGGACATGAGCCGACATTATAAAGAAGCCTTTTTTAAAAGGCAAACTCCGTTGGCCGGCCTTCCCGTCGCTCAAAAAGCACTCCCTTCACAAAGGTCGTTTTTATCGAGGCGGGAATCAACCGGTTATTTCTTGATGTTCTCCCAGAGGACGTTGATGATCTTCCATTGACCGCCCTCGCCCTTGGCCAGGGTGAGGAAATCGATGAACTGGGAGCAGTCGCTTCGGACGAAGGCCATCGTGGCGGTCATGTCGAGGACGGTGACCTGGATGCGGCGTTGGTCGGCCGGAATGCGGCTTCCGCCTCCGCGCTTCGTGAACTCGACCATCTGATCTTTCGTGAGCGGGGTGAGCCGTTCTTTGCCCGTCTGAGGATCGACTTCCAGAAGCCGTTTGGCCAACTGGGGATGAAGGGCTTTGTCCATGCGCTCGACGCTGCCTTCAAACCAACCCTCGATGTAGTCGAGAGCGGCCTGGCGTACGGCCGACTTATCGGCTTCCACGGCCGATTGGGAGAAAAGGACGGTCGTTCCGAAGGCGGAGGCGGCCAGAATCAATCCGAAAACGAGTGCTTTTTTCACAGGAGACTCCTTCTTTGCGAATGCCACCCGGCCATAAATAGCAAAATGCGTGCCAGGCAGGTATGGGGGGGGCTGGCAGGGATGGTCGATGGTATCCTGTTGAGCATATTTGTTTTAAATCATTTTTTAGGAATTTTCCGTCCCTTGGGAGAGATTTTTTCCATAAAATGCGGCCCCCCAAAACCGCCCATGTGTCCGAAATCGAAAAACCCTCTCCGGAAAAATATTGATTATTCGAATTTCCTTATGAAAAACGGAAAAGGAAAGGCCGCCTCCGATTAATAAATCGATTCTCCGGCTTAAAACGGGTTTTCCGTCGGATACGGCAGGCTTGCCGGACGGTTGAAGCCGATGTCCTCGACTCCCAGCAGGCGCATCGCGGCGAACAGCGTCTTACCGGCCGGGGCGAAGGCCAGGACGGTGTGATGGGGGAACCGCTTCTCGATCAGGACGTGCCGATAGAACCGGGCCATCTCTTTGATCCCGATCACTCCGATCCCGCCGAAAGATTTCGGATCGACGTCGAGGACCGCGCCCTCGGCCATATAGGCCCGAAGCGTGGTGTCCGCCGTCGACTGGAGCCGGAAGATCGTCACCTCGCCGGCCCGGATCCGTCCCTCCAGGGTCCCGCGGGTGATATCCGGTTTTTTCCCGGGCTCCTGGAGACGGTGCATGATCAGCTGGTATTTGAGACCGGCGTTCATCAGGCAGGCCGACGGCGTATTCCCGCAGTGGAAGCCCATAAACAGATCGGTCGGCTTGAAGCCGGCCACCGCCGACTTGTTCTTTTTGAACATGTCGGCCGGGACGGTATTGTTGATGTCCAGGAGCGTGGCCGGGCCTTCCGTCGCGCAGACCGCGATATACTGGCTCAAGGCGCCGTAGATGTCCACCTCGCAGGCGACCGGAATTCCCCGTCCGGCCAGCCGCGAATTGACATAACAGGGGACGAATCCGAAGTAAGCCTCGAAGGCCGGCCAGCACTTGTCGGCGAAGGCGGCATAATCCGATGCGCCGAGATTGTTGTCCATGAATTTCGTCAGGGCGATCTCGTATTGGGCCAGCTTGTCCAACAAGTCGGGATATGCGTTTCCGGCTCCGAGCTCCTTGGCCATGTCGCGGGCGATGGCTTTGATCTCCGGCGCGCCCTTGGCTTTGAGGAAGAGGTCGTAAAGGTCGAGCTCGGAGTTTTCCATGATTTCGACTCCGAGGTCGTAGAGGGGCTTGAGGGGGGCGTTGCAGGCCAGAAAATCCTGCGGCCGGGGACCAAAGGAGAAGATTTTCAGCCGGCGCAGGCCGAGCACGACCCGGGCGACCGGGACGAATTCCTCGATCATCCGGGCCACTTCCCCGGGCGTCCCGACCGGATATTCGGCCAGGTAAGGGCGGAGCTTGCGGAGGCCCTGGTTATAGGACGAATTGAGCATTCCGCAATAAGCGTCGCCCCGGCCGTCGATCAGGTCGTCCCCGCTCTCCTCGGCCGCGGCGGCGAACATCACGGGGCCTTCAAACCGCTGAGCCAGGATGGTCGTCGGCCCTTCAGGGCCGAAATTGCCGAGATAGAGGACGAGAGCATTGGCTCCGGCTGCCCGAAGCTCGTCCAGAGCCTTCAGCGCATCCTTCTCATTTTCGATGATGGTCGGAATTTCCAAAACCGGGAGGCCGCGTTTTGCGGCTTCGGCCGCAACGAGCCGGCGGCGCTTGCGGGACAGATCGATCGGAAAACAGTCGCGGCTGACGGCGACCAGGCCGATCTTCACGACAGGGATGTTCCTCATCATTTTTCCTTTCCTTGCCCGTAATAGGCTTCCGGGCCGTGTTTGCGTTGATGGTGTTTCTCCCGGATGTAAGCCGGAAGGATCCGGGGGTCTTTGCCGATCAGCCGCGTCTGGATGGCCATGTGGGCGACTGTTTCCAGGATGACGGCGTTCCGCACGGCGGAAGAGGGCGACAGACCCCAGGTGAAGGGCCCGTGACCGGCAACGAGGACGGCCGGCATTTCGAGCGGATTGAGCTTGCCCGCAGCGAACCGTTCGATGATGACCTCGCCGGTGCGCCGTTCGTAGTCTGTTTCAACTTCCTTTTTGGTCAGGAAACGGGTGACCGGGACGGGGCCGTTGAAATGGTCGGCATGGGTCGTTCCGTAGCAGGGGATTTCGGTCACGGCCTGGGCAAAGGCTGTCGCCGCGGGGCTGTGCCCGTGGGAGACGGCCCGGATGTCGGGGAAGGCCTTGTACAGGGCCAGGTGGGTCGGTGTGTCGGAGGACGGCCGGAGCTTGCCTTCGACGACCTTTCCGTTCAAGTCCACGAGGACGATGTCCTTGGCCTTCAGCGCGTCGTACGACACGCCGCTCGGTTTGATCGCCACCAGGCCTGCGGCCCGGTCGAAGCCGCTGACGTTGCCGAACGTGAGAACCACGAGCCCTTTCAGGATGAGCTCGAGGTTGGCCTGCCAGACGCTGCCTTTCAGTTCTTCGAGCATGCTGTCTCCTTGTCCGGCGGATCAGCGGAGCTGCCGGTCGCGGATCGCCAACAGGTCCTTCATAACAGAAAAGAGCGACCCCGTCCATGCCCTCGTCCCGAAAGCGTCGTGGAGCTGCCGGTAGATCGGGTAAAGCTCTTCGTAGACGGCCCGGTTGGCCGCCTTCGGCTTGAAGGAGCGGGCTTTGAGGCCGCCCATCGCCGCTTGAGCGGCGGAAAAATCGCCGAATCCCCCCGCCTCCGGTCCGGCCGCAACCGCGCCGGCCATGGCCGAACCGAGAGCGCAGGTTTGAGCCGACCGGGCGATTTTCATTTCCAGACCGGTCACGTCGGCGTAGATTTGCATGACCAGAGGGTTTTTTTCGGCGATGCCCCCGCAGTTGATGACTTCGTCGATTCGGACGCCGAATTCCCGGAACCGCTCGATGATCGTCCGGGCGCCGAAGGCGGTGGCTTCAATGAGAGCCCGGTAAATCTCTTCGGGCCGGGTGTGAAGCGTCTGGCCGAGGAGAAGTCCGGTCAGGCGTTGATCGACGAGGATCGTGCGGTTGCCGTTGTTCCAGTCGAGAGCCAGAAGGCCCGCCGCTCCGGGTGTGAGCCGGGCGGCTTTCTTCGTCAGTTCCGCGTGCGAGCCGGATTTCGGTCCGCCGGGGCGGATTTCATTGACGAACCAGTTGAAAATATCGCCAACAGCCGATTGACCGGCTTCCAGCCCGAAAAATCCCGGCCGGACCGAACCGTCGACGATTCCGCAGAGCCCCGGAATATCGGCCAGGGACTCGCGGTTCGGCCAGACGCAAATGTCGCAGGTGCTGGTCCCGATAATTTTGACGAACCGGCCGGGAGCGACGCCCGCCCCGACGGCCCCGAGATGGGCATCGAACGCCCCGACGGCGACGGGCAGGCCCTCGGGTAGACCCAGACGGGCGGCCCATTCGCCCGATAAGCCTCCGGCTTTAACGTCGGAGGTGAACGTCTCGTCGAACAGCCGGGCTCGCAGATCGCCCATTTTCGGGTCGAGGCGGGAAAGAAAATCGGCCGCGGGGAGTCCGCCCCAATCGGCGTTGAACATCGCCTTGTGGCCGGCGGCGCACCGGCTTCGCTTGATTTTATCCGGCCGGGTTTCGCCGGTGAGGACGGCCGGGATCCAGTCGCAGCACTCGACCCAGCTTGCGGCGGCGTTGAAGACGGCCGGATCGACGCGAAGGCAATGAAGGATTTTGCTGAAGAACCACTCGGAGGAGTAGGTCCCGCCGCACTTGGCCAGGTATTCGGGATGTTCGGCCTCGGCCAGGGCGGTGATTTCGGAGGCTTCGGCGTGGCCGGTATGGTCTTTCCAGAGCCAGGCCATGGCATTCGGGTTCCGCCGGAATTCTTTGCGGCGGGAAAGCGGCGCGCCCTGGGAATCCACGGGGAGCGGCGTCGAGCCGGTCGTGTCGACCCCCAGTCCGATGACTTGGGAGGAAAGGAATGATCGATCCGCCCGACGGGCCGCAGCCAGAGTCTTACGGACGGCCGCCTCGGCCGCGGTCAGATAATCGTCGGGATTCTGGCGGGCGAGGTTGGGATTTTTCGAATCGAGGATGATTCCCCCCCGGCCCGAGGGATAGGCGACGACCGCGGTGGCCGTTTCCTTGCCGTTAGAGACATCGACGAGCAGGGCCCGGACCGTGTTGGTCCCGAAATCGAGGCCGAGGCCGTATCTGGAGTTTTTCGACATGGCGACATCCCTTATCGGAGGAATTCGGGCGGCCCGGCCCGCCGGGAAACCCTATTTAATGAAAAACCGGGCCGGGTGTCAAGCGTTAACGTTAACGCAAAAGGATTTTATGGCTTCGAGGGAAGCCAAAAGAAGGGAAATTCGATTGATTTTTTCAATCGTTGATATATGATGTATCAGTCCCCGCGGCGATTTCCCCTTGCCGCCGGGAGGGAGGTTTCATGTCTTTATCGCTGAAAAAAATCGCATGTCTTTCCGCCCTCGTCGTAATGCTTGCTCCCGGATTTCTCACCGGACAGGTGAGTTTCGATGAAAGCATTCTCCGGCATTTGACCTTTCGGAATCTCGGCCCGTTCCGAGCCGGATCCTGGGTCACGGCTTTCGCCGTCCCGGCCGGGCCGGCTCGCGATCACCTTTACACGTTCTATGTCGGAACGAGAAACGGCGGTCTATGGAAAACCGTTAATGCCGGGACGACCTTCGAGCCGGTGTTCGACAATCAGACGAAGCTTTCGATCGGCGATGTGGCCGTCGCCCCGTCCGATGCGAACATCGTCTGGGTCGGGACGGGCGAGGCGGCCAATGCCCGCTCTTCCCAACCCGGAAACGGAGTCTATAAGTCGGTCGACGCCGGAGCTACTTGGACGCCGATGGGCCTGGCCGACACCCACCACATCTCCCGGGTGATCATCCATCCGAAAAATCCGGAAATCGTTTACGTCGCTTCCATGGGCCATCTTTTCACGACCAATGCCGGGCGCGGGGTTTTTAAAACGACCGACGGCGGTAAGACCTGGGCCAAGGTTCTCTATTTCGACGAAAATATCGGAATCGTCGACCTCGCCCTGGTCGAGTCCGAACCGGACACTCTTTACGCCGCCTCTTATGAAAAGGTCCGCCTGCCCTGGCATTACGAGATGGGCCGCCCCGGGTCGGGGATCCATAAAACAACCGACGGCGGAAAAAGCTGGATCCGCCTCGCGGGCGGACTTCCGGCCGGCCGGATCGGGAGGATCGGGCTGGACGTTCTCCAGAAAAATCCCAAAATCATCTGCGCTGTCGTCGAAAACGGCAACCGCCGCGAACCGACCGAGCGCGAGGCCGAACAGGACCGGCGCCGGGGCGGAACGCCGCCCTCCCGGACCGTCGGCAACGAGGTTTTCCGAAGCGACGACGGCGGTTCGACGTGGCGGAAGATCAACGCCGGTTTTGAATCAGCCCTGGACAAGTCGCCCTACGCCTTCAATCAGCTTCGCCTCGACCCCAACGATCCCGACACCGTCTATATCACCGGCGTTTCGATCGCCTCGACCAACGACGGGGGAAAGACCTGGAAGGGCCTGGGCTGGCCCTCCGACGGAGTCATGCCGAGGGCCTTCGGCGACTGGCGCTGCTTGTGGATCGACCCCCTGGATTCCCAGCGCCTGATTTTCGGAAGCGACGGGGGAGTCAACATCTCCTACGACCGCGGACGGACGAGCCATCACGCTTATAATCTCCCCCTGACCGAATTCTATGCGATCGGGGTCGACATGGAGGATCCGTACAATATTTACGGCGGCCTTCAGGACCACGACTCCTGGAAAGGGCCGTCCAACGGCTGGTCCGGGGAGATTTCGCTGTCCGACTGGGTGACGGTCGGCGGCGGCGACGGCATGTACAACTGCGTCGACCCGACCGATTCCCGCTGGTTGTTCAATAACCGCGAGATGGGGACGATGTGGCGGTTCGACCAGAAAAACGGAACCCAGACCTCGATCACCCCGCGGCGGCCGGCCGGTTCGCCTCCGCTTCGGTTCAACTGGACGGCGCCCATCGCCCTTTCGCCCCATGATCCGGCCGTGGTCTACACCGGAGCTCAGGTCGTCTTTCGCTCCGGGGACCGCGGCGACCGCTGGACGGAGATCAGCCCTGATCTGACGACCAATGAAGACGCCAAACAGCACGGCGAGGGTTTCATAACTTTCTGCACATTGACGACTCTGGCCGAGTCGCCGGTCAAGGCCGGAATCATCTGGACGGGCAGCGACGACGGCAAAGTCCAGGTGACCAAAGACGGCGGGGCGGCCTGGCTCGACCGGACCGCGGTTCTGGACGCGGCCGGCGCTCCGGCCCGTTACTGGGTCAGCCGCGTTTTCCCTTCGCCCCATGACGCCGGGACCTGCTTCGTTTCCAAGACCGGTTTGCGTCTGGACGAATTCAAACCGGTCCTTTTCCGGACGTCGGATTACGGTGAAACGTGGACCTCGATTTCCGGGGATCTCCCGGCCGACAAGCCCGTCAACGTCGTTGTTCAGGACCGGAAAAACGAAAATCTCCTTTTTGTCGGGACGGATCAGGGCGTCTATGTCACAATCGACGGCGGGGCGCATTGGATTCCTTTTAAGAACAACATGCCCTGGGTCAAAGTCACCGACCTGGTCATTCATCCGAGAGAAAACGACCTGGTCGTGGCGACGTACGGCCGCGGAGCCTGGATCGCCGACATCGCCCCGCTCCAGGAGTTGAAAAAAGGCCTGCCGGCGAATGATGTCCACCTCTTCGAGATCGAGCCGCGGACGCAGCGGGTTTATACCGTGGCCGGAAATTACCAGCTCCTGGGCGACAGCCATCTCTTTTCGCCCAATGAACCCAACGCCGTAATTATCAACTACTCTTTGAGGGAGAAAACCGAGGGCCCGGTGAAAATCACGATCGGCGATTCCACCGGGACCGTTTTGGCGGAAATCTCCGGAAAGGGAGAGGCCGGAATGAATACCGTCTCCTGGGCGATGCGGCTCCGGCGGCAGGGGCCGCCCGGCGGCGAGGGCTTCGGCGGCGGCGGGCTGGTCGATCCCGGGGAATACACGGTCAAGCTCGAGGCGGCCGGCCGGACCCTGACCGGGAAGGCCGTCATCCGGCACCGGCAGGGTTGGACCTTCGGAGCCGTCCCGGTCATCATCAAGAAATAGGCGGGCGCTTATTTCTTGTAATAGGAGATCAGAAGGGCGAGGATGACGGCGGTAATCATGGCCGCGATGATCGAAATGCGTTTTTTCCGGAAATGGCGCTCGGCGGCTTCCTCGTCCAGATAGAAACGGTCATTGGCCGCCGGGAGGAGGATTTTATGCTTGACCAGGCGTTTGGCGGTTCGGATATTCTTCACCCCGGCGGATTCCAGAGTCATGGCCTGGCGCGGGTCGGTCGCGCACTGGTCCCGGAACTTGTTGACGATCTTCTTTTCGATGATATGAATGATGAGCGCTTCTTCGCCGGCCATGGATTTTCTCCTCTCCGGGATTATATACGATTTCTCCCGGATTGGGTTTCACTTTGACACTCCCGCCGTTGGAGTGATAGATAGTTCCTTCCGCATCTCGAACCGGAGGAGGTTTCTCATGATCCGCCGCACCCTGACCGCCGGAATTCTTTTCCTTTCCGTATCGATCGCCCTGCCGGCCCAGGCGATCCCGACGCCGGAGACATTCTTCGGCTTTCCCATCGGGGCGGAGAAAAAGCTGGCCCGCTGGGACAAGATCGTCGAGTACATGCGTCTTGCGGACCGGGCTTCGGACCGGATCCTCCTCCGGGAACCGGGAAAGACGACCGACGGGAATCCCTTCTTATTGATGATCATCTCCTCGTCGGAGAACCTCCGAAACCTTGACCGATATGCGGCTCTCAACCGGAAAATATTCGATCCCCGGACCGTGGCCTCGCCGGCCGAAGCCGAACGGCTGGCCCGGGAGGGCAAAGTCTTCGTCCTGGTGACCTGCAGCATTCATGCGTCCGAGGTGGGCGCGACGCAGATGTCGATCGAAGCGGTCCACCGCCTGGCCGCGGACGACTCGCCCGAAACCCGCAAGATCCTGGACAATGTCGTCCTCCTCCTTGTTCCCTGCTTGAATCCCGACGGCCAGATCATGGTGACCGACTGGTATAACCAGACGCTCGGGACGCCGTACGAGAATTCTCCGATGCCCGGGCTCTATCACCGCTACACCGGGCACGATAACAACCGGGACGCGTTCATGTTCACTCAGGTCGAAACCCGACTCCTGGGGAAAATTCTCTACGAGGAGTGGTTCCCGGAAATCTGGCTGGATATGCATCAAATGGGCAATTCCGGGGCGCGGCTGTTCGTCATGCCGGCCAACGATCCGATCAATCCCAATGTCGATCCGCTCATCTACCGCTATGCCGGAATCCTCGGTTATGCTCAGGCTGCCGCCCTGGAGCGGGCGGGAAAAACCGGAGTGATCACCGCCGATACCTACACGTACTGGTGGGAGGGAGCGATGGGCTGGGCCGGTTGGTGGCACAACATGATCGGAATGCTGACCGAAGCGGCTTCGGTACGGACGGCGACCGCCGTCGAGCAGGAAATCGCCGATCCCAAGGCCCCGCCCGCAGCCGGCGGCGAGCGAGGGGCGCGCGGCGGCCGGGGCGAGGCGAGCGACCCCGCCCGCCCGCTTCCCGCTCCCCGGGATATTCAGTTCAGGTCCCAATATCAGCGGCCCTGGCTCGGCGGACGATGGACGCTTCGGGACATCGTCGACTACGATTACATCGCCGCCTTCGGGCTTCTGGAGTCGGCCGCCGATCTGCGGGCTCAGATTCTCAAGTCGATCTACACGGCCGGAAAAAACCAGGTCGAGGCCGGACGGAAGGGCGATCCGTTTGCCGTCGTCGTTCCCGCCGTTCAGCCTGACGGTCCGACCGCGGTTAAAATGCTCCAGACGCTGGCTTTGGGCGGCGTCGAAGTCCACCGGGCCCAAAAACCGTTCCAAGCGGACGGGAAAAATTTCCAGGCGGGCGACTATGTCATCCTGATGGCCCAGCCGTTCCGGGCTTATGCCAAGGACATGCTCGAGGCCCAGGATTACCCGAAGATTTCCCCGGCTCCCGGGATGCAGCCGCAGCCGCCCTACGACGCGGCCGGTTGGTCGCTCGGGATGCAGATGGGTGTCGAGACGGTCTTCATCAAGGCGCCCTTTGCGGCCGATTTGAAGAAGCTCGAGACGATCTCCGTCCCCCCCGGCCGGGTGATGGGAACCGGGCCCGTGTATCTGCTCGGCCACGAGGCCAATGATTCGCTCGTGGCGGTCAACCGGCTTCTCAAAGCCGGGGCCGAGGTCTCCTGGCTGACCGAGGCGTTCGAAACGGGCGGCCAGACCTATGCGCCGGGGGCCATCGTGGCGACGGGCGGCTCCGATCTGGAGCGCCTGGTTGGTTCCGTCGTCGGCGACCTCGGTCTTGAAGCCCTGGCCTTGCCGGCCGGGCCGAAGGCTCCGGCGATGAAGATCCGTTCGCCCAGGTTGGGGCTTTTTCAGCCCTGGGGCGGCAATATGGATGAAGGCTGGACCCGCTGGATCCTCGAGAAGTACGAATTTCCCTTCCGGACGATCCGTCCCGAAGACATCCGGTCCGGGGCGATCTTGAAAGACCTCGACGCGATCATCTTTCCCGATATGGGCGCCGCTCAAATCCTCGCCGGCCTGACGGCCGGAAACGTCAAGCCCGAATACAAAGGCGGGATCGGGGAGGCCGGGCTGGACGCCCTCCGGTCATTCCTCGCCGCCGGAGGAACGGTCATCACCATGGGGCGGAGCACCCAGATGGCCATCGACAAGTTCGGCGCTCCGTTCCGCGACGCCCTCCAGGGCTTGAACCGGGAAACGTTCTTCTGCCCGGGCTCGGTCCTGAGGGTCCTTGTGGATAATACGGTCCCGATCGCCTTCGGGATGCCGGCCGAAGCCGACGCGTATTTCTCCAATTCGATGGTCCTGGACGCCTCTCCGGCCTTTGACGCTCCGTTGAGCGCGGTCGCCATGATGTTCCCCAGGGACAAAATCCTGCGGAGCGGCTGGCTGCAGGGTGAGAGTTACCTGGCCGGCAAGGTCGGGGCGGCCGAGGTTCGCGTCGGCAAAGGCCGGCTTGTTCTTCTGCCGCTTCGCGTCCAGAACCGGGCCCAGACTCACGGGACGTTCAAGCTGCTCTTCAACGCCATCCTGACTTCGGCGGTGGAATAAAGCGGCCTCCGGTCCGTCTTTGAGGGAGCGGGGGGAGGGAGCTTATTTCCCTCCCCTGACGAGGTACGTGTCGTACCAGTCCAGCATCCGGCGGTACATGTCCTTCCGCTCGTCGTTGGTGTTCGGCCCGCCGTGGGCTCCGTCGCGGTAGTTCAGCCAGACGCATTTCTTTCCGAGCCGGCGAAGGGCGACGAAAATTTCCTGCGACTGGACGGCCTCGACGTTGGGGTCGAGATCGCCGGTGATGCAGAGCAGGGGAGTCTTGATCCGGTCGGCTTGGAGGATGGCCGAGTGGGCCAGGTACCGCTCCGGATATTCCCACAGCGTTCCTCCGATCCGGTCCTGGCTCTTTTCCGGGGCGTGGGTGTTCCGAATCCCCAGGCGGGGGCTTTGGGTGTAGAAACTCAGGAGATCGACCTTTCCGGAATTGTTGATGGCCGCCTTGAACCGGTCCGTCTGGGTAAGGAGCAGAACGGTCGCGTAGCCGCCGTAGCTTGTCCCCTGGAGGCCGAGCTTGTCGGGATCGGCCACGCCCATGTCGATGACCTTGTTGATCGCGGCCAGGGCGCCCTTGGCCCAGGCTTCGCCGGGATACCCGGTGACGAGATTGACCGACGGATGCAGGACGGCGTAGCCGGCTGCGGTGAAAATATTCAGAGTCGCGGAGAATCCGTTGTCGAAATAGGATTCGTAAACCTCGGTGATGAGAGGATAGCGCTTCCCTTTTTCATATCCGGCCGGATAGTAGAGAACTCCGTACAGGGTTTTTCCGTCGGCGTCCCGGTAGGAGACGAGCTCGGTCCGGCTCAGGACCTTGTCCTTGAGTCCGGGATTGAGGTCGGTCAACCGGATCGGATTTTTTCCTTCCGGATCGGAGGCGTACAGCTCGTCGGGCAGGTCGCCGTCGGATTCCAGGTAGAGGAACCGGGATCCGTCCTCGGCCATGCGCCACCGCGAATAGAGACGGGAGGATCGGAGGAGATCGGATATGGTCCCGGCCTTGAGATCGAGGCGGACCAGACCCCGGTCATATCGGTCCCTGGCCGAAGAGCTGAAATAAAGATAACGACCGTCCGGGCTCCAATCGACCACCTGGAGATTCGGCCGGGCCTCTTCCTTTTCGGGCAGCTCGTACACCATCTCCTGCGTTCCCGAGGCGACGTCGATCAGCCAGTATTGGCGCGGCGGGTCGGAGGGCCCGGCCGCGGGCTTGTCCTTCGATTCCTCCGGCTGGGGCCGGACGCTCGTGCAGAGAAGGAGCTTTCCGTCGGGAGAGAATCGGCTGACGGCGAACGTCCGCTTTTTCTTTGCCTCCGCGGCTTTGTCCGCAGCCGGTTTTTCCGCCGCCTCCTTCTCGCCGGTCAGCCGCCTCGGTTCCTTGTCCGAAAGGCCCAGAACGAAGACATCGCCTTTTTCCGTAAAGGCCGCCAGGTCATTCTTCTTCGTCCAGGTCAGCGACCGGGCTGAAGCGGCCGGCTTGAGAAGGATTCGCGCCTCCCCGCCGGCCAGCGGGACGATTTCCAGCTGGTTGCTCGTTCCGCGGATGACATCGTAATTGGTTTTTTCCGTGACGTCGCGTTCGAAGATGAAGGAGCGCCCGTCGGCCGTCAACCGCCAGGAAAGGATCGGCGTTTCAGGGAGAAGCTCGACGACCTTCCCGGAGGAGACGTCGGCGACGACCGGGATCTGAAGCTGTCCCCGGCGGCTGACCTCGTCCCAGGGAAGGAATGGCTTATCGGTATCAAAAACCCGGACGGCATCCGTCGCCGCCGCGGCAAACGCTCGGGAGCTCTTTTCCTCCCAATCGACGGCCCGGACGGTAAAGACCAACCGGGTCCCGTCTTCCGTCCAGACGAGCGGTGAATTCGAGGCGATCGGCTTGACCGGCTCCAGGCGGCTTTTTTCCATCTGCCGTGTTTCCCGGTTCCAAACGGCGAGCTGGAATCCGTTTTTACGGTAAAGGAAAAGAGCCAGCTTTTTCCCGTCCGGCGACCAGGCCGCGCCGCGGTACGTCTCTTTCCCGGGAAAAACGCGGAAGCGCGTTCCGTCGGCGGCGTCCAGGACGATGAGATCGGAAGGTGTCGGCGGAGCGATGTAAGTCGGATCTCCGGAGCGTTTATTGTCGCCCGGAATCCGGTCCTCCGTCCGGCTCAGGGTTGCGGCCACCCATCGTCCGCCCCTGGTCCAGTCGTCAATCCGCAGGGAGACGACCTTGAAATAATCGTCGACGGTGAAAAGCGGCGGGGTTTGAGCGGCCGCCGCGGCCGGGCCGAGGACGGCGGCCAGCGCAACCAAGGCAAGTAAAGCGGCGCCATTGAGTTTTCGATCCATGATCAACCTCCTCTCTGTCAAATAAGCCGGATCTCGCTGGTTTCGAACGAGGCGAGTGAAAAAAAACAGCCATTCACGTGCGGACGTATCGGGCGGTCCAGGCGATCGGTTGGTCGCCTTGGGCCGAAAGGGTGATCCGGACCAGGCGCCCGTCGCGGTCGGTTTTCGTCACGGCGGCGCCTTCGGCCTCGACCTTGTCGAGTTGATACCCGTCCGGCTCGGTCAGATAAAGGATATAGGGATCGCCGGGGATGGCCCGGCTTTTTCCCGTCAGCATCCCTCCGTCCCAACGGACGCTTTCCAAATCGGGGCCGCCGCCGGTGACATGCCGGTTGGTGGCGATGACCTGGGGCCCGGGCCGGCGCTGACGGATGATGAAAGCCTGCGAGCGGAACCGGGGATCGAGCGGGCCGGGAGCGAAGACGCCGTTAAAGCACCCGACGAGCTTTTTCGACCAGAATTCGAAGATATAGTATTCCTTCGTCGGATCCAGCCCGAGGTCGGCCAGGCGGATTTCTCCGAAATCGCCGCCCGTTCGGCCCAAAACCAGCCAATTCTCGAACGGCCGGTCGATCTCCAGGGAATAGAGAAAACAAGCCGGGGTGTAACCGGCATCAAAGGGCCGCGGTCCGCTGCCGCTGACTTCCGAATCGGCCTTGGCCACGAGATCCGAGCGGGAAGGATCGACATCATAGATCTGTCCCGGTCGGGTGAAGAGAACCGGGGCGGTTCGCCGGGCCGGCTCGACGGCCTCGGTCGCATAGAGGGCGGGTTTGTCCGTCAGCATCATCAACGATCCGGTCAGGGTCGTGACCAGGGTCGAGCGGTAACCGTCGCCGTCGAGCTCGATGTGATCGGGATCGTTGCGCCAGACGACGTTGTTCCAGGAATTGAACTGGGAGAGGCCGGCGTAGGCGAAACCGTCGTCGCCGATCCGGCAGGCGTCGACCAGCCCGATGAGCTCGGGCCGGATGCCCCAGCAGGCCAGGAGAAAGCTTTGCGGACCGATCGCCTCGCGGACGGTCTGGACATACCGGCGGAACGCGGTTACGGGATCGATCCGCTTTTTATCGAAATACTCGCGGTTGGCGTTGTATCCCTCGTAACGGAGATGGCGGAGGGCGTCGAGTTTGAAATAACGCCAGCCCTGGTCGATCAGGCCCCGGTACAAGGGCTTGACCATCCGGTCGAGGGCGGTCTGATTCGAGGCGTCGAGGACCCAGCCGATCCAATGGCCCTTGACCGGATGGCCCCGGGCGTCGCGGACGAACCACTCGGGATGTTCTTTCACCGGG
Organism: uncultured Eubacteriales bacterium; assembly: GCA_964411395.1. Lineage (GTDB taxonomy): Bacteria > Acidobacteriota > Aminicenantia > Aminicenantales > UBA4085 > JAAZPG01. The sequence continues at coordinate 9,763 of CAYPKX010000031.1, read as the reverse complement.
GGGAAATCGAGGATTGAAGCCGCCGTCCAGATGCCGGGGATGAGTCCCCGCTTTTTGATCGTCTCGACCAGGAAGGGGAGGCCGCGGGGAAACTTGGCGTTGGGATTGAGCCATTTCTCGGGAGCGCCCTGTATCTGTTGGAAGCCGTCGTCGATCTGGAAGAAATCGAAGCCGTAGGATTTCAGGGCGGAGGCGAAGGCCGCGGCCGTTTCGACGACATCCTGCTCGGTGATCCGGTCGAAGAAAGCGAACCACGAAATCCAGCCGGCCACGGACTCTGTCCAGGGCGCGTATGTCCAGGGCTCGAAGAAGGAGAGGCCTTTGTGCTTGTTATAGAAACGCGGCCGGAAACGCAGGACGATTTCGCCGCCCTCGGCCGCAAGGTCGAAGCTTTGGATGCCGCCTTCGGCTGCAGCCGGGAGGATCGACGCCTTGGCTGTCGGATCGATCGACAGGACCCAGTCGCTCCGGCGGTCGTAAACGCCCCGGTTCAGCAGACTCCGGCTGAGGCCGGAAACGTGGCGGACGATGAGCGGGCCGGCCCCGCGCCGGTCCCGGCGGTCGACTTCGCAGGGGAAGGCTTCGCCGCCGGCCCGGATCCTTCCGGTCAATCGGATCGGCTCGTCCGATCCGCCCCCGAAGAGATAGACGATCTGTTCGATTTTTTCCCCGGTTTGAAAGACCCGCGTCCGGATTTCAAGCGAGGAGCCGGCGTTTTCGACCGTCCCTTCAAAAATCGTTTCTCCGGCATACGTCAGCCGGATGACAGGGCCTTCGATCTGAACCCGGCCGGCCGCATTCGGCGGAATGCCCGCGGCCCGGACGGCGGGCGGGGCTGAAAGAAGGACGGCCGCCGCGGCCGGAAGAAGCAGGAAGGCGGAGGCGCGTGTCAGGGGATTCCGGTTCTTTGATTCAGGCGTCATCCTGGTGCCTCCGGCGAGCGAGATCGGATTTTCGCCCTCTATCATTACGGATTATCATGGGGTGTGTCCAGTCGGAGGACGGCTCGGCGAAAAATTTCCTTTGGCGGGAGTCCCTTCCCGCGGCGGTGGCCGGAGATTTCCTCCGGCCGAGGCTGTTTTTAAAGAACCGGTTTGTGATAGGATTCTTCCACGACGGGAACCGGGAGGTGTTTAAAAATGCCGAGCCGGGAGGTTTGTCCATGAAACGTTTATTCCAAATCGCCGCCGCGGCCGCGGTTTGTTTTGTCGCCCTTGCGTGTACGAAAACGCAGGGGCCGGATTATCCCATCAAGGATGTCCCGATGACCTCCGTCCGGTTCACCTCCGGTTTCTGGGCGGAGCGCCAGGCGATCGACGCCGCCGTAACCATCCGCCATGAAATGAAGGAGAGCGAGCGGACCGGCCGGATCCGGAATTTCGAGCTGGCCGCGGCCGCCCTCCGGGGAGAGACCGGCGGCAAGCTGCAGACCTCGTACGCGTTCGACGACTCGGATGTTTATAAAGTCATCGAGGCGGCGGCTTACGTCTTGATGCTCAAGCCCGATCCGGAGCTTGAAAAGGACCTGGACGCGTGGATCGCAAAAATTGCCGCCGCCCAGGAGCCGGACGGATATCTCTACACCGCCCGGACGATCGACCCGGCCAATCCTCCCCGGATGTCCGGCCCCGAGCGCTGGGTCAATCTCGACGACAGCCACGAGCTCTACAACGTCGGCCACATGTATGAAGCGGCCGCGGCTTATTTTCAGGCCACCGGGAAACGGACGTTGCTCGACGCGGCGCTCAAGAACGCCGACTTCATCGTCAAGACGTTCGGTCCGGGCGAAAAGCAGCTCAAGCGCGTTCCCGGCCACGAGGAGATCGAAATCGGCCTGGTGAAGCTTTACCGGCTGACCGGGAAAAAAGCCTACCTCGATCTGGCTGAATTTTTCGTCGACCAGCGGGGCAACGCTTCCGGCCACGACCTCTACGGCGAATACGCCCAGGACCATAAACCGCTCCTTGAACAGGACGAGGCCGTCGGGCATTCCGTCCGGGCGGCTTACCTTTATTCCGGAGCGGCCGATGTGGCCGCTCTGACCGGAGACGCGTCTTATTGGGGCGCCCTGGACAAGATCTGGGATGACGTCGTCACCCGAAAGCTTTACCTGACCGGGGGCATCGGCGCCGCCGGGGGGATCGAAGGATTCGGGCCGGCCTATGAGCTGGGAAATGAAACCGGTTACGCCGAAACCTGCGCGACCATTGCCTTCGCCCTCTGGAATCACCGGATGTTCCGCCGTTCCGGCGAGGCCAGGTACATGGATCTTTTCGAGCGGGCGGCGATGAACGCTTTTCTTTCGGGCTATGGACTGAGCGGCGATCTTTTCTTCTATCCCAATCCGCTGGCTTCGCGCGGCGACACCCAGCGAACTCCCTGGTTCAACTGCGCTTGCTGCCCCCCCAACGTGGCCCGGTTTATTGCCGAGATGGGCGGATTCGCCTTCGGCCTGGAGGGCCGCCGGATCTATGTCAACCTGTACGCCCAGGGCGAAGCTGAAATCAAGACGGACGGCGGAAACGTCACCCTGTCCCAGACGACGGATTATCCCTGGTCCGGAAACGTCAAGATCGCCCTCGGTTTGGCCGGTCCGTCCGACCTGACTCTGATGATCCGGATCCCGGGTTGGGCCCAGGGCCGGCCGCTCCCCGGCGGGCTTTACGTCTATGAGGATGAAACGGCGGAGCCGCCGGTTCTCAAGGTCAACGGCGAGCCGGTTTCTTATCAATTGGAGAAAGGCTATGCTCCCGTTGCCCGGACCTGGGCCGATGGAGACATCCTCGAACTCTCCCTTCCGATGCCCGTCCGCCGCGTCCGGGCCTCCGCCGAAGTCAAAGCCGATGCGGGCCGGGTCGCAATCGAACGCGGCCCGATCGTTTATGCGGCCGAGTCCGTCGATAACGGCGGTTCCGTCACCAACCTGCTTTTTCAACCCGAAGCTCCGCTGTCCGCCGAACACCGGGCCGATATATTAAACGGTTTGACCGTCATCACCGGGAAGGCGACCGCCTTCCGGATGGAATCCGGCCGCGAGGAGGCGGTCGACGCCGCCCTGACCCTGATCCCGTATTATGCCTGGGCCCATCGGGGCCGGGGTGAAATGGCCGTCTGGCTTCCGGTCGAAAAGGCGCGGGTTCGTCCAACCCCCGAGCCGACTCTGGCTTCGATGTCGACGGTCACGGCTTCCGACGGAGCCAGGAGCCTGGCGGGGCTCAACAATCTTTTCGAACCTGAAAGCTCGATCGATCATGCGACCGGTTACACCCACTGGTGGCCGAAGAAAGGGACGATGGAGTGGGTGCAGCTTGATTTTCCCAAGCCGACGACGGTCTCGGAAGTAGCGGTCTACTGGTTTGACGACACGGGGACGGGGGAGTGCCGGCTGCCGGTTTCCTGGAAGGTGTTCACCCGGTCCGGCGAACAATGGATCCCGGTGAGAACCAAGGACATGTACGGCGTGGCCAAGGACAGATACAATACCGTTCGCTTCATCCCGGCCCGGACCGGATCGGTGAAGGTCGAAATCCAGCTGCCCGAGAAATTCTCGGCGGGCATCCAGGAAATCAAGGTGAAATGAAACGTCGGCTTCAATTTGTCTCGGCCCGGCCCGGCCGACAAATCCATGGGCGAAGAGCTCGTGTCCCGGAGGATCTTAAAAAATCGCAAAGAGCCGACAAGGATTGTTGAGGAGGAGGAACGAGATGAGGATCAAGGCGCCTTTTCGTTGGGCTGTGCCGGCGATCGTTTTTACGGCCTTTGTTTTGCCTGCGGTTGGACAGAAGCCCGCGGCGGGAACGAACATCCTCGTTAACGCCTCGTTCGAGGACGTCGAAAACGGCCTGCCTAAAGGCTGGCGGCCGGTTAATTACGGCCGGCGGGCGGCGTTTGCGGTTGATGACTCCGTCTTTCATTCGGGCGGCTATAGCCTTCGCCTCTCTTCGACCGACGGGGCCGACGCTTACCTTCAGGCCGATGTCCCTGTCCGTCCGTTTGCCGTGTACCGTCTGAGCGGCTGGGTGAAAACGGAAAATCTCAAGCCGGGATCGGGCCGCGGGGCCTTGCTCAACCTTCACGGCTTCGAGCGGGCCACTCCGGCTGTGAGCGGAACCCGGGACTGGACCCGCCTGGAAATCGAATTCGAGACCGGGGCCAACGACGGCGTCTCGGTCAATTGCCTGTTCGGCGGTTGGGGACGGGCGACGGGGACCGCCTGGTTTGACGACCTGAAGCTGGAAATGCTCTCGGCCCGGACCGTCCGGCCGCGGGCGGAAATCGACGCCTCCAAAACCCTGGCTCCGATCTCCCCGTATATTTACGGCCAGTTCATCGAACATCTCGGCCGGTGCATTTACCAGGGCATTTGGGCGGAAATGCTCGAGGATCGGAAGTTCTTCTACCCGGTCGGGGACAAGGAGTCGCCCTGGAAAGCGATCGGTGATCCGCGCCATATTCGGATGAATCCCATCCTCCCGTATGTCGGCGTCCACGCTCCCGAAATCCGTCTGACCGGCGATGGAATTCCGGGCGGAATCGTCCAGGAAAACCTGGCGGTCATCGCCGGCCGGGATTACGCCGGACGGTTGGTTGCGGCGGCCGACCCGGAAGCTCTGCCGCTCCGCGTTTCCCTCGTCTGGGGTTCGGCTCCGGGCGATCGGCAGACGGTGGCCGTCGAATCCCTCGGCCCGGATTACAAGACGGTCCCGCTGGCTTTCAAAGCCGGCGCGTCTTCGGAGAACGCCCGGCTGGAGATCCAAAGCGGCGGGCGGGAGGCCTTCCGTGTCGGGGCGGTCTCGCTCATGCCGGCCGACAATGTCGATGGTTTTCGCCCCGAGGTGCTCGCGGTCCTGAAAGAATTGAACGCCCCGGTCTATCGCTGGCCGGGCGGAAATTTCGTCAGCGGTTATGACTGGAAAGACGGTCTTGGCGAGCCGGATAAACGGCCTCCGCGTAAAAATCCCGCCTGGACGGGCGTCGAACATAACGATGTCGGCATCCACGAGTTTATGCGCTTTTGCGAGATCCTGGGGACCGACCCTTATATCGCCGTCAACTCCGGCCAGGGAAACGAGACGCAGGCGGCCGAGCACGTGGAATACCTCAACGGCCCGGAGAGCTCTCCTCAGGGACGGCGGCGGGCGAAAAACGGCCATCCCAACCCTTGGAAGGTCGTCTTCTGGTCGATCGGCAACGAAATGTACGGCGACTGGCAGCTTGGCCACATGCCTCTCTCCGATTACGTGAAAAAGCATAATCGCTTCGCCCGGGCGATGCGGGCCAAGGATCCCTCGATCAAGTTGATCGCTGTCGGGGCCGTGGGAAGCTGGAGCGAGGGCATGCTGGCCGGTTCGGCCGGGCAGATGGACTACATGAGCGAGCATTTTTATGTCCAGTCGCGGCCGGGCGTGATGGGCCATGCCGCCTGGGCGGCCGAGGAGGTCAGGCGGATCGCCGAGGCCCACCGGAAGTATCGGGAAACGATTCCGGCGATGAAAAACAAGGAAATCCCGATCATCCTCGATGAGTGGAATTACTGGTATGGGCCCCACGTCTACGGCGAGCTCGGAACCCAGTATTTTTTGAAGGATGCCTTGGGCATCGCGGCCGGGCTTCATGAGTTTTTCCGCAATACCGATGTTTTCTTCATGGCCAATTACGCCCAGACGGTCAATGTCATCGGGGCGATCAAGACGAACAAGACCGCGGCGGTTCTGGATACGACCGGGGAGGTCCTGGCCTTGTATCGGAATCATTTCGGAAGCGTCCCCCTGAAAATCGGCGGCGCCCCGGCGCCGCTGGACGTGGCCGCGGCTTGGAAGGATGGGAAAAAAGTTCTGACCGTCGCGATCGTCAATCCCTCCACCGAGCGGCAGCGTCTGCCGCTTTCGTTCAAAGGGATGAAGCTTGCGTCCAGGGCGAAGCTTCATCGGATAACCGGACCCGACCCGCTGTCGAAAAACGTTCCGGGCCGGGAGCCGGAAGTCAAAAGGATCGAAACGGCCGGTGTTCCGTTCGGCGGGACGCTGGATCTTCCGCCGATGAGCGTTTCGCTTTACGAGGTCGCGGTTCGCTGAACGGCGGCTGGGGGCCGAGTCATTTCGGCCGGAGCACCCCGGGGCTGGCCTTCGGGCGGGCGGAAGGACAAACGGCGATTGAAGCGGCCGCCCGAGGAGAACGGGAAAGAGAACGCGCGGGCTCAAGCCGAATCAGGGAGGAAAAGATGGGCAAGACGACGTCGCTGGCGGGGCTGATGCTGATCTCGGGCGCGGCCTTCATTACGGCGGAGCCCTCCGATTATCCGATCCGGCCGGTTCCCTTCACTCAAGTTAAAGTCGAAGATGTCTTTTGGGCCCCGAAAATCGAAACCAACCGGGCGGTGACGGTTCCCTTCGCTTTTAAAATGAATGAGGAGACCGGCCGGGTGAACAACTTTCGGAAAGCCGCCGGCTTGATGAAAGGGGCGTATGAGGGACGGCGGTTCAATGACTCGGATGTTTTCAAGGCCATGGAGGGCGCGGCGTACACGTTGATGCTCAAACCCGATCCGAAACTCGCCGCGGAACTTGAGAGCCTCATCGATGTGATCGGGAAGGCCCAGGAGCGGGACGGTTATGTGTTCACCAACCGGACGATCGACCCGAAAAATCCGGCTCCGGGCTCGGGCCCGGAACGCTGGTCCAACCTCCGGGTGAGCCACGAATTCTACAATGTCGGCCACATGTACGAAGCGGCTGTCGCCCATTTCCAGGCGACGGGAAAGCGGGTGTTTCTCGAGATCGCCGTTAAAAACGCCGACCTTCTCGTTTCGACATTCGGACCGGGAAAGCGGCGGGCTTTCCCCGGCCACCAGGAGATCGAAATCGGCTTGAGCAAGCTGTACCGGGCGACGGGAACCCGGGCTTATCTCGACCTGGCCAAGTTCTTTCTCGACGAGCGCGGGCGCTATTTCCAGGGACAACGCCACGCTCCCGACGACCCGTTTGCCGTCTACGATTCGGACGAGTACATGCAGAACCACAAGCCCGTCCTGGAGCAGGACGAGGCCGTCGGCCACGCCGTCCGGGCGATGTACATGTACGCCGGGATGGCCGATGCCGCGGCTCTGGGCGGCTACCCGGAATATGTCCGGGCCATCGACCGTCTGTGGGACAACGTCGTCGGCCGGAAGCTATACCTGACGGGCGGGGTGGGGGCCCGGTCCGGTTCGGAAGCTTTCGGGGACGCCTACGAGCTTCCCAATCAGAGCGCTTATACCGAAACCTGCGCGGCGATCGGCAACGCTCTCTGGCAGCAACGGCTGTTCCTCCTCCATGGCGAGGCCAAATACGTCGATGTCCTCGAACGGATCATGTACAACGGCCTCATTTCGGGCGTGGGGTTGGACGGGATGTCGTTTTTCTACCAGAACCCCCTGGAAGCCGACGGAAAATCCGAGCTTTACCAGGGCCAGATCGGAAGGTCGCCCTGGTTCGAGGTTTCCTGCTGTCCGCCGAATATCACCCGGTTTCTTCCGTCGGTTCCGGGCTATGTTTATGCCGTCAGGGACGACGCCCTCTATGTGAATCTCTATATGGCCAACCAAGGGACCGTCGATGTGGCCGGAACGAAAGTCATCCTTTCCCAGGAAACGCGCTACCCCTGGGAGGGGACGGTGAAAATCGTTCTGAATCCGGAGAAGGATGCGGCTTTCGACTTGAAAATCAGAATTCCCGGATGGGCCGTCAACGCGCCGGTTCCGACGGACCTGTACCGGTTTCTCGACCGGACCGAGGAGAAACCGTCTTTGGCGGTCAACGGAACGCCGGTCCGAATAACGCTCGATAAGGGATATGCGGTCCTCAGCCGGACGTGGAAGAAGGGGGACACGGTCGATCTGACTTTGCCCCTGCCGATCCGCCGGGTCGTCGCCCATGAGAAAGTCGAAGCGGATTCCGGCCGGGTCGCCTTCCAGCGCGGCCCGATCGTCTACTGCGCCGAAGCCGCCGACAACGGCGGGCGGGCCCTGGATATTCGGATCGCCGACGCGGCGGTCTTCCTTTCCGAATTTCGGCCGGACTTTCTTGGAGGCGTGGTCGTCCTGAAAAGAAAGCCGTTGGCTTCGCCGGCCGTCGTCGGTGCTCCGGCCGGCCGCTCCGTCATCCTGATTCCCTATCATGCCTGGGCCAACCGCGGCCCGGGCGAGATGCGGGTCTGGTTCCCGCGCCGGTAGCCGGGAGTCCGGACGAAAAAGACGTCCGATGCCGAATCATATTTCCATCTTATTGAATAAAATATAAATACGGCCGGAATGATTTTTGTCGATTTCGGGTCAACGCCCTGTTTCGGATGGTTTTATGTCCGCTTCCGGTTTATAATGAAAATCGCATAAAGGGCCTTGCTTTCGTCCAAGGTATCCGATAAAATTGGTAGGAATAGGTTGCTGTTCCCGAAATCGGATCAAGGAAGGACGACGATGCGCAAACTGGTGATCCTGGGGGCCGGTACAGCCGGGACGGTCATCGCCAATCATCTTCGCAAGCGGCTCGCCCGCGGGGAATGGGCTCTCACCGTCGTCGACCGCGACGACGAGCATTACTACCAGCCCGGATTCCTCTTCCTTCCCTTCGGCTTTCTCGAGAAAAAGGACATCGTCAAACCGAAATCGAAATTCATTCCGAAGGGGGTCGATTTTGTCCGGGCCGAGATCGACCGGATCGTTCCGGCCGAAAACCAGGTCCTCCTGGCGGACGGCCGCAAGCTTCCCTACGACTACCTGATCGTGGCCACCGGGGCCGAGATTGTCCCTTCGGAAACGCCCGGAATGCTCGACGGCTGGCGGGACACGATCTTCGATTTCTATACTCCCGACGGCGCCGAAGCCCTGGGGACCAAGTTGAAAACGTTCCCCGGCGGGACCCTGGTCGTCCATGTCAATGAAACGCCCATCAAGTGCCCCGTGGCCCCGTTGGAATTCGCCTTCTTCTGCGACGCCTGCCTCCGCCGCCACGGCAAGCGGGACAAGGTCGAGATTGTTTATGTCACGCCGCTCTCGGGCGCCTTCACCAAACCGGTCGCCTCGCAGATCCTGGGAGACCTTCTGGAAAAGAAGAACATCCGGCTCGTCACCGACTTCAACGCCGAACGGATCGATGCCTCGGCCCGGAAAATCGTCTGTTACGACGGACGTGAAGTGCCGTATGACCTGCTCGTCACGATTCCGACGAACATGGGCTCGGAGATGATCGAGCGTTCCGGGATGGGCAACGAATTCCGTTTCCTTCCGACCGACCCGAACACGCTCCGCTCCAGGACATATGAGAACATCTTCGCCCTGGGCGATGCAACCGATGTGCCGGCTTCCAAGGCCGGCTCCGTCGTCCATTTCCAGTCCGAAATCCTCACGGAAAATATTCTTCGGGCGATCGAGGGCCGACCCCTCGAACCCGGCTTCGACGGCCATGCCAACTGCTTTGTCGAGATGGGCAAGGGCAAGGCCATTCTGATCGATTTCAACTACGCGACCGAGCCTTTGCCCGGCCGTTTTCCGTTCCCCTGGCTCGGCCCCTTGCCCCTGCTCAAGCCCAGCCGGTTGAACCACTGGGGCAAGCTGGCTTTCCGCTGGGTTTACTGGCACCTGCTGCTTCGGGGGCGGAAGATTCCGTTCGTCCCCGCCCGGATGAAAATGGCCGGAAAAAAACGCCCGGCGGCTGCGCCGGGTGAACGCGAATAAAATCGCCGGTGAGAGGGCGAAGGAGAAAATCATGGCTCAAAAAACATTCGGTTC
>CAYPKX010000030.1:0-27257 GCA_964411395.1 uncultured Eubacteriales bacterium | reverse complement strand
GGTCGATCGCGTCGTCCGGGAAACGCCGAAGACCGCCGCCCTGGACCTTCCCTGCGGGTATGGCCGATTCACCTCGTTTCTTCGGGACCGGGGATTTTCCGTGGTCGGGGCGGACCTTTCCGTTGAAATGGCCGGCCGGGCGGCGGAAAATGCGGCCGGGCCGGGGCCGGCTCCGTTTTTCGGAACGGTCGGCGCCGATGCGGGCCGTCTCCCGTTCCGGGACGGCGTCTTCGGCCTCGTGTTCTCCATCCGGTTTTTCCATCACGTCCACACCCCCGAAGGCCGGTCGGCGATTCTTCGGGAATTCCGCCGGGTGACGACCGGCTATGCGGTCGTTTCGTTTTACCGGGCCAACGGGCTTCATGTCTTCCAGCGCCGGATTCGACGTCTGTTCGGAAAAAGCCGGACCCATATCAAGATGCTCGATCCCGGCGTCTTTGAACAAGCCGCGGCCGGGGCGGGTTTCGAAGTCGTGAAGGTCAAACCCCTCTTCCGGGGGATTCACGCCTACCACCTGGCGCTTTTAAAAATCCCTGAAGCCCCGATGCCCCGGGCATAAACCGGACCCCGTCTCGTAACGTCTTTGTCGGCTCTCTTCTCCTTCGGGTGCCCTCCCCGCAGGAAAAGAGAGAGATCCTCTTTGTCGGAAAAGGCGAGGGGGCGGGTTTCTAGAACTTGTACTTGAGGCCGAAGCGGAGAGAAAGACCCGAAAGATCCAGCTTGGCTTCACGCGCTTTCTCCACGCCGCTTTCGGCCGGCTTTTTTTCCCGGATGAAGACCAGGGAATAAGCCGTCTGGCTGGTGGTCCTGGCATCAAAGGCGTAGAGCCGGCCTTCTTCGATGTAGGGTTCGGCGAGGTTCTCGTCCAGATAAGCGTTGTTTCCGGTGAAACCTGAAATCACCGCATACCGGCCGCTCAATTCGGCCGTCAGGCCCAGGCCGCGGGCCAGGGTCAGGTCGACGCCGATTCCGCCCAGCAGGCCGGCCCCTCCGGCGTCGGCTTCGCCTTGCCAGTCGCGAAGCGCTTCGCCGAAGGTGAATTCGTAGCGGTACCTGACCCGGGCGAAATAATAACCGACGCCGGCTTTCAGATAAAGGAAATCGAGAGGGTAATAGATAAACGCGGTGTAGACGGGCAGGGCGGAAAATCCGGGTTTGACGGTCAGGGTGGAAGGAAGCACGTCGTCGACGGAAAGCGTCAGGACGCTTTCCCGCGACGCCCGCAGATATTCGGCCCCGAAAGCGATTTTAAAGCCGGGGGCGATGGTGAAAGCCGCTTCTCCGCCGAATTGAAAACCGGCCCGAACGGGCGAGACCGCTCCGTCGGCCGTCCGCAAGGTCTGGGCCTGATAGAAATCGGCCAGGCCCTCGGCTCCCTTATTCAAGTCTCCGACCAGCGTCAGTCCCGCGCCGCCCCAAACGGAGAGGGAGAACGGGCTTTCGGCCCCGGCCTCGGCGAGGATTTCATCCGTGACTTCGTAAACAACGGGCCTGTTTCCGGCGGTTGTGACCGTTTCCGTTTTCGGCGCCGGGACCTTGACCTCAGGTTTCTTTTCCGGGGCTTTGACGACCGGCGGCGGAACGGCGGCGGCCGGGCGCTCGGTCGCGGGGACCTGGTCCAAGGGCAGGACGAGACTTTCGTGGACGTAACCCGTCGCCTGTCCGGCGTCGTCCGGCTCGAGCTTGACCAGGAACCATTCGCCGTCTTTCTCCTCGGCTTCGAGAATCGCGCCCGCCGGGAACTGGCGGATGATGTTGCTCCCGATGGAGGGCTTGACCCGAATATTGGCGATCTCGGCCGTCACCTTGAGCTTGATGAGGCTTGATCCGAAGGCGGCCGCGGATGCGGCCCAGATTCCAAACGAAGCGAGAACGAGGAAACGGATTGCTCTCTGGCTCATGTCCTACCCCTGTCCGGAGTTCCAGGCTCAGTATAACACGATTGGCTTTCTTAAAAGATAACCTTGAGACCGCCGGCGATTTGAATCAGGGAGGGATCGATCGTTAAAAACGTCGTATCCCGGTCATAGGCGGCGGCCGCTGCCGCCTCGAACTCGAGCCCGGTCAATCGGCCGAACAGGCCGTTGTAAACGCCGGGCTCCCAGTTCCACCGAAAATTTTTCCGGGTGGCGTAAAAGTACCGTCCTTCCAGGTTGAGGGCCAGGGACTTCGAAAGGGGTATGTCCAGACCGACGCCGGCCGTCGCGCCGAATGTCACCCAGGTCGTGTCGGCGACCGCAACCGGGATCAGGAAGGCGTCGGCTTCGCCGCCTCGGACCAGGGCCGCGCCGCCCCGGACTTCGGCCAGGACGGAATTGAGAAAAAGGGCCGGGCCGGCGGTGACATAGGCCCGGAACGTTTGTCCCCAAAGCTTCACTTCGAATTTATTGAACAGGCAGAGAAAAACCGGCACGGCGGTCAGCTCCCCCGAGCCGGACTCTGAAGCCGTGTAGGATTCCGGAGCTCTCGGCGAAGCGGAATAGCGGAAGGTGTTTTCCGCCTCCAGCCCGGATTTCAAATACCCAAACCCGGCCTGGATGCCGACGCCGCTTTTCAAGAAGAATGTCGCGGCGGCACCGGCAAAGACATCCGGTCCGGAAGAGATTTTTATCCGGTTTTCGGCGGCGACCGCCGGTCCTTCGGTTTCCGGAATCTCGGAATAATGGAGAGTCGTCCATCCGGCGATCGGAATGCCGAGGCCGCCGAATAGCGTGATCTCGACCCGTTCCCAAAGCTTCGGCGGGGCAAAATCGGCCGTCACGGGATTTCGTTTATCGCGGACGGGATCCTGCCCGCTCGTTTCGCCGAAAGCGGGAGAGCCGGCGGCCGCCCCGAGGACCAGGGCCAGGCCGGCGGCGGCAAACAAAGGCCGAACATATCTCATCAGACGCACACCCCGAAATGAAAATGTCCGCAAAATCAGACGTCTTTATACCATCTCCAGGGGTTTTCAGGCAACCTCCCCGGGGCGCTCGGGGAGGCCCGAAACCCGGGGGCCGACTTGCCGGGAAGGGTGAAAAGATGTACATTTTCATCCTCGGGGAGGACGTCATGCATAGAAAAGCCGTTCGAAATCTGGTTGTTGCCTTCGCCGCCGTTTGGCTCGTCGTCTCATTGGCCGCCGCAGCCAAGGGACCGAAAATCGCCTTCAAGACGGATAAATGGGATTTTGGAAAGCTGAAGCAGGGCAAGGACGCGACCTGCGAATTCGCCTTCAAGAATGAGGGCGATGAAGTCCTCCAGATCGGCAACGTCGAAAGCTCCTGCGGCTGCACCGCCGTCCTGGTTTCGAACAAAAAAGTCGCCCCCGGCGAATCCGGCGTCATCAAGGTGACGTTCAGTTCCGCCGGTTATGCCGGCGAGGTGATCAAATACATCTACGTCGAGTCCAATGATCCCGCCAATCGCCGGACCCAATTGCGGATCGAGGCGGCCGTGGATGTGCCGCCCCAGCCGAAATTCGACCTGAACCGGTACATGCATGACCAGGGCCTGATCGTGGAAGGCGAGTCGATCGCAACCGATGTTATCGTCATCAACCGCGGGGAGCTCGAGCTCGAGTTCGAAGGCAACCTCCCCGGAGCGGTCTTTGAAGTCAAAGGCAAACCGGCTGTCTTTCCGATCAAGGTGGCCGCCGGCAAGGAAGCGGAAATGACGGTGAAATTCCCCCTGGCCGGCCGGGTGGGGTACATCCGGGAATTCATCATCTTCAAGACGAATGACCCGCTCCGGACGACGATCTCGATGACTCTCAGCGGGTACGTCGTGACCAAGCCCCAGTTGAAACAGATCTTCGAGAAATATAAATCGGTTATCAAGTAAGTCTCCCGGCCCGCTGAGAAAAACGCCGGTTCCAGGCGTCCCTTGAGACGCCATGCCGCTTTTCAGGGCCCTCTCCCGGGGAAATCGTCCTCCCGCCGGAAATCTGTCTCCGCCTCTCGCCTATTTGGCCCTGAACCTGGCGCTTTGGGACCGGATGATCTGGATGAAAAGGGTGCTGTCCCTGTTTTCAGACCCTCGGGAAGCCCTTCGTCTTTCCGAGGGGGAATGGCCGGCTCTGGGAATACCTCCCCATATTGCCGCCCGGTTGGCCGATCCGGGCCTGCCGGAGGCGGTCGCAAAAGAATTTGACAGGTCCCGGGAGAAAGGCTATTCTCTCTTGACTCTTGGGGAGGCCGAGTATCCGTCCCTTCTCCGGGAAATATTCGATCCGCCGTGTGTCCTCTATTGTTACGGAAAGGCGGACGTCCTCGAGAAGCCGGCGGTCGCCATGGTCGGCTCGCGCCGCCCGACGCCCTACGGGCGGGGGATGGCCGAGCGGCTGGCCCGGGATCTGGCCGGCCGCGGCCTCATCATCGCCAGCGGGATGGCGATCGGGATCGACGCCGCCGCCCATGAAGGCGCTCTGGCTGAAGGGCGCACCGTCGCGGTTCTGGGATCGGGACTTGATGTTCCCTATCCGAGGTCGAACCGGAAGCTGATGGACCGGATCGCCGCCGAAGGAGCCGTGATTTCCGAGTTTCCTTTGGGAACCGAGCCGCTGCCGGCGAATTTCCCCAGGCGGAACCGGATCATCAGCGGGCTTGCTTTGGCTCTGGTCGTGGTCGAAGCGGCCCAAAAGAGCGGTTCGCTGATTTCGGCCGAGTTCGCCCAGGAACAAGGCCGGGAGGTCCTGGCCGTTCCGGGCAACGCGACTTCCGAAATGAGCCGCGGGGCCAACGGCCTGATTCAGGAAGGAGCCAAGCTGACCCTGACCTGGAAGGATGTGGTCGAGGAGCTGCCGCTGCCGCTTCGGGAGGCCCTTCTGGCCGAGCGGGCGGGAGAGACGGCGTCTCTGCCGCTGATGTCCGAGGGCGAGGCCCTGGTGTGGGAGCTTCTTTCTCCCGACACCCCGGCCCATGTGGATGAGCTGTTGGAGCGGACCGAGCTTTCGGTCACTGAGCTCCTGACGATATTGTTGGGACTGGAGATCAAGGGCGTCGCCGCCGCGGTCCCCGGGAAGCGTTATCTGAGGAGAATCTGATGGACAAGGCATTGTTGATCGTCGAGTCGCCGGCCAAGGCCCGGACGATCAATAAGTATCTTGGCCCCGGGTACAAGGTCATGGCCTCGATGGGCCACGTGCGGGATTTGCCCAAAAGCAAGCTCGGCGTGGACGTCGACAAGAATTTCGAGCCCCAGTATATTGTCATCCCCGAGAGGGCCAAGGTCGTCGGCGAACTCAAGAAGGCGGCCGAAGAATCCGCTTCGATCATTCTGGCGGCTGACCCTGACCGGGAAGGCGAGGCCATCTGCTGGCATCTGAAGGCGCTGGTCGATGACGGCAAGAAACCGGTCTATCGCGTCCGGCTCCAGGAAATCACCAAGTCCGCCGTGGAAGAAGCCGTCCGGCACATGGGCGACCTCGACGCCCACATGTTCGAGGCCCAACAGGCCCGCCGAGTCCTCGACCGGCTCGTGGGTTACAAGATCAGTCCGCTCCTGTGGAAGAAGATCGGCCGGGGGCTTTCGGCCGGCCGGGTTCAAAGCATCGCCCTCCGGCTGATCGTCGAGCGGGAGCGGGAAC
The DNA here is from genome assembly GCA_964411395.1 of uncultured Eubacteriales bacterium. Lineage (GTDB taxonomy): Bacteria > Acidobacteriota > Aminicenantia > Aminicenantales > UBA4085 > JAAZPG01. Next base: position 21,691 of record CAYPKX010000030.1, on the reverse strand, counting down.
GGCTGGCGTTCAAACCCGAGGAATACTGGACCATCTTCGCCCGCCTGGAGGCGTCTCTGCCCCCCGCCTTCAAGGCCACCCTGTCCAAAATCGACGGAAAAAAAGCGAAGATCGGCGACGGCGAATCCGCCCGGGCGATCGTCGACGCCCTCAAAGGCGCGGCGTACATCGTCCGGAACATCACGGTTTCCGAAAAAAAACGGAATCCGAATCCGCCGTATATCACCAGCACCCTCCAGCAGGAGGCCTTCCGCCTGCTCCGTTTCCCGGTCAAGAAGACGATGTCCGTCGCTCAGAAGCTGTACGAGGGCTTGCCGCTCGGCGAGCGCGGCCCGATGGGGTTGATCACGTACATGCGCACGGATTCCGTCCGGATTTCCGCTGAAGCCCAGGAATGGGCCCGGACATATATCGCCAGGACGTATTCGCCCCGGCATGTGCCGGCCCACCCGCGCGTCTACGCCAATAAAAGCCAGGCCCAGGACGCCCACGAGGCCGTCCGGCCGACTTCGCCCGAGCTGACGCCGGACGTCGTCCGGCCGTATCTCAAGAAAGAGGAATTCAGCCTGTATCAGCTGATCTGGAACCGGTTTCTGGCCTCCCAGATGAACCCGGCCATCCTCGAGGAAACCGCCCTGGACATCGCCGCCGGCGAGAGGTTCCAGTTCACGGCCAAGGGCGGCGTGGTCAAGTTCAAAGGCTGGTGGGAGCTGTACCCGAAACGGGAAGAGGACGAGGAGGACGAGCTTCCGCCCGTCAAGAAGGGCGAAGCGTTGAAGCTGGCCGAGCTCGAGCCGAAACAGAGCTTCACCCAGCCGCCGGCCCGCTTCACGGAAGGCACGCTGGTCAAGGAGCTCGAAGCCCGGGGCATCGGCCGGCCCTCGACCTACGCCCCGATCATCTCAACCCTCCAGAGCCGGGTCTACGTCATCAAGGAAGAAAACAAGTTTGTCCCGACCGACCTGGGCATGTTTGTCACGGATTTTCTCGTCAAGCAGTTCCCCGACCTGATGGAATACAAATTCACGGCCACGATGGAAGAAGAGTTGGACGAGGTGAGCGAAGGGCGCCTGGATTGGGTCGGAGCGATGCGGGATTTCTACGCCCGGCTGGAAAAGGACCTGGCCGAAGGGGCCAAGGTCGAGAGTGTGGCCGGAACCGGCATTCCGATCAACGAGAAGTGTCCGAAGTGCGGCAAACAGCTGGTCAACAAGGGCGGGAAATTCGGCCGGTTCAAGTCCTGTTCCGGATATCCGGAGTGCGATTATTCCGACGATCTCTATAAAAAGGAACCCGTCCCGCTCGAGGAAAAGTGCCCGACCTGCGGGGCGAATCTGGTCCAGAGGATGGGCCGCTACGGGATGTTTGTCTCCTGCTCGGATTATCCGAAGTGCAAGTACATCAAGAAAAAGGAAAAAGTGGACACCGGAATTCCCTGTCCCCGGGATTGCGGCGGGACGATTTTGAAGCGCAAGACCAAGAGGGACAAGGATTTCTACGGCTGCAGTTCCTTCCCCAAGTGCCGGTTCGCCACCTGGGATGAGCCGCTGAAGGAACCCTGTCCGAAGTGCGGGAAATCATTCGTTCTCCGGAAATCGACGAAAAAAGACGGGACGTACAAATATTGCGTCGATGAGATTTGCGGCTGGCGCGACCCGGCCGCTCCGGTTCCGCATCCTCCGGCGGCGGACGGCGGAGCGAAAGGCGCCGCCGCCGAGCCGGTTGAGACGGGTTCGAATCCGGCCCCCGGGTCGGGCGAGCCGGGCGGCGGATCCCGGCCGTCCTGAAATTCCGGACCGTTGGGGTTCGGGCGGAGAGCCGGCCTGAACGGCCCAGTCCACTTTTAATGTTTACTTAACACGGTCTGAATAGGAATTGACACCCGGCGGGTAACCCGGTCTAATAGGGTCGGAGCCGGACAACCATGAGTGAAGACCGCCCCAAGGGAAAAATCAAGGTGATGAAGGACGGTCCGTACATTGCGACGGGTTGCGTTCCGCTGGCCGAGGCTTTGATCGTGACCGGAGAGGACGGGGAGCCCGAACGCTGGGAAGACGGGCGGGAGTACCCGTCGGCGGCGACCTATGCCTTGTGCCGGTGCGGAGCGACAAAGAACCCTCCGTTTTGCGACGGCTCCCATCTGAAAATCGGCTTTGACGGCACGGAGACGGCGGGGAATGCGGGCTATCTGGCCGAGGCCGAAAAAACCGAAGGCCCCGAGGTCGATTTGACCTGGTCGGGAACGATATGCGCCCTGGCCCGATTCTGCCATCGCGGCGGGGACGCCTGGAGTCTGGCCGAAACATCCGACAAGCCGGAAAACCGGGACTTGGCCGTCCGGGAATCCTGCGATTGCCCGTCCGGATCGCTGGTCGCCTGGGACAAGACGACCGGACAACCGATCGAACCGGAGCTCCGGCCGTCGATCGGATTGATTGAAAACCGGGAATCCGGTTCGAGCGGTCCGATCTGGGTCAAGGGCGGGATCCCGGTCGAATCGGCCGACGGGACGGTTTACGAAATCCGAAACCGCGTCACGCTCTGTCGCTGCGGCGCTTCTGAAAACAAGCCGTTCTGCGACGGCGCCCACGTCGGCTGCGCCTTTAAGTCCGGTCGGTAACCGGCTCTCTCGAGACATCGGGTTCGTCTCATTTCCACGGTTATCCGTCCTCCGGAGCGTTTCGTCTTTGCGAGGGGAGGCTGAAGAGCGGGGCGCGGCGGGATATCATTCGAGGCGGGTTTCCTTTAAAATGAAAATGGGCCGGGGGGAGCCCGGCCGTTCTTATGCGTAAAAGAATCGACGACTTTCTCGAGTATCTCCGCCACGAGCGAAACGCCTCGGCTCATACGATCGCGGCTTATCGGCGGGATCTCCTTCAGCTGGCTGTCTATCTCGAGGGCCGGAAAATCCGCTTATCGGGCGTCGACAACGTCGTCCTTCGCGGCTGGATGGCCGAGCTTCACGACCGGCGGCTTTCGAAAACCTCCGTCGCCCGGAAGTTGGCCGCCGTCCGGTCTTTTTTTCAGTTCGGACTCAAAAACCGGATCTGCGACGACAATCCGGCAAAGATCGTAACCCGTCCCAAGCTCGATAGTCCGGTGCCGGGATTTCTTTCCGAGGGAGAAGTGGGGCAGTTTCTCGAACTCCCCGATAAAAAATCCCGTCTCGGCCCCCGGGACCGGGCGATCTTCGAGCTCTTCTACGCTTCCGGCATTCGGGTCAGCGAGCTCGTCGGCCTCGACCTGGCCGATGTCGGAATCGACGAACGGTTGATCCGGGTTCGGGGAAAAGGCCGGAAGGAACGGATCGTTCCGTTCGGCCGGACCGCGGCCGAAAGCCTGATCGCCTACGTCGAAAAGCGCCCGGCCCTTTTGGGCGAACGCTTCGATGAGCCCGCTTTGTTTTTGAATTACCGCGGCGAGCGGCTGACGACCCGGTCGGTGGAGCGGCTGGTGGATAAATATATCCGGCAGACTTCGATCCGGAGGAAAATCAGCCCTCATTCCCTGCGACATTCGTTTGCCAGCCACCTCCTCGGCCGCGGGGCCGACCTCCGGGTCATCCAGGAGCTCCTCGGCCACGAGAGCCTGGGGACGACCCAGAAATACACCCATATCGACCTTCCGCAGCTTCTCAACGTTTACCGGAAAAGCCATCCCCGGGCGTAAGAAGCGCGGTTTCGCGCCGAATCGAATTTATTAATCCCGGTTTTTCGCGTCGATTCGGCCGCCGTCTTAATCGGAAGGCTCTCGTCCGTTTTGTGGGGGTAGAAAAGAGAGGTTATGGCGGTTGGAACGAACATCGTCCGGATCAGGCTTTTCCGGATGCCTGGCCTTGCCGTCCGCCATGAGCCTTGCCAATCAGGGTTGATTGGGTAGCCTGCGCGGCGTCCTCCTCCGGACTTCGGCTCCGGGGCTGTGAAAGGGGAGTTGACGTTTGTCGAGCCAGGCGACGCCTTTCGTAGTCGGAATGGAATCCATCCGCTCGAGTCAGTTCTTTAAATTCAACAATTTGCAGGATGATCGAACCTGGCATGCCGGATGCATTATCTTCGGATGAAAGGAGGCTCGACATGAAGAGCTTGTTGGCGAAAGGCATGGCGCTCAGCGTCATCGCAGCCCTCTTGATCCTTCCGGCTTTGGCCGGAGCGGTTCAAACGGCGGAGAAAACGGGCGGCGAGAAAGCCGTCGCGGGAAAGGTCAACCTGAACACGGCGACGACGGATGAGCTGCAGACGCTCCCCGGCGTCGGCGTCAAGGTGGCCCAGCGGATCATCGATTTCCGCAAGTCGAACGGTCCGTTCAAGAAGATCGAAGACCTTTTAAAGGTCCAGGGGATCGGCGAAAAAACGTTCCTCAAATTCAAGGAACGGTTGACGGTCTAGGGTTCGGCGCTCCCTCCTTGCGGGTTATGTCCTGCTATCAGGCCCTTCTCCGAAAGGGGAAGGGCCGCCTTTATTTCGGGTACGCGGATCAAGGCGTTTTCCGGCCGGCCGGAAAATGAAGCGGAAGGCGGCGGATCACGGCGGCCAGGGCCCGGCCCCGGTGGCTGACGGAGTTTTTTTCTTCAGGAGAGACTTCGGCGAACGTTCGGCGAAAGGGATGGTAATAGAACACAGGATCGTAGCCGAAACCGTTTTCGCCGCGCGGCTCCGGGGCGATCGTTCCCCGGACGGTGCCTCGAAGGGTTTCCAGGAGGCGGCCGTCGCGGGCCAGGGCCATGGCGCAAACAAACCGGGCCCGGCGCCTGCGGCGCGGAACGGCGGCGAGAAGCCGGAGGACCTTGGCCATATTGAGGGAGTCGGTGGCCGCGGGTCCGGAAAATCGGGCCGAATACACTCCCGGCTTTCCACCCAGGGCTTCGACCTCGAGACCCGAGTCTTCGGCCAGGGTCAGAACGCCGCTCAACCGGCTATAAAAGACGGCCTTCTCTCCCGCGTTGGCTTCAAATGTCGTTCCCTTTTCGGGACATGAAAGGCGAATTCCCGCCTCCGAGAGCGAAAGCACCCGGACCGGGAAGTCCGAAAGCGCGGCGGCGATTTCCCGGGCTTTTCCCCGGTTTGTCGTCGCGACAAGGAGAACGGTTCGGCGGCGGGCCACGGCCGGTCAGCGCCCGACGGCGTCCTTCAGAAAAGCAAGAGCGAACAGAGCGACAAGAAAGAGCGCGTATATCGCGTATTTGGGGCGAACGAACAGCTTCTCCGGCTCCTCCATGACTTCCGCCTCGCGAAGCGTCTTTCTGAAGATCAATCCGAAAAAGACGAGAAGAAACGGGGCGATGCCGAAAAACGATTGGAGGCCGTAGGTCCAGGCGAAATAAAGAAAAGCCAGGAGACAGATGGCCGCGCTCGCGCTCATTCCGGCAACCAGCGATGTCCGGGAATATTTTCGGTGGGAGACGCGGTATTCACCGGCTTTGTCCTTGAGGAACCGGAATTCGGACAGCCGCTTGGCGACCATCAGAAAATTGCCGAAAGCCCACCAGCAAACGAGGACGGAGGGCGGCGGAAGCTCGCCGTTGACGGCCACGGCCGCCCAGCCGATCATGAACCGGATCGGATTGTTGACCGATTCGGAGATTGAATCGATGAAGGGAATGTCCTTGGCCCGGATGGGACGGACGTTATAGACGACGCCGGCGATTAAAAGCGAAAATAGGCTCAGGAAAAACGTTCGGTCGAAAAGGAGAACGGCCGTTCCCAGAGAAGCGGCCGAGAGGGCGAGGCCGATCAGGGCGAACGGACCCTGTTTGATTTCGCCGTTGACGAGGGGGCGGAGCCGCTTGGTCGGATGATGGACGTCATAAGGCCGGTCGACGATCTCATTGAGAACGTAGTTGGCCGTGGAGATGCCCCAGGTGAGGAGGAAGGCCGCGGCCAGGCGCCAGACGAGAGCGCCGACGGCGAAAGCGGCGGCATCCTCCCGATGCAGGAAGACGAAGACGGCCGTTCCGATAAAGATGGCCAGGCTCCGCGGCCAGCGTTCCAGCCGGAGGGCTCGAAGATAAGCGTTCACGCAGCCCCGTCCTTGACGGCATAGATTTCGAACGAATCGCCCAGCGATAATTTTATCGGGATCCGTCGAAGAAATGAAGAGGCCCGGGTCCGGGTGAAGGCCCGAAGCGGACGGAAGCGGGAGACGAGGTAATGCAGGCTGAACGTCCAGGCGTAGCGCCGGGTATCGAGGAGGCGGAAACCGGCTTCTTCCAGAAGAATCCGAAGGCTTTCTTTCGAGAAATAGGCCACGTGCCCCGGCCGGAGGTGCCACCAGCGCCGGCCGGCGAGCCGGGCCATCCGGCTGTGGATGTCGGGCGTGACGAGGCAGAGCACTCCGCCCGGAGTGAGGATGGAAAACGCCCGGGCCGCCGCGACGGCCGGCCGGGGAGTGTGTTCGATAAAATCGATCATGGTCACGGCCTGAGCCGAGGCGGGCTGAAGGGCGGCCTCCTCGAAGCCCCCCTGGCGAAGAACGATCCCGTATTTTTCCGCGGCGAACCGGACGGACCAGGCGCTCGGATCGACTCCATCGACTTCCCAGCCGCGCTTCCGGGCCGCCTCGCAGAGGATTCCCGTGGCTGCCCCGACGTCGAACAGACGGCCGCGTCCGGGCCGAAGGGCGTCCAGGCGGTCGAGGATGGGAAGAAAATTCTGTTTCCGGCCTTCGGCTTCCTGATCATACAGGGGATCTTCGACCCGGCCGTAGAGGGCCGAAAGAAAATCCGGGGCGGGGGCGGGATCGGCGAAAATGTGGCCGCACCGCCGGCAAACCGCGAGATCCCAGATTTTACCGTATTCGCTGTCCGTGATTTTTATCTGGTCGGGGGAAAGCCCCTCATGGGCGAAATTCCCTTTTTTCCACGGCGCGGTCTCCCGGCTGCGGCAGACGGGGCATTCCCGCGCCCGAAGAAAACGGTCGGTCATGATTTGGAACCCGACGAGGCGAGAGCCTTGGCCGCGGCGCTCCGGATGTCCGCCGGCGTGAAGGGCTTCATGATGTAGTCGACGACGCCCATTTTCCGGGATTCCTCGGCCGTTCGATGGGTCGGGTATCCGGTGATCATCAGAACCGGCGTCCGGGGCCGGTATTCCCGGAAGGATTTAAGAAGGTCGAGGCCGCTCAGTCCGGGCATCATCAGGTCGCAGATGATCAGGTCGTAGCCGACGGCGGCCATCCGGATCAGGGCGTCCTCGCCCGACAGGACGGTTTCGACCTCGACCTCGTCGGAAGCCAGGGCCATGGCGATGCCCTGCGCGACGCTGCGTTCGTCGTCGACGACCAGAATCCTGCGTTTCGCCTCGGTCATGCTTCAGTTCCTTTATTCCCGCGAGCCGCTTCCGGAAGGGGCCATTGTACCGTAAAGACCGCGCCGCAGCCAGCCTCGCTGCGGACGGAAACCGACCCGCCGTGCTGTTCGACGATTCCCGCGGCGACGGCCAGTCCGAGGCCCGTCCCGGAGGGTTTGGTCGTAAAAAACGGATCGAAAATCCGGCCGATGATCTCCTTCGGGATGCCGGGGCCCGAATCGGCGAAGACGATTTCGACCGTCCGGCCGTCGGCCGAGCGGCGGCTGGAGACGGTCAGACGGCCGCCTCCCGGCATCGCTTCGCAGGCATTGAGAATCAGGTTCCAGAAGACCTGCTGAATTTTCGTCCCGTCCATCGGCAGCGGCGGGAGGGCGAGGTCGAGGTCCTGTTCGATCCGGATTTTTCGCGCCCAGGCCTGTCCGGACAGAAGGCCGACCGTCCGTTCGAGCAGGGCGTTGAGATCGACCGAGGTCAGTTCCGGCGGCGTCCGCCGCGAATAATCGAGAAGGCCCTTGACGATCTCGGCGCATCGTTCCGTCTCTTCGGCGATAAGACGGAGAGCGGCCGCCGACGGGTCGTCGGGGGAGGTTTTTTCGAGGAGGAGATGAGCGTTGAGGAGAATGGCGGTGAGCGGATTGTTGATTTCGTGGGCGATGCCGGCGGAAAGCTGGCCGAGGGAAGCCATTTTTTCCGAACGAGCCATCGAGTCCTGGATTTCGCGAAGGGCCCGGTTGCGTTCGATCACCCGTCCCTCGAGCGTCCAGGTCCATTGGAGGAGGTTGTCCTTGGCCTTCCGGAGCTCATCGGTCATCCGGTTGAAGGCGGTCCCCAGGGCGCCGATCTCATCTCCGCTATTTACGGCCACCTTCAGGTTCAAATCGCCTTGAGCGACGCGGGACGCGGCCTCCGCCATCTCTCCGAGCGGACGGACGAGACGGCCGGTCAGGCGGATGATCAGGACGAGGAGAAGGAGGGTGGTCAGGATCCCCATGGCTGCGAATTTCAAGCTCAACTGGTTGCGCAGGATGAGGAAGGGGCGCTCCCGCAGGCCGAGAATCAGCATCCCCGCGGTCGTGCCGTCATGGTCCTGGAGCGGTTCGGCCGCGGAGATGAACCATTCGTCGAACACGCGAGCCCGGCCGTGCCATGGACGGCCGAGGCGGAGCGCGTCGCGGAGGAGGTCGGGATCGCCCCTGGTCCCCGTAACGCGGGATCCTTCGGCGTCGGTCAAGGTCGTCGCCGCCCGGACGTCGTCCAGGTAAATGGAGACCGCGCCTTCGTCGGAGACGCTCGGGGATACACCCTCGAAAATCGTGGCTTTGATCCGATCGACGATCTCATTGTCGCCGTCGATTCGACGGCCGCCGTAAAGGGCCCCGATGATTCGTCCGCTCGGGTCGCGTACGGGAATCCCGACGGCGAGAACAAGGTGAGGATCGCGGCCGGAAACGGTCAGGCTTTGATTCTCCAGCCGCAGGGCTTCAGGCGACAGGCGGCGGGTGGATTGAATTCGCGTTCCGGCCAGGACTTTTTGGAAGAAGGGGTCCGGGACTCGCAATTCTCCGGCCGGCGTGTAGGGATCCGATCGGGCGATGACCCGGCCCCGGACGTCAGAGAACGAGAGAAAATCGAACCGTCCGATGTCGGCCGCCCGATGGAGCAGGAGCCCGAGCCCGGGATCGGCGAGAGCGCCGGAAAATTCGCGGAAGGCATTCTGGCCGGAAACCGAGGCGGCGGCCGTCGACATGTTGTCCAAAACCGAAGTGTAGACCTCCCGGGCCGAGACGAGATCGTGAAGGACGCGGGTTTCGGCCAGGGACATGATCGTCCGGGATTCGAGCCGCGTCCCGATCAGGATGACAAAGAGACCGCCGAGAATGAGATGTGCGAGGATGATCATGAGGATTTTTCGCCGGAAGGGGAGGTCGATCCACCGAAAGGCCATTTTTCCGCTCGCCGGTATTCTATCATACGGGAAAAAAATATTGACAGAAATACCGATTAGTGATAAATCAGATTATCGATTGACATGGTCGACTATTAGGAAATCGCTTGAGACTTTCGACAAAAGGCGAGTACGCAAGCCGGGCCATGCTCGAACTGGCCCTGCATTACGGAGAGGCGCCTCTCCATATCCGCGATATTTCCAAAGCCCAGGACATCCCGGAGCGGTTCCTCGAGCAAATCCTGCTTCAGATCAAGCGAGCCGGCTTTTTAAAAAGCCGGAAGGGTCCCAACGGGGGCTATGTCCTGGCCAAGCCGCCCGATAAAATCTCCGTCGCCGAAATCATCCGGGTCATGGACGGACCCCTGGCTCCCATCGACTGCGTCAGCGTCACCGCCCGCGAAGTGTGTCCCCGGGAAAATTTCTGCGGTCTGCGCTGGCTCTGGAAAAAGAATCGGGACGCCATCGCTGAAATCCTTGAGGGAACATCGTTGGCCGACGTCGCCGAAACCACCCGTCAAGCTCTCGCCGCCTGGGGGGAAAAGTCGAAAAATATGCAGGAAAAAGAAGGAAAATAATTTTTTTAACAAATAATCGACAATGCCAATAAACTATATCATTTATTCAGGAGAGCATTGTGAGCTTTAGGAAAAGAACCGCCTTGTTGGTTCTCCTGCTGTCGGCTTCATCCGCTTTTGCCCAGGAGGCAGCCGCCCCTCCCGCCGTGACGTCGAACAAAGCCGTCAAGCTCTCGGGATTCCTTCAGTTTCTGGGAAAAAAACAGGAAACCGGGGTGGATGCGGTTTCCGTCCGCCGGGCCCGACTCAGCCTGGCCATCGATCTGACCAAATCCCTCAAAGCGAAATTCGTCATCGACGCCGTCCGAACGCCCGTTCTGATCGAAGCCCAGGTCGAAGCGGCCTTTTCAAATGCGGCCATTGTTCGCTTCGGGCAGTTCTATATCCCGTTCGGGTTCGAAAGCACCACCTCGGCTTCGGATCTGGACATGGTCAATTATTCTTCGTCGGTCGAAAAGCTGGCCCCCGGCCGCGACCTGGGAACGTTCGGCCGCGACGCGGGGGCGACGCTGAACGGAAAATATTCGATCTTCGATTACAGCGTTGGTTTCTTCAACGGATCCGGAGCCAATAAGGCGGACACAAACGACAAGAAAGATTTCGCCGGGCGGATTCGGATCCGGCCCTTTGACTTTCTGAGCCTCGGGGCCAGTCTTTACCGCGGTTTGTACAGCCCGGCGGCCGGGACGCCGGCCGTGACCCGCGACCGGACCGGTCTGGATGCGTCCGTCTCGGTCGGCCGGGCGGCGTTGAAAGGGGAGGCGATCTGGGCTGTGGACGAGGCCGTCGAGAAATTCGGCTGGTTTATCCGGGGCACGTATTTCCTCGTTCCCAAAAAACTTCAGGCCGCGGTGATGTTCGATGCCTTTGACCGGAACCGGGACCTGGGCGGAGACCGGCAGGATGTCTTTTCCTTTGGTGTGAACTGGTTCTTTTCCGACAAGACCAAAATCCAGATCAACTATGAATACTCGGAAAACGAGCTGGCCCAAAAGCTCAACAGGGCCTTCCTTGTTCAGTTTCAGGCCGGCTTTTAAGGGGAGATTGCCGTGAGGAAAAAAATGAGCCTGATTCTCGGCGTGGCGCTGGCCGTGTCCGCGTCCCTTCCCGGCTGCGCCCAGACGCCCGTCCTTCAAGGCCGGGTTTCGATTTCCGGGGCCTGGGCCCTCTATCCCCTGGCCGTCAAATGGGCGGAGGAATTCCAGAAGCTCCATCCGAAGGTGAAAATCGACGTCCAGGCCGGCGGCGCGGGGAAGGGCATTGCCGACGCTCTGGCCGACATGGTCGATTTCGGCATGGTTTCGCGCGACGTTCACCCGGTCGAGATCGAAAAAGGCGCGGCTCCGTTTGCGGTCGCCAAGGATGCGGTCATCCCGATGATCAGCGCCCGGAATCCGTATCTCAAAACGATTCTGGAAAAAGGATTGACCCGGGAAGCGTTCATCAAGATCTGGATCACGAAGGCGGCGGCTTCCTGGGCCGACGTTCTTGGCGGCCAGGCCCCGGCCCCGATTCATGTCTTCACCCGGTCGGATGCCTGCGGGGCGGCGGAAACCTGGGCGGCCTACCTCGGCAAACGCCAGGAAGACCTGGCCGGAGTCGCCGTCTACGGCGATCCGGGCCTGGCCGACGCGGTCCGGCGCGACCCTCTCGGCCTCGGGTTCAACAATGTGAATTTCGCCTTCGATCCTAAAACGCTGATTCCTGTAGCCGGCCTTGTTGTCGCGCCCATCGACTTGAATGGAAACGGAACGGTCGATCCGGCCGAGCGGTTTTACCGGACGCGGGATGACGTGACCAAAGCGATCGCCGACGGCCGGTATCCTTCGCCTCCGGCCCGCGATCTATATTTTGTCTCCAGGGGGGCCCCGGCCAAGCCGGCGGCCGCGGCCTTCCTCCGCTGGATCCTGACCGACGGCCAGGCCTATGTTCCCGAGACAGGGTATATCCGGCTGAGCGGGGAGAAGCTCAAGGCGGGGCTCGACAAGCTGAAATAAACCGATGGCCAATCGACGGCTGAAAGACCTGTTCGCCCGGCGGGCGATGTTTTTGCTCACCGCCGTCCCGGGGATTCTCGTCTTTCTCATGCTGTTGGGGCTTCTGGGCAAGTCGCGAAGCATTCTGGCCTTCCACTCCTTCGGCGATCTTCTGTTCGGCTCCTCCTGGCATCCGCTGAGGGGCGAGTTCGGCCTCTACCCGTTCCTCATCGGGACGTTCTGGGTCACCCTGGCGGCGATGATCCTGGCCGTCCCGGTTTCGCTCCTGTGCGCGATTTATCTGTCCGAATATGCGCCCCGGCGCATCCGGGAAGTCCTCAAGCCCGTGGTCGATCTTCTGGCCGGCATTCCCTCGGTCGTCTTCGGCGTCTGGGGCGTTCTGATGATCGTCCCGCTGGTGGCCAAAATCGCTCCGTTGTTTGGGAAGTATTCCTCCGGCTATTCCGTCCTGGCCGGGGCGATCGTCCTGGCGATCATGGTCTTTCCGACGATCATCCACGTGTCGATCGAAGTCTTCGCCTCCGTGCCGCAGTCGCTTCGCGAGGCCTCGCTGTCGCTGGGAGCGACGAAATGGGAGACGGTCAAGCATGTCGTCCTGCGCAAGGGCTTGTCGGGAATGCTGGCCTCCGTCGCGCTCGGATTCTCCCGGGCCTTCGGCGAGACGATGGCCGTTCTCATGGTCGTCGGCAACATCCCCGAAATCCCGAAATCCGTGTTCGACAGCGCCTACCCGCTGCCGGCCCTCCTGGCCAACAACTACGGCGAAATGATGTCCATCCCCCTGTATGACGGGGCGCTGATGCTCTCGGCTCTCGTGCTGCTCCTGATCGTTCTGGTTTTCAACGTGCTCGCCCGAATCGTCCTGATGCGGGCCGAGCGGAAGGCGGAGTGATGGGATACCGCAAACGGAAAGCCGAAGAGACGCTCTTCAAGGTCCTGATGATACTTTCCACGGCGCTGGTCGCCGGAAGCCTCCTCCTTATCGTGGGGACGGTTGTGGTCAAAGGATTCCCCGCCCTGAATCTGGCGATGATCACCCAGACGCCCAAGGGCGGATATTATCTGGGCAAGGAAGGCGGCATCCTCAACGCCATCGTCGGATCGCTGGAGCTGGCCGGAGGGGCGACTCTTCTGGCGCTCCTCCTCAGTCTCCCGGTGGTTCTCTACATCAATCTCTACTCCCGGAGGAAATCGCGGCTGGCCGTGTTCACCCGGTTTTCCCTCGACGTTCTCTGGGGAATTCCCTCGATCGTCTACGGAGCCTTCGGCTTCGTCCTGATGATGATGATCGGCTTGCGGACGTCGCTCCTGGCCGGGATCCTGACCGTCGCCCTCCTGGAGATTCCGATCATGGCCCGGGCCATGGACGAGGTCGTCCGGCTCGTTCCCCTTTCCCTCCGGGACGCTTCCGCGTCTCTGGGAGCGACCCGCCTGGAGACGGCCTTCCATGTCGTCGTCCGGCAATGCCTCCCCGGGATCATCACCGCGGTCCTGATCGCTTTCGGCCGGGGCATCGGGGACGCCGCCTCGGTCCTTCTGACCGCCGGCTTTTCCGACCGGATCCCCGGAGCCCTCAACCAGCCGGCGGCGACCCTTCCGCTGGCGATCTTCTTTCAATTAGGGACGCCGTATCCCGAAGTTCAGCAGCGGGCCTACGCCTCGGCCGCGATCCTGACGATCATCATTCTGGCCATCAGCCTGCTTTCGCGGTGGTTCAGCCGCAAATTCCGCAAGAACACCATTACCTAGGACGACCATGAGCTATCCCACGCACATTTCCATCCGGAACCTGAGCGTCTCCTTCGACCGGCAGCCGGTCCTCAAGGACGTCTCGGTCGATCTTCCGGACAAGAAAGTCACGGCCATCATCGGGCCGTCCGGCTGCGGCAAATCGACCCTCCTCAAGACCATGAACCGGTTGTTGGACGGGCAGGACGGGGTGAAGATCGAGGGGCAGGTCCTGGTCGACGGAGAGAACATCTACGACCCGAAAATCGAGGTCACCCGGATCCGGAAAAAAATGGGCCTGCTGTCCCAGAAGCCGCAGGTTCTGCCGATGTCGATTTTCGACAACATCGCCTACGGTCCGAGGATCCACGGCCTTCGGGACAAGGCCCGGCTTCTCGCCCTGGCTCAAAAGCAGCTCCAATCCGCCGGTCTGTGGGAAGAGGTCAAAGACCGCCTTAACGAGCCGGCTTCGCGGCTTTCGGTCGGCCAGCAACAGCGGCTCTGCCTGGCCCGGGGTCTGGCCGTCGAGCCGGAAATCATCCTGGGCGACGAACCCACCTCGGCGCTCGATCCGCAATCGAGCCGCATTGTCGAGCAGCGGCTGATCGAGCTCAAGGCCGATTACACGGTCATCGTTGTGACCCACATCCTCCGGCAGGCCCGGCGGATCGCCGATTATATCGTCTTCCTCTACCTCGGCGAGCTGGTCGAACACGGCCCCGCGGCCGAAGTGTTCGCCACGCCCAAGGATCCCCGGATGAAGGCGTATCTGACCGGCGAGATCTCCTGATTATTTGGCCGGGCCGTAAACGACGTTCCCGGACGAGACGACGATGTCCTCGTCGAACCGGTCGGCGGGGTACTCTCCCTTCTGATCCCAGCCCTTGAACACGCCGTCTTTACCGGGGGAGGCGATCAGGTAGCCGTCGTTCCCTGTCTTTTTGTAAAGGAGGTCGTTGCCCCAGGCATCCTTCAGGGGGAGCTCCTTGATATACATGGGCGCCAGGATCGTTTGAAGCTCGGCCAAAGATCCGGCTTGGGGAGATTTTGCGTTGTCGACCAGATAGCCTTCGATGGCGAGACTGATCGTTTTCAGCGTGGCCATCGTGCTGTTGGCCTTGGCTTTATCGCCCGCCTGGGCGAGCGCGGGGCCGGCGGCGGCCGCAGCCAGCCCGGCCGCAGTTGTCATCGGCGCCATGACCATCGAGGTCAAAGACATGTTGTGACAGGAGCTCCAGACGATTCCGTCGAACCGGCGTTCCATCACGGAAAAAGCTTTCAGGTCGCGCGGAAGGAATTTGAAGAGCGCGTCCGCGAATGGCTTATCTTCGGGTTTGGCGGTCGCCGCTTTCTCGATCAGGCCGATATAGATTTGAAAGAGACGGGGAGAAAGGTACGCAAATCCGTTGCCGCGGGCCGGGACACGGGAGGCCAGCTCTTTGAATTCGGCTTCGCCGGCCAGTCCGCCGGTTCCGGTCCGGGCCTGGAGAAGGGCGTCCGCCCGGCCGGGGGAAGTGGCGACGATGACAAATCCTTCGCTCATGACAATGCAGGGTTCCAGCGGAATCGGAGCCGGAATGGCGGAAAACTGAAGCGTTTTCCGCCCGTCTTTTTCGGTGAAGACGGCCATCGGCAGCTTGGCTTTCAGCAGGTCGAAGAAGGTCGAATCTTTAGTCCCGATGACAATCGCCAGGCCGGGCTCGGGGATGGTCAATCCCGCCTCGTCGCCGGGCAGGGCGATGGTCTTCGCTTTGTCCAGAGTGACAATATAGCCGATGGATCCGCTGAACGAGCCGAGAAGCTTGGGCAGGTCGACGCCCTGGGCGGCCAGCATGGATTCGGCCTGACCGGCGAATTTCCGGACGTCGGCGAGGCTTGAAGCCTCCCCTTCTTTTTTTATCCAGGCCCAGACCGTATCCAGGCGGAATTCGCTGAAAGCAGCCAGGGCGGTATCGGCCGGAAGGAGCTTGATCTCGGACAGCGTCCGCGGCCCGGCGGGGGCGGCTTGCCAGATCAAACCCGTGTTCTTCTCGGCGTCGTGATGGACGACCAGGCGGGTTCGCTGGAGTCCGCCGGGGAGGGAGACGTTGCTTAAACCGACTCCGGAAATGTCCTTCAAACCGGACTTATCGATGAGATTGAAGAGGAAGGGAAGAATCTCCGCTTCCTTGCTGTCGGGTTCCAGGGGCAGGGCTTTGGCGAGCTTGGTGACCAGGCCCTCAATCGAACGGATGAGCTGCTCGGTGCTGAGGTAACCGTACACGTCGCCGCCCGAATCCAGGCGCGAGGTGACCGGGATGAAGCTGGTGGGCTCGGCCGGCTTGATCTTATTGGGAAGGCGGGCCGGGCCCAGAAAATACATCGCGGCGGCTCCGGCCAGGAGTCCGATCAGGATGAAAACTAGGGCTTTTTTCATGATTTTCTCCTTCTCTCTCTGGAAGGATTATGGGCGAAAATACCGTGAAAAACAAGTTTGTACTATCTGTTCCTCAGATACTGGTGAGATTCAGTCCGTGACGGGCGGGTCGTCCGTCTCCATCTCGATTTTTTCGAGAACGAGCTCCAGCCCGTGGATAATCTCGGGATCGGCCGCGCCGCAGGCCGGGCAGACCGGGACGAAATCATCCCGGACGGATTCGTTTCCGCAGGCCCGGCAGCGGACGGTAAAGGGCGGCTTGACCATCATCAAGACGGCCTCTTCGGCGATCGTCCCCTTCTTGTAGGAATCAAAAGCGCTTTCGAGAAGCTCCGGGACGACCCCGGCCAGGGCCCCGACCTGGATTTTCACCCCGGTGATCCGCCTGGCCTTGTGGACTCGGGCCTGTTCGAGAAGCGTCTCGAACATCGAGGCGACCAGCGAAAGCTCATGCATGCGAGGCGATTTCCCGGCGGGCGTTGAGAAGGAAAGCGGCAAATTCGTCCAGGCCCTCGCCGTTTACGGCCGAGACGACGAACACCGCAAGCTTCGGATTGAGGGCCAGGGCTTCGGCCCTGGCCTTTTCGATATCGAAGGGCAGATACGGCCGAAGGTCGGCCTTGGACAGGAGAAGGACATCGGCCGTCGTAAAGGCCTTCGGGTATTTTTTCGGCTTGTCGTCGCCCTCGGGTGTGGAAAGAAGAACGACCCGGAGGCGCTCGCCCAGGTCGTAGCCCGCGGGACAGACCAGGTTCCCGACGTTTTCGATGAACAGGAAGTCGATGTCCGTCGGGACGTCAGGCAGGACCTTGGCGATCATTTTGGCCTCGAGGTGGCAGGCTCCGCCGGTCGTGATTTGCCAGGCCGGCACGCCTTTGGCCCGGATGCGCTCGGCATCGCGTTCGGTTTCGATATCGCCCTCGATGACCGCGATCCGGGCTTTTCCCTTGAGCCGGTCAGCCAGGGCTTCGAGCAGCGTCGTTTTCCCCGCCCCGGGCGAGCTGAGCAGATTGACGGCCAGAATGCCCCGGGATTCGAGCTCGTGGCGGATGGCCGCAGCCGTCTGGGCGTTGCCGAGAAGGATGTCCTGGAGGACAAAAACGTCTTTTTTGGTCATCGGTTGCGCTTCCGAACTTATTATACAGGATTCGATCCGGATCGTTCAGGCTCGTGTCGCGTCCCGGTCATGAGGAGACGGATCTCTAGCCGCGGCTGAGGACGAAGAGAAAATAGCTCCCCATCAAGTAAACGAAGCCCAGGGCCACGGCCTCGAAACCGATTCTCAGGGCCGATTTGGTCTGGGTCCGGTAGACCAGGGCGGTGATCACGATCCCGGTCATCACCAGGGCCGTCAGTCCGCTCATCAACCCGGCGGGGGAGACATATTTCAAAAGCGCTCCCGGTCGATAAAGGATGTCGCAGACGGCGATGATCACCATGTTGAACAGATTGCTGCCGAGGAGGTTGCTGACGGCCATATCCGCCCGTCCCAGGCGCAAGGCCCCGATGGAAACGACGGCCTCCGGGAGACTGGTCGCCGCCGCCAGAAAAAGACTCCCGACGAAGCTCTCTCCCCAGCCGGTCGCAGCGGCGATCTTCTCGCCCGTCAGGGAGAGCCAGATACCGACGCCCACGATGACGGCCGCGGCGGCGACGGTTTTGGCGAGGAGCCCGCCGATGGGACCTTTGGGGGATTTTTTATCTTCGTCCGTTTCCCGCATCCGCCGCTCATATCGAAAGATCAAACGGACGGCGACGATATAAATTCCGACGAAGATGAACGAGCTCAACCCGACGCCGAGGATCTCCAAAACACCGCCATGCTCGTAAAAGAGGATCAGGGCTGAGACGGTGGCGATGAACATGACCCCCAGCCCGGCCGAGAGGACATGGCCGGGATAGACTTTCTGGAGTAGCGGCCCGGAGCGGTAAAGGAGATCGAGAAGGACGATGATCGCCAGGTTGAACGTATTGCTGCCAAGCAGACCGCCGACGGCCAGGTCCGGGCTCCCCACGGCGACGATCGAGGTGGCGCTGACGGCCAACTCAGGGAGCGACGTGACGGTGGCCAGAAGGATGAGCCCGATGAAGGCTCCGCCCAACCCGGTCCGCTCCGAAATGTGATCGGCGTAGCGGGAGAGACGGGTTCCGGCCAGGATGATCAGTCCCGCGCCGATGAGGAATTCGAGCCACATGAGCATGAGATTCTCCGGAGGGTCCTTTTTTTATATCACGGGCCGGAGGGCCGATCAATCGCCCCGGCCGAAATTAATCGTTGCAATCCCGGGAATCATTCCCTATCATTGAGCTCAAGGGATTCCTCAAGGCCCGTCGGGTCCGGCGGGCGAAAATCAACGGGAGAAGGCATGTTCAAAAAGCTTTTTCGTTGGCTGGGGCTGGCCCCCGGACCGAAGGTCAGCGTCATCATCCCGGTTCTCAATGAGGAGAAAACCGTGGGCAAGGTCGTCCGCCTGGCGAAAAAAAGCCCCTGGGTCGGGGAGGTGATTGTCGTCGATGACAATTCGGCCGACGCCACCTTCGCCGAAGCCGAAAAAAGCGGAGCCAAAGTCTTGAAAAGCTCGGTTCTGGGCAAGGGGTACTCCATGTGGGAGGGGATGAATACGGCCAGGAGCGACATCCTTGTTTATCTGGACGGCGATATCGGAAATTACGAGGCGGATATTGTCAGCAAGCTGGCCGAACCCGTCGTTCGGGACCGCTGCGATTTCGCCAAGGCGACATTCAGCCGGGAAGCGGGCCGGGTCACGGAGCTCGTGGCCAAGCCGCTTCTCAGCATCCTCTTTCCCGATTTAGCCGGCTATACTCAGCCTTTGAGCGGGATGATCGCGGCGAAAAAAGTCTTTCTCAAGGACCTGAAGTTCGAAAACGATTATGGCGTGGATATCGGCCTGCTGATCGATGTCCACAACCGCGGCGCCCGGATCATGGAGGTCGAGGTCGGCCGGATCGATAATAAATCCAAGCCCTGGCAGGCCCTGGGGAAAATGTCCCGGGAAGTCTCCAAAGCGATTTTGAAGCGGGCCGAGATCCAGAAAATCCTGAGCCTGGACGAACTGGAGACAATCAACGTCATTCGGGACGAGATGGAAGACTCGATCAACGACTCCATCAAGCAGCTCCACAAGATGGCGATTTTCGATATGGACGACACCCTCCTCCTGGAACGGTTCATCAACGCGGCGGCGGATCGATTTGGATTCAGGGACAAGCTCGAAGACATTCGAAACACGTCCAGTGAAGCATATGTCGCGACGAAGCTGATCGCGGCCCTGCTCAAGGACGTGAAGCTGGAGGATCTCTACGCCGTGGCCGACGGCCTCAAAATCGTCCCCGACGCGGCCGAAGTGATCAAAACCCTGAAATCCCGGGGCTATGTGGTCGGCATCGTCAGCGACAGCTACGACCTCGTGGCCGACTTCATCCGAAACAAGGTCGGGGCCGACTTCGCCCTGGCCAACCATCTCGAAGTCAAAAACCGCATCCTGACCGGGGAAGTCCGGATTCCGTCCTTTTTCGTCCACGGCGAAAAGAGCCCCTGCAGCCACCCCGTTTGCAAGGTCAACGCCCTGTCCCACCTGACGGAAAAATACGGGATCAAGTTGTCCGACATGATCGCCGTCGGCGACAGCGTCTACGATATCTGCATGGTCAAGGCGGCGGGGATCGGCGTCGCCTTTTGCTCGAAAAACGGCCTGCTCAACGCCGTGGCCGACAAGGTCATCGAAAAGAAATCGTTCCGGGAGATCCTCGAATTCACGGACTGACCGGGAGGAATTCCCGAAGCCGGCGCTCGGCTTCGGCCAGGCCGCGCTCGCCCTCGGCCGAGAGGCCCTCGGCGAAGTCCCATTCGGTGCCCCGGACCTTGAGAAGAAATCCCGCCGGGGCTTTCCCGTAAAGCTCTTCGGCCAGGGCCAGGACCGAAGCCGGGGACAGTTCGTGGGTGGTGAAGGCGATGGAAGCCGCCGGGGGGAGCGACTCAAGGACGGCATATGGGGGCGCCTCCGGGGAGCCGTCTTCTCCGGACCGGGAGGCCGATTCGTCCCGTTCGCCTTCCCCCGAAACCCCGGTCTCCGTTTCTCCCCCGGCCGCATCGGCAAAAATGACCCGGTCGTAATCCCGGACGGCGGCCGCGTCTTCGATGTTGAGCTGATACACCCAGAAAAGGCCGACGGCCCCGGCGGATGGGGGAAAATGTTCGCAGGGGGAAGCCGAGGGAGAGGTCTCCTTGATTGCCGGGGAGGGAATGTCCCCCCTTTGAGAAAGAGAACCCGGGATTGAAGCCGTCGGCGAAATGGAAATTCCCGGATCGGTTTCTCTTTCCAGGAAGACGAGCGCCCGTTCCGGCGGCTGCGTTCCCGCCAACCGCTCGACCAGAGCCGGGCCGAGGCCGTCGTCGCGACGCCCCGGATTCCCGATCCCGATCAGGAGCGTTTTCACCGCGTCTTGCGGTCGATCAAATCCCCGTTCGCGTCATAAAGCTCGACGGCCAGGGGCATCCGGCCGACGGCGTGGGTTGCACAGGACAGGCACGGATCATACGCGCGGATGGCGATTTCGACCCGGTTGAGCATGCCCTCGGTGATTTCCGGTTTTCCGCTGATGACGTTGCGGGCCACCCAGTCGACCGCCCGGTTCATCGGCTCGTTGTTGTTGGTCGTCGAGACGATGAGATTGGCCATGGAGATCTGGTCGTTTTCGTCCACCTGGTAGTGATGGAAAAGCGTTCCGCGCGGCGCTTCAATGAGACCGACGCCCTCGCCCCGCTTCCTGCCCTTGCGGACAAGCTCGGTGTTCTGAAGGTCGGGATCCAGGAGGAGGTCCTTGATGACCTCGCCGCTGTGGAGAAGCTCGATCAGCCGGGCCCAGTGCATATGGAGGGACATGTTGTTGGGCTTGCCCCCGGTATAGGCCCGGAAGGCCTCGAATTGCTTCTGAGCCCGGGGCGTCGGAATGAAATCGCAGACGTTGAGCCGGGCGAGCGGCCCGACCCGGTACCAGCCCTCGGCCTTGCCCAGGAATTTGAGGTAGGGGAACTTCATGTAGGACCAGGTCCGGACTTCCTCGCCGATGTATTTCAGATAATCGCGGTAGTCGACGTCGTCGAGGATTCGCTTTCCGTCGGCATCGACGGCCCGCAGGGCTCCGTGGTAGAAATCCAGGGCGCCGTCCTTTCCGACAAGGCTGAGGTGATTTGAGGGAAAGGCGGCGAAGCCGTCCATGAGGTCGCGGTTTTTCGCCTGGTAGTCCTTGAGGAATTCGACCGCTTCCTCGGCCCAATTGATCATCGTGTCGACATCATAAGGGGCGGGGCCTTTGAGAAGGGCGTCCCGCTCCTCGACCGTCAGGTTCTTATTGATCCCTCCGGGAGTGGCTCCGGTGCCGTGGATCTTTTTCCCGGCCGTGGCCAGGATGACTTCCTGGCCGAATTTCCGGAGAAGCACGGCCCGGGTGGCCAGATCCTTGTTTGTCAGGATGATGCCGATGACATTGCGGATGGCCGGATCGGCGTCGGCTCCGAAGAGCAGGTCGGGCGCGGCCAGATGGAAGAAATGGAGGGCGTGGGACTGGAACATCTGCCCGTAATGCATCAGCCGGCGCATCTTTTCGGCTGTCGGCGAGAGGCCGTCGGCTTCGACGCCGACGACCTGGTCCATGGCCTTGGCCGCGGCCAGGTGGTGGCTGACCGGGCAGATGCCGCACAG
>CAYPKX010000029.1:0-28081 GCA_964411395.1 uncultured Eubacteriales bacterium | reverse complement strand
ATCAGCCGATCGTCAATCCGAACATCGTCCTTCGCGAGGAATTCGACGACTGGGCCGTCCTTTTCGACCCCGACACGGCCAACGCCGTGGGCGTCAATCCTGTGGGCGTAGCCATCTGGAAGCGCCTCGACGGCAAGCACACCCTCGACCAGATCTCAAAAGAAATTCGGGAAACGTTTTCGGAGCCCACCGACAAGGTCGAGGACGATGTGGCGGCGTTCGTCAAACAATTGGTCGAGGCCGGAATGATCGGCCAGGAAATCGCCTGAGCGGTCCCGTCCATGGCTGAAACCCGTTTTCATCTCAACCAGATCTATTTTTATCTGACCGAGGGCTGCAATCTCGCCTGCCGGCATTGCTGGCTGGCGCCGAAATTCGACGCCGACGGCAGCCGTTACCCGGTCCTGCCGGTGGAGCTGTTTGAAACGGCCGTCCGCGAGGGCAAGCCGCTCGGCCTTTCGGGGGTCAAGCTGACCGGCGGAGAGCCGCTCCTCCACCCCCGGTTTCTGGATATCCTGGAAATCATCCGGCGGGAAGAGATGCGGTTGACGATCGAGACCAACGGCGTACTCTGCACTCCGGCGATCGCCGCCGAAATCGCCAAATCGCCCAACCGGTTCGTCTCCGTCAGCCTGGACGGGGCCGACGCGGCCACGCATGAAGCGGTCCGGGGGGTCAAAGGATCGTTCGACGCGGCCTGCGCCGCCGTCCGGACCCTGTCCGAAGCCGGCCTCAAGCCCCAGGTCATCATGACGATCATGCGTTCGAATATGCACCAGGCCGGGGCGATGGTTCGTCTGGCCGACGGCCTGGGCGCGGCCTCGGTCAAGTTTAACATCGTCCAGCCGACGGCCCGCGGAGAGAAACTTCACGATGCCGATGAAACCCTGAAGGTCCGGGATCTGATCGCCCTCGGCCGCCGGGTTTAAACGGAAATGGAGCCGGAGACCAAAATGCGCCTCCATTTCGACTATCCTCAGGCCTTCCGGTCCTTGAGCTCCCTGGCCTCCGGCAATGGCGGAACCTGCGGCATCATGAGCATCATCGGGGTGATCGCCACGGGCCATTACGCCTTGTGCGGCATCGGCGAGCATATCCCCGAATTTGTTTTTGGCAAGGTCGGGGTGGATGCCCTGGCCGATGTCTGGAACGACAATCCCATGTTAAACGCCATCCGCGGCGGCGTGCCGGACAAGCTCGAGGGCGTCTGCGGGCGCTGCCTCATGCGCCGCCGCTGCCTGGCCTCCTGCCTTGCCCAGAATTACTACCGGAATAAAAATCTGTACTCCCCGTTCTGGTTCTGCGAGACCGCCGAACAGGAAGGCCTGTTCCCGGCCTCCCGCCTGACTGTTCTCAAAAGCGCTTGAGGAGGTCGAAATGACCGCCACCGAAACGGCTCCCAAGCCGTCCGTCATGCGGATGCCCAAGTCCGTCGACATCGACCTGACGTCCCGCTGCAACCTCCGCTGCCGGTACTGCTATTTCTTCGGCAACGAGGCGGTCGAATACAAGGACCTGTCGACGGCCGAATGGCTGGCGTTTTTCGAGGAAATGGGGCGCCTCGGGGTCATGGAAGCCTGCCTGGCAGGCGGCGAACCGTTCATCCGGGAGGATTTCCGCGCCTTGATCGACGGCCTTGTCCGCAACCGAATGCGTTTTTCGATCCTGTCCAACGGCGGCTTGATCACCGATGAGCTCGCCGGTGATCTGGCCTCGACCCGCCGCTGCAATTATGTTCAGATTTCTCTGGACGGGGCCGGCCCGGAAACGCACGATACCTGCCGCGGGACGGGTTCGTTCGAAGCCGCCGTCCGGGGGCTGGAAATCCTCCGCCGGAATAAAGTCAATCCGGCCGTCCGGGTGACGATCCATCATCACAATGTCCACGAGCTCGAGGCCATCGCCCGCTTTTTGCTCGAGGATCTGAAGCTTCCCGGTTTCGGGACCAATTCGGCCGGTTATCTGGGCGTCTGCCGGTCCAACGCCCGGGACGTCATGCTGACCACGGCTGACCGGGCCCTGGCCATGAAAACCCTTCTGAAACTGAATGAGAAATATGAAGGCCGGATCAACGCCGCGGCCGGTCCCCTGGCCGAAGGCCGAATGTGGGGGAAGATGATCAAGGCCGCCGCCGGAAAAGAGCCGGCCTTCCCCAACGGCGGCCGGCTGACCGCGTGTGGCTGCACCTCCTCCAAGATCGCCGTTCGGGCCGACGGAGCGATCGTTCCCTGCAACATGCTGGCCCACCTGGTCCTCGGCCGGGTCAATGTCGATTCCCTTCAGGACATCTGGCTGCACCATCCGGTGATGAACGGAATGCGGACCCGAAGATCGATTCCGTTGGACGCGTTCGAGTTTTGCGCCGGATGCGAATACCGTCCCTATTGCACGGGAAACTGTCCGGGCCTGGCCTACACCATCACCGGACAGGTCGACCACCCGAGCCCGGACGCTTGTCTGCGCCATTATCTCCGGGACGGAGGAGAGCTTCCGCCTTTATGAGGTTTTCCCGTTACACCCTTCCGCTGGCCGATGGGATGACCGTCGGGCTGAGGGCCGGGGATGAGCCGTCTTCCCGGTTTCTGGACCGGTTTGCCCGGGCGGCGGAGTTGTCCCGGGAGGAAGGCGTAAGGCGGGGCTATTCGATTCGCCTCGAATCATCGAGGGAAAAGACCAATACGGCGGACCCTCGAGTTTGTCGACTTGTTCCGGTGGCTTCGCCTTCCGAATTTTTCTGCCAGGCCGTCGCTCTGACCATGGCGGTTGGCCGGCGTGTTCAAAAGCACGGCGGCGTGTTCCTCCATGGCGCCCTGGCCGAATTTCAGGGAAGGGGAGTCGTTTTGGCGGCGCCTGGAGGAACCGGGAAAACGACCGCCAGCGCCCGGCTTCCCAGCCCCTGGCGCTCGCTCTGTGATGATATGGCGCTTCTTGTCCGTGACCGGTCCGGAAACATCTGGGCTCATCCCTGGCCGACCTTGAGTCGGTTTCTTGAAGGGAGGCCGGGGGGAACCTGGGGCACGTGTCGGGCGGTTCCCGTTGCGGCCGTCTTTTTTCTCCTCCAGGCTCCGGCGGAGAGGGTCAACCGGGTGGGGCCGGGAGAGGGGTTGGCTTTACTGGTCGAATCGGCCGAGCAGGCTTCCCAAAACATGGCTCGAGGGCTCGATCCTGAAGCCCGGCGCGTTTTGCGACGGGAGCGGTTCGATAATCTGGCGGCGATCGCCCGGTTTGTTCCCGTGCATTTCCTGCGGCTGAGCCTGAGGGGCGCCTTTTGGAAGGAGATCGAAGAGTCGCTCGGACCGAGTCGAAATCAATTTTTCGTTCGGCCCGGTCATGAGATTTGACGCCGTCCTCGCGGGTGGTTATGCTTCTCCCATAACGGCCGGCTCGGCCCCGGGCAGGAGAGACTGATGGCTTGGCTCGACATGCGGACGGTGATGGTCAGCCATCTCATAACCGATTTTCTCGGCTTTGTCGTCATCTTTTTCCTCTGGCGGCAGAACCGCGAACGGTATCCGGGACCGGCCTGGTGGACGGTTGGTTTCGGGCTCCAATTCCTGGGGACTCTTTTGATCGTCGCCCGCGGGGCGGTTCCTGAATGGATATCCATCGTTTTCGGGAATATCTTCATCGTCGCCGGCATCGCGACGACCATCGAGGGCGTCCGCCGTTTCGGCGGGAGGTCGCGTTCGCGGCTTCCGACGGCCGTCCTCCTGGCTGTCCTGGCCGCGGCTCTCTTTTTCTTTTCCCAGGTTCGGGCGGACCTCTCGGCCCGAACCCTGGCCGTGACCGGCGCCT
Organism: uncultured Eubacteriales bacterium; assembly: GCA_964411395.1. Lineage (GTDB taxonomy): Bacteria > Acidobacteriota > Aminicenantia > Aminicenantales > UBA4085 > JAAZPG01. Next base: position 24,286 of record CAYPKX010000029.1, on the reverse strand, counting down.
TGGGCCTCTTATTTATCGATGGAGCGATTGCCGGTTTTCGCCGGTTCACGGCCGCGTCCCGGCGGATCGCGGCCCGAATCGGCCTCGGCTTCGTTCTTCTCGCCCTCTTCAGCGCGGTTCGCCTCATTGCGATCCTGGCCGACCCGCCGCGAGATCAGGATTTTTTTCAGGCCGGCGCCTTTGAATCCCTGTTCCTCCTGGCCTACCAGACGCTGTTCATCTTCATGACGTATACGCTGGCCCTGATGATCAATGAGAGGTTGATCGGGGAAATCGGTTTTCAGGAGGAGAAGTTCTCCAAGGCCTTCTTCTCCGCGCCCTATGGAATCTCCTTGACCGACGCGAAGACGGGACGGATCATCGACCTCAACGACGGTTTCATCGAATCCCTGGGGTACTCGCGGGAGGAAGTGCTGGGGAAAACGACGATCGAGCTGCGGGTGTGGGAAGATGATGAGGACCGGCGCCGGCAGGTCGCCGCGCTGGCGGCTTCCGGAAAAGTGCGGGATCTGGAAGTCCGGTTTCGGAAGCGATCGGGGGAGATGATGACCGCCCTGTGGTCGGCGGAAATGATCGAAATCAACGGGGTCCCCTGTGTTTTTTCGAGCCTCAAGGACATCTCCTCGAGAAAAAAAGTCCAGGAAGGCTTGCGCGTGTCGATTCGGCAGAAGGAGCTTCTGATGCGCGAGCTCAGGCTCCGGGTGAAGAACAGCCTGAACATCGTTTCCGGCCTCCTCGGCCTCAACCTGGAGGCGTCCGCCGACTCCAGGGTCAAATCCGTCCTTTCCGACCTGAGGACCCGGATCCGGTCCGTCTCCTCGGTTTATGACCAGTTGGACTGGGCCGGCCGGATCGACACGATCCGGCTGAAGGACTATATCCGGCACCTGACCGAGTTTCTGGCGCTCTCCTATGCCCCCAAGGACAAGCGCGTCCGGATCTCCACCCGGCTGGAGGATTTGGCCCTGGAAACAAAAAGAGCCCTGCCTTTGGGCTTGATTTTGAACGAGCTGATCATCAACAGCTTCAAGTACGCCTTCCCCGAGGGAGCGTCCGGCGAGATCCGGGTCGAGTTGACGGCGCTGGCCGACCGGAAGCGTCTGACCGTCTCCGATAACGGAGTCGGGAAAATCGAGGGCCGTAAGACCGGGGAAGGAAGCGGAATCGGCGGGACGCTGGTCGATATGCTGGCCGGTCAGATCGGCGCGGAGATCCGCCGCCTTTCCGGACCGGGAACCACGTTTGAAATCGATTTTTAAGAGAGGAGAAGAACGCCGGTGATCGGACTCGACATGCGGACGGTGATGTTGAGCCATGTCATCACCGGCATGCTCAGCCTGATCGTCGTCTCTCACCTCTGGCGCCAGAACCGCGGCCGCTATCACGGGCTTTCTTATTGGCCGGCCGGCTTCGGTTTGCAGCTTCTCGGAACGATTTTGATCATCCTGCGCGGCGCGATTCCCGACATCATTTCGATGACGCTGGCCAACGTAGTCATCCTGGCCGGGGCGATGACCGTGGTCGGAGGGCTCGCGCGTTTTCTGGGAAGGCCCCGTTCCCCCCTTCCCGGCGCGGCGGTGCTCGGGCTCTATGCCCTGGCCAGCCTCTTTTTCGTCCTGGTCCGGCCCAGTCTCGAAGCCCGCAACCTCGTTTTTTCCCTTGTTTTTATTCTGATCTTCGTCGAGGCTCTGCGGTTGATTTCCGAAATCCGGGATCCCTTGCGGAGGATGATCAGACGGATTGCGGTCGCCTACGGCCTTCTTCTCCTGGTGACCCTGACGCGGGTCGTTTTGATCCTGGCCGGGCCTCCCGAGAATCAGGATTTTTTCAAAGCCGCGCTGGTCGAAACGCTCGTTCTTCTGGCCTATCAAACCCTGTTCATCCTTCTGACGTACGACCTGGCCTTGACCGTCAACGAGCGCTTGATCGGCGACCTTCGGTTCCAGGAGGAAAAGTTCGCCAAGGCGTTCCGGGCTTCGCCCTTCGGCATCGCCTTGATCGACGCTTTTTCCGAGAAAATTCTCGAGGTCAACGAGGGATTCACGGACATCACCGGGTATGCCCGGGAGGAAGCCCTCGAAAAAACGATATCCGAGCTCGGAGTGTGGGTGTCCCCGGATGAACGGCAGAAGCGGGTGGAAGATCTGCGGGCCAATGGACGCGTCAGGGACGCCGAGTTCCAGCTCCGGACGAAGCGGGGGGAGATCCTCCCGTGTTTGTGCTCGGCCGAAAGCCTGACGCTGGCCGGACGTCCGTGTTTCCTGACCAGCATCAATAATATCGTGATTCTCAAACAAGCCCAGGAGGCTCTCGGCCGGTCGCTGGAGGAAAAAGACCTGCTGATGCGGGAGCTCCGCCACCGGGTGAAGAACAGCTTGAGCGTTGTGGCCAGCCTCGTCAATCTCAGCCGGGAGGAAGCCGCCGAACCGGCGATCCGAACGGTTCTTTCGGATATCCGCAGCCGGATCGGTTCGGTTTCCTCGATCTACGAACAGTTGGACCGAACCGGCCGGGTGGACGTGATCGGTTTGAATGAGTATATTCGGAGCCTGGCGGAGTCGCTGGCGAAATCCTATGGCCCGGCCGACGGCCGGATCCGGATCACGACCGATCTTCAGGACATCGCTTTGGAAACGTCCCAAGCCCTGCCTCTGGGCTTGATCGTCAATGAGCTGGTGATCAATGCCCTCAAGTATGCCTTCCCCGGCGGAATGTCCGGAGAAATCCGGATTGAAATCATGCCCCAGGCGGAGGGCGTGTGCCTGATCGTCTCCGACGACGGCATCGGCCGGACGGGCGGAAACGTGTCGGAGGGAGAGGGGACGGGATCGATGATCATCGATATGCTGGCCGACCAGATCGGCGCCCGGATTTCCCGTCCGCCCGGCCCGGGGACGACGGTCGTGGTTGTGTTATAAAGCCGGGGGGTCAGGTCTTGAATTATGAAGCTTTCCGACAAGACCCGACCCGGCGGCTTCCACTTTTTGCTATAATTCCGGGGAAGGGATGAGACGTTGACAGAACAAAACGTTGCCTCCGGCTCCGAGCTGATCGGAACGAGCCTTAAGCATTACCTGATCGAGAAATTCATCGGCCAGGGAGGCATGGGGGTTGTCTACCTGGCCCGTGATACCCGCCTCAACCGGCCGGTGGCGATCAAACTCCTCAGTCCTGCCCTGGTCGTTAATCACGAGCGGCGGCAGCGGTTTGTCCAGGAGGCTCGGGCGGCGGCGGGTCTCAGCCATCCGGCCATTGCCCAGGTCTATGATATCGACGAGGCCGGCGGTTTGCTCTTCATCGTCATGGAATACATTGACGGCCGCTCGGTCGGCCGCCTGATCACAGACCGGGAGCTTGACCTCTTGAGCGCGGTGGAGGTCGCCCTCCACGTGACCGAAGGTTTGGCCAAGGCCCACGAGGCCGGGATTCTCCATCGGGACATCAAGTCGGAAAACATCATGGTGACCCGCGACGGCCATGCCAAGCTCCTCGATTTCGGCCTGGCCAAGCTGATGGAGCCGGAGCCGGCCGCGCCGCCTTTTCAGGGAAGCCCACTCCGCACGCTGACCCAGGGCCCCGTTCCCACAATGGCCGGGACCGTCGTCGGGACCGTTCCCTACATGAGCCCGGAACAAGCCCGGGGCAAGGACCTCGACGCCCGGAGCGATCTCTTTTCGCTCGGCGTCGTCCTTTACGAAATGGTCGCCGGAGAGCTTCCGTTCAAGGGCGATACGCCGTTGGATACGATGCATGCCATCGCCTATGAGGAGGCCCGGCCGGTCACGATCATCCGGCGCAACCTCTCGCCCCAGGTTCATCGCATCGTCTCCCGGTGCCTGCGCAAACGTCCCGAAGATCGTTATCCCGATGCCCGGGCTCTGGCCGCCGACCTGAAACGTTTGAAGCTGGCCTTGGAATCCGGCACCCGGACGGATTTAAAGCCGGCCGAGAGATTCCGCAATTGGCTGGACAGCCTGAAAACCACGTTCCCCATGGGGAAAACGGGAATTTGGATCGTGGCCGCGGCGGTCCTCCTGGCCGTCGCCCTGCTCTTCACGAATTTCAACTACGGGAGTCTTATCGGACCGGTGGTCATCGGCCTGTTCGCCTACCGCGGCATCAAGAATAAAAAAAAGCGATTGATCGCGGCCTTCGCCAAAAACATCTCCAAGCTTCCCTCGGTTTTAGCCGTCGTCGTCCGGGGGGATGAGATCACGATCGTCGTGAACAAGGCCCCGGCGTCGGTCTATCTCCGGGTCACCGGACTGGTCGAAGCGATGAACGGCAAGCTGTTTTTCGGCAAGCCCGTCTCCGCCGAAATTAAAAGCGATCTTCCGGCCGACGAGGTCCGAGCCCTCGTCAAACAGTTCGGTGTCGTCTACCTGAGAAACGATCTGATGGCCGAGCCGACGGCCGGGACGCAAGCCCGGCTGACTTCTTGAGCAGCCGGCCGGGACATTTCCGGTTTTCCCGGTCTTTCGGCCGGCCGGCCGCTTTTTTCATTTCATTATCATCTCAGGGGAAGGGAAAAGGACTTTCCTTTTCGCGGTCGCTCTATTGATTCTCGTCTTCCAAACTTCGGAATGAGTCGCGCTTTTCACGAAAGGAAGAAGATCATCTTCGACGAGACGGAAACGAGGAAAAGAAGGGGCCGATCAGCCCGGAGGAAGGGATCCGAATCCCCGAAACGCTCGATCCGGATCCGGCCAGGTCCGCCGGCAGAAACGTCGAGATCGCCGGCTTGCCTTCCTCCGGCCGGCGGAGTAAATTGGACATTCGCCGATTCCCGTTCCGGAGGTTTGCGATGAACGTCCGCCGCTTCCCCGTCCTGATTCTCAGCGCGCTCGTCCTGTCCGTGTCCGCTTTCTCGTACGCGACCCCAAGCGACGGCTTCAATTGCTACACGGTCCTCGTCGGCCGGAACGCCTCGGCCGACGGCTCGGTCATGATCGCCCACAACGAGGACGACCGGGGCGACATCGTGGTCAATCTCAGAAAAATCCAGCCACGGACCGGGGCCGGGCCGCGGAAGGTCGACCTCGGGAAAGGCGCCGTTTATGAAACGGACGGCTGGACGGCGGGCTTTCTCTGGATCGAGGCCACAACGCAGGAGTTTGCCGACAGCTTCATCAACGAGTACGGCGTTGTCGTCACCTCGGACAGCTGCGGCTCCCGGGAAACCAAGGGCGAGCTGACTGACGGCGGGATCGGCTACATGCTTCGCCGGTTGCTGGCGGAGAGGGCGAAAACCGCTCGGGAGGCCGTTCTCCTTGCCGGCGAGCTGATCGAAAAATACGGCTACCGGGCCTCAGGCCGGACTTACTCCATCGTCGATAAAAACGAGGCCTGGATGATGGCCGCCGTCCAGGGACGGCATTGGGCCGCCCAGAGGGTTCCGGACGACGAAATCGCCATCATTCCCAACTATTATACGATTCGGCAGATGCGTCTTGACGACCCGGCCAACTTCCTCGGGAGCAAGGACCTGGTCGCCTACGCCAAGGCCAACGGCTGGTACGACGAGGCCAAAGACGGGCCGTTTGATTTCTACAAGGCCTACGGCCGTCAGTCCAATCGGGACTTGGTCTCGGACGGCAATACCTTGCGCAAATGGCGCGGCCTGAATATCCTGGGTGACCGGAAATGGGACGTCTCGGGCGATTATCCGTTTTCGACTAAGCCGGGGAAAAAGGTTACGGCAGAGATGTTGATGGCCTTGGTTCGCGATCATTACGAGGGTACCGAGTACGACGCCACGGATGGATATAAAAACGGAACGCCCAACCGAACCAAATTCCGGACGATTTGCACCGCCTCGACGATCAACACGTTCGTCATTTCCCTGGACGGACGCAAGCCTGAGCCGCTGTCGGTTGCGATCTGGCTGGCCCTGGGCAAGCCGGACACGACCGTGTTCCTGCCCCTGTACGGCGGGGTGAAAAATCTCCCGGCCTCGGCCGGAATCGGGCCGACGGTTCCGGATGATGCCGTGTTCTACAAGCAGCATTTTGAGGACGCCGAGTTCAAGGCCGGGAAGGACGCCCTGCTGAACACCTGGATTTTAATCCTGGAGAAAGCGGCCGAAGCCGAGTACGGTCCCATGTTGGAGAAGCTCCGGGCCGGATTATTCCCGGCGGAGAAAGCATTCCTCGACGGCCGGACGAAATTCGAGGCGGAATTTGGGGCTCTGTACGCCAAGGACAAGGACGCCGCGATGAAAAAGATGGACGATTACGTCGCCGCCGCCTTTGCCGAGGTCCTGAGGCGGACGAAGACGCTGCTGGGGAAATAAGCCGGGACCGGAGATCGGGGCCAGGAGATCGGGGCCAGGTTACTCAATTCCCGATCTTTTATTGAGTCGAATCAGGCGGCGAAAATTGGCGCCAAGACTCCTCCGGGGGGCGGCACATCTTCCTTCCCCGATTAATCTCCAGGTTTGGTCATTCGAACCCCAGCCAGGCCAGCGGGGTGTCGATCTTTCCCAGGAATTCTTCGACGACGAAGGGCATGAACGATTGGGGATTCTCGGTGACGATAAAGGCAATGAAAGCTGTTTCTCGCTTGGTTTCCGAGGAAAAGAGGGTAAAAACCTCCAAGCCGGGTTCTTTTTGGCCGCTGAAATTGCTGCAGACGAGGTCGGACCATCGGATAAAATAAGAACCCCAACCCAAACACCATGAAAGTTTGAGAGGGAGTGTCCGGCGCCCGGCTTTCTTCGACGGGTCCGATATCGAAACCGACCTGATCGTGACGCTGGGGGCGATGACGAGCGGCTCGTAGAATCGACGCGCTAGAAAAGGATTTCCCGTCCTCACCGTCCACATGAAATTGAGATAGTCACCCGCATTGGTGTAGAAGGCCGCGGCGCGGCTTGCTTGGGCGGAGGGGATACCGCCGCGCTTTCTGTCCATGGCGGCGAGGTGTCCTTCGAAGCGAAGCTCTTTCCGAAAGCTCGATTGCGGCATATGGAAGGGCTCGAAAACGAGACGTTTGGCAATTTCGTTGAGATCGAGCTCAAACCGTTGTTCCAGCGCGATCTTCAGGAGCGCGAAACCATCCTCTGAATATCCAAATCCATCCCCCGGTTTGGCGATAAATCTCGTTTTGCCGCCCGGAAAGGCCGCGGGGGAATCCGCGAGTCCGCTCTGATGCGAGAGGACCAAGCGGGCAGTCAAGCGATTCCACCGCGGATCCTTCGGCAGCTCCTCGAACGGCGAGTTCTTGAGCGAGGAAGCTGAGAGATAGGAACGAAGCGGTTGATCGATATCAAATTGCCCATAGGTGGCCAGTTGGAGGGCGAGATAACTGATGATGGATTGGCCTAGCCGGTCGGAGCGAAACACGGTCAGAGCGTCGATGAGCTTCTCTTCTCCCGCGTTTTCCTTTCCGGAATTCAAGAGATAGGAGCCCGTATTTTGGGGATAGTTGCTCTGCTTGATCATGAGGGAAAGGCCGGAAACGCCCAGGCGCTTCATTCTTTCTTCAAGGATGGATCGAAGCTCTTTGATGGATTTTAAATTTCCGTCGATCGTCATCCAGGAGAAATCCGTTTGATCGGCCGGTCGTTCGCCGTGGATGTTTGAGGGGATCGAAGGCCCGGGAGGCAGGTTGGTCGGCGTTTTCGGGCCGCAGGAAATCAACGAGACGGTCAGGCAGACAAAAACAGAGATCAATGGGGAATATCGGCCAGAACCCATTTCATCTCTCCACCCATAATTCGATTCCCTCTTCAGATTAAAGATATATCAAAAAAAACGTTATGTCAACCGAGACGCCATCCCATAAATGACGTCTATTGAAAGAGAAAGCATTGAAGAATGAACGAAGGAAATAAGTAAGGCTTGTGTTAAATCGGGATTACGGACTTAAAATGTGTGATATAATGTGTGAAAAGAGGTGTGAAATGGCGACGAATCTGGCTTTGGACGACCGGTTGATCCTCGAAGTCAAGAAGGCCGGCAACCATAAAACAAAAAAGGCCGCGGTCACGGCCGCGCTGTTGGAATATTTGGCCCACCGGCGCCGGCTCGAGGTCCTGGAATCGTTCGGCAAATACGAGTTCGACCCCGCTTATGATTACAAGAAAGCCAGGAGCCGGTGAAAGTCCTCGTCGATACATGCATTTGGTCGGCCGTTCTCCGGCGCAAATCGCCCGAACCGGAGCCATCGGCTCGAATAGCCGAACTGATCGAGGCCGGCCGGGTGGGGATGATCGGCCCCGTTCGCCAGGAATTGCTCTCCGGGATTTCCGATCCCGTGGCGTTTCGCCACCTCAAATCGTCTTTCGCCGCATTTGAAGATCTTCCTCTTCGGTCCGATCATTATGAGAAGGCGGCGGAATTCGCCAATATCTGCCGGAAAAAGGGCGTTCAGGGATCTTCGATCGATTTCTTGATTTGCGCCGTGTCAGCCCTCGAGCAATGGCCGGTTTTCACGACTGACAAAGATTTCATCACGTACCAAAAATTTCTGCCGATCCGTTTATTCTGAACCGTCGAAGCGTTTTCGCCCTATTTCTCCCGGATCATGGTCAAAATCATCTTGAACCGCTCCGACGCCCGGACGCCGTGGGGAATATCGGCCGGCATGATGATGGCCGCGGGGGCCTGAAGGGTAAACTCCTTCTTGTCGATGATCACCAGCCCCTGGCCTTCGACGACCTGGAGCAGGGCGTCGAACGGGGCGGAATGGGTGCTGAGCTTCTGGCCCTTGTCGAAGGCGAAAAGGGTGACCGTCCCGACTTCCTTATCGATGATCGCCCGGGAGACGATCGCCCCGTCCTGGTAGTCGACCATGCCGGCGTAGTCGAGCGGAGTCGAGATCAGCTTCGGGTCGACGGCTTTGCCTTTCTTCATGAGGGTTCTCCTTCCTTCAATGTCGTATCTCGAATTCGAATTATGGGTTTCTCCCGCAGAGCTGTCAACTTCAGGGCTGAGCAAAAGATGTGATTGACGCTAAGGAGAAGGACAAGGGAATCTCCTCCTGGAGGCAAAGGCCTTCCGGAAGACGCCTGGCGGAGGGGGGCCCGCTTCGGGGGGAACAGACGGGACTGGTTCCCGCGGCGGGAGGGAGATATTTGCGGACATGAGGAGATCCCTTAGCTCTCTGATGATTCCTACATCAGAGGTTGAGTTCTGCGCCCGGCCGGCGATTATGCATCTCTCGACAATTTCTTCATGACATCCGCTCCGGGCCGTGCGATAATGAATTCAAAGGAAGACCTGAGACGAACGCCGTAAGGAGGAAGCCATGTCCGAAGCCGATGCGACCGCGAACTTGAAAGAGCTTCACCGGGTCTGGGGGCGGGCCGAGGCCGAGATTATCAAAAGCCTTCTCGAAAGCAACAACATCGGCTGTATCTTCCAAGGCCGCAACGTCCAGGCGGTCTATCCGATCAGCACGGACGGGATGGGTGAGATACGAATCATGGTCCGCGAGACGGATTACGTAATGGCCAAGGCCTTGCTCGATGAAAACAACTTCATCGACGGCGGCGTCTCTTAAGAGGGGACAGGGCTGACGACCTGTCCCCGCCAGTTTAATATCTGTAGTGCTCCGGTTTGAAGGGGCCTTCGACCGAAATCCCCAGGTATTTGGCCTGTTTCTTTGACAGCTTGGTCAACCGGGCGCCGATCCGGTCCAGGTGCAGGCGGGCGACTTCCTCATCCAGCTTCTTGGGCAGCGTATAGACGCCGACGGCCAGCTTTTCCCCGGCCAGCCAGATCTGGGCCAGGCACTGGTTGGTGAAACTGTTGCTCATGACGAAGCTCGGGTGGCCCTGGGCGCAGCCGAGGTTGACCAGCCGCCCTTCGGCCAGGACGATGATCGACCGGCCCGATTTGAGCGTCCAGCGGTCCACCTGGGGCTTGATGATCTGCCGCTTGCAGGCCGGCGTCGTCTCCAGGTAATGCATGTCGATTTCGCTGTCGAAGTGGCCGATGTTGCAGACGATCGCCTCGTCCTTCATCCTTTCCATATGGGTGCCGGTGATGACGTCGCAGCAACCGGTGGCCGTGACGAAGATATCGCCCTCACCGACGACGTCGTCCAGGGGCGCGACCTGGTAGCCTTCCATGGCCGCCTGGAGGGCGCAGATCGGGTCGATTTCGTTGATGATGACCCGGGCCCCGAAGCCGCGCATCGACTGGGCGCAGCCCTTGCCGACGTCGCCGTATCCGCAGACGACGACTTTCTTGCCCGCGACCATGACCCCGGTGGCCCGCTTGATCCCGTCGACGAGGGATTCGCGGCAACCGTAAAGGTTGTCGAACTTCGACTTGGTCACCGAGTCGTTGACGTTGATGGCCGGGAAAAGCAGCGAGCCGTCGGCCTGCATCTGGTAGAGGCGATGCACACCGGTCGTCGTTTCCTCGGACACGCCCTTGATTTTCGCCGCCACGCCGGTCCAGCGTTTCGGTTTGTTTGCCAGGGAGGCCTTGATCCGGTCGATGATGATCTGGAATTCCTTATTGTCGTAGGCTTTCCTGAGAATCGAAGGGTCTTTCTCGGCCTTTGCTCCCCAGTGGATGAGCAGGGTGGCGTCGCCGCCGTCGTCGACGATCAGGTCCGGCCCGGAGCCGTCGGGCCAGGTCAAAGCCTGCTCGGTGCACCACCAGTATTCCTCCAGGGTCTCGCCCTTCCAGGCGAAGACTGCGGCGGATCCGGCTTTGGCGATGGCCGCGGCGGCATGGTCCTGGGTGGAAAAAATATTGCAGGAAGCCCAGCGGAGGTCAGCTCCCAAGGTTTTAAGGGTTTCGATCAGCATGGCCGTCTGGATGGTCATGTGGAGGGAGCCCATGACTTTCAATCCCTTGAGGGGTTTTTTGGGGCCGTACTTTTTCCGGATGGCCATCAAGCCGGGCATTTCAGCTTCGGCCAGAAGAAGCTCTTTCCGTCCCCAGTCGGCCAGGGACAGGTCGGCGACTTTGTAGGGAAGGGTGAGGTCGAGGGCGGGGACTGCGGAACGGCTTTGGGAATCGACTTTTGTCTTGCCTTCGGTTTTCTTCATGTGGATCTCCTGTTCTTCTCCTTCTGAGTTTCGGGCCGGGTCAAGCGCGGCTCCGGAATAACTGGATGTTCAACCCTCCCCTGGGAAGGGCGAGATTCGATTTTTCCCGGATCGTCAGGCCGGCGTCTTTCAGCCATTTTTCCAGAAGGGCCGGTTCGAAACCGAGCCAGCGATCCTGAAACCTGGAGCGGAGGGATTCGTCCGAATGGGACGTCCATTCGACGACGACCAGAGTCCCGCCGGGCTTGAGGATGCGGGCGGCTTCGGCGATACCGGCGGCCGGTTCCGGGAGATGGTGAAGAGCCAGGCAGATAAGGGCGCAGTCGGCTTCGCCGTCGCGGAAGGGGAGCTTTTCGAGTTCGCCCAAGCGAAGCTCCAGAACGCCGCGGCGGCTTTCGGCCAGGTTCCGGCGGCGGGCTTCCTCCAGCATGCGCGGCGCCCGATCCACGCCGATCACCCGGCCGGCTTTCTTGAGGAGGATGGGGAGCTGCTCTCCGCTCCCGCAACCCAGGTCGGCGGCCACGGCGCAGCGGGGGATGTGCTTGAGGATAAAGGCGTCCAGGTCCGCGTCCCCGATCAGCGATCGCTTCATCTCCCGCCAATCGCCGGCGACGGTGTCGAAAAACCGGCGGGATTCCTTGGCCCGCTCCTCCCGGATCCGGCGGGCTCGGGCGAGATCGCGGGCGAACGGGGCGCTCTCCGGGTCGCCGACGGCCGCGGCGAAGCGCAACGCCTCGGGACCGGTCGCAGCCCGGTAAAACGTCCACATGCCGTCGCGGCGGGCGGCGAGCAATCCGGCCTCGGCCAGGATTTTCAAATGGCGGGAGATGCGGGATTGCCCCATGTCCAAGGCCTCGACGATCTCATTGACGTTGAGCTCATGGACCCGGAGGAGCTGAAAGAGCCGCAGGCGGGTTTCGTCGGCCAGAGCTTTGAGCGCCGGCAGAGGGCCGGCTTCCGGGGCGGCTTTCATATATTCAATATATCAAGATATCTTGATAAAGTCAAGGGGTGGGAAAAAAAGAAGGGGCGCCTTCCGGCGCCCCTTCGGGGATGAAGCGAATCCTTCGTTACTTGATTTCGTCGATCAGCTTCTTGGCTTGATCGACGGAACGTTGAACCGTGGCTTTCTGGTTGGCCGGCGCGACCTCCAAAGCTTTGGTTACGGCTTTGAGGGCTTCGGCCTTGTTTTTCATCTTGATCTGGACATTGCCGAGCGACAGCCAGGCGGCGGGGGCCGCGGGCGTCAGCTCGACGGCCTTCTTCGCCGCTTCCAGGGCGCCCTTCAGGTTTTTCTCCTGTCGCGTCCAGAAACCGGCGTATTGGCCCAGAATTGCGGCGTCGCCCAGGTTCTTTTTCATAAACTTGGGCCCGTAGATTTCCAGGGCTTTGGCTTCGGACCCGAGGTCGAGGTAAGTCTGGGCGGCTTGCGAGAGCATCCGGGCGTTGTCCCCGATCTCTTTCACCGCGGCGTCGGCCGTCTTGAGGGCAGCGGCCTTGTCGCCTTTAAGAAAATAAAGCCGGGCCAGGTTGAAGCTCAAGCCGGCCCCTCCGCCCATGGGAGTTGCCGCGACGGCGCCCGCCGGGGCCGGGGCTTTTTGAAGCTCGATCGCCTTCAAGGCCAATTCGATGCCTTTGTCGACCGGCTCCTTGTCCTGGAGGATCCGTTGAACATACGCGGACAAGGCGGGAACGGAGGCGGGGAATCGGCCGGTGTAGTCGCCGAAGAATGTGGCCGCTTCGTCCTTGGTTGCGGTCCTGCCATAATGAGCCCGGGAGAGCTGCGTGAAAGCGTCCTGGACGATCGCGCCCTTGGCGTATTTCTTGATGAACGCTTCCATCGGGGCGCGGTCCGGAGGCCGGGCGCTCAAGGCGTTCTCCGCGATGCCGTATTCGGCCTGCTGGGTGAAGGATGTCTTTTCACCGTTATAGTCCGATCCCCCCATCGTCCCCTTGGGATCGATGGCCAGAACCTGCTTGTAGAATTCGGCCGCTTTGACCAGGTCATACCGGTCGGCGAACTTTTTCGCGACCTTGAAAGAAGTCTCGGCATAGCGGCCGGCCAGGCTCTGGAACGTATTATCGCCCTTTAAAATGCCGGCCAGAAGATCGCGGAAGGCGTCGGCCGGCGGGTCGTAGCCCAGGATCCAATCGACCGCTTCGCCGTTGCCGTCGAAGACCATGGTCGTCGGCGTCGCCCGGACGGCGTACCGATCGAAGACTTTCCGCCCGTCCGGCTCCTGGGAGAAGACGCGGTACAGAACGAAGTTTTTAGTCAGGAATTCCTTGTACGCGGGATTGTCGTAGAACTGCTCACCGAGCAGTTTGCAGCCCGGTCAGGTGTAGGAGTTGAAATCAAGGAGAACGAGCTTGTTCTCCGCCTTGGCCTTGGCGAAGGCTTCGTCAACCGGGCCCTTGAACCAGTCCAGGCCCTGGGCTGAAGCCGCCGCGACCGCGAGGAGGAGCGTCAGCGAGAGGACGAAAGCTTTCTTCATCGTTGCCTCCGGTCGGAAAATGGGACCTCCCCAATATATGCGGGATGGGTTCTCAAATCAAGACATCCCCGCGAGATCAAGCTCCCGGCCCCTCTCTTCTGCTATAATCCGGAAGAATGTTTCGAGATTCCTTCAGGCGAGGAGATCGAGATGCCCAGAACCGCTTTCGTTTCGCTTTTGCTTTTTATCGCGGCCGCAATTTTTCCGGCCGCGAACCCTCTTGCGGGCCAGGATGTCGCCCTCAAGGGCGGAACGGTCATGACCATCACCCAGGGGACCATTGAAAACGGCACCGTTCTGATCCGGAAGGGAAAAATCGCCGCCGTAGGCCGGAATATCGCCATCCCGGACGGAGTGAAGACCATCGATGTGACCGGAGCTTTTGTCCTCCCCGGTTTGATCGATACCCACACCCACATCGCCATGGATATGGATGATGTCAATGAAGCGACCGACCCGGTCACCCCCCAGCTGTGGATGAAGGATATTCTCGTCCCCGATGATCCGTCCATCATGACGACGCTGTCCGGCGGCGTCACCACGGTGAAAGCCATGCACGGAAGCGCCAATGTCATCGGAGCGGTCAACGCCACAATCAAGCTGAAATACGCCCGTCCGCTGGATGATCTTCTGGTCAAGGACGCCCGTCCCCAGCTGAAAATGGCCCTGGGCGAAAATCCGAAGCGCCTCTACGGGAGCCAGGGCCGGATGCCTTCGACCCGGCTGGGCACGGTCTATCTGGCCCGGAAGGCCTTCACCGACGCCCGGGAATACAAGTCGAAATGGGATGAATTTGAGAAAGCCGCCGCCTCCGGAAAAAAGGAGGCGACCCCGCCGGTCCGGGACGATAAGCTGGAAACCCTGAAGCTCGTCCTGGAACGAAAGATGACGATCGACATCCACATCTACCGGTCCGACGAAATGGTCTGGTTTCTGAATTTCTGTCGCGAATTCGGCCTGGATTGCGCCCAGATCAGCCACTGCGTCGACGGGTATAAAGTCGCCGATCTGCTGGCCGAGCGCGGCGTCACCTTCGGCGGCTGGACGGACTGGTGGGGCTTCAAGGAGGAAGCCTACGACGGCTGTCCCTACGGCTTCGACATCCTGGACGAGGCCGGGGTCAACATCGTCATCAATTCCGACAGCGCCGATGAAAGCCGCTATCTTTACCTGAACGCGGCCAAGGTTCAGAAATACAATGACCTGTCCGACGAAAAAGTTCTCCGGATGATCACGATCAATGCGGCTAAAGCCCTGGAGATGGAGAATCGGATCGGGAGCCTTGAGGCGGGAAAAGACGGCGACGTCGCCGTCTTTGACAAGTATCCGCTCGACAGCACGGCCAAGTGTCTGATGAGCCTGATCGAAGGCGAAGTCTTTTTCGACCTGGCCCGCGACGGACAGTCGGGTTCGACAAAAGGAGGACTCCGATGAGGCGCCCGTCGATTTGGACTCTGGCCGTCTCCCTTCTGGTTCTCGCGGCTTTCGCCGCCCCGGCGGATCCGGCCATCGTTATTCTCAACGGAAAGATCCGGCCTGTGGTCGGGCCTTCCTTCGACCGCGGAAGCCTTCTCATCGAAAACGGGAAAATCACGGCCATCGGGGCTTCCGTCCGGGCGCCCCGGGACGCCCGGATCATCGATGCCTCCGGTCTGTATGTCTACCCGGGGATGATCGCCCCCTTGACGGCCATCGGGTTGACCGGTTATCCCGGCGCGGGAAGCGATATCAATGAAATCGGGCTTTCGACGCCGTTCCTGGATCCGTTCGACGCTCTGAATCCCGAAGACGAAACGATGGCCATCGCCCGGGTCGACGGTATCACCACGGTCCTGACGGCGGCCGGATCGGCTCGGCCGATCAACGGGAAAGCCATCGCTCTTCAGTTGGAAGGAAACCTCTCCGAGGAGTTGATCCTCCAGCGGGATGTTTGTCTTGTGTTCAATACCTCCGCCCGCCAGAGCAACGGCTACCCGGCGACATTCGAGGGCCTCAGCCGGTTCTTCGATGAAAAATTTTACAAGGCGAAACAATACGCGGAGAAAAAGAAGTTGCCGGAGACTCCCCGCGATCCCGAGGGCGAAGCCCTGATTCCTGTCCTGGAGGGACGTCTTCCGGCGGTCTTCATCGCCCAGGGCGAAGTTCCCCTCCGCCTCGCCCTCCGGCTCATGGAGGAATATAAAATCAAGGGCGTCTTGTTCACGGCGTCGACGGATATTCTCAAATACGCCGATCAGATCGCCGCGCGGAACATTCCCGTCATCTGGGGCGGGACGACCGGCCTTCCGGAGCGATGGGAGCCGGTGGATAAAAATTACCGGACGGCGGCCGTTCTGGTCGAAAAGAACATCCTGTTCGCTTTCAGCGAATCCTCCGGCCAGGGCGGCTCCAACGTCCGGAGGCAACCCGTCCCGGCGTCCTTATCCGTGGCGTATGGATTGTCGGAAGAGGAGGCCGTCAAAGCCTTGACCCTCAATCCGGCCCGGATCTTCGGTCTCGATGACCGGATCGGATCCCTGGAAGTCGGCAAGAGCGCCGATATCGTGATCTGCACCAAACCGATCATCCAGGCCTCCTCGAAAATCAAGACGGTTCTGATCGCCGGACGGGTCATCCCCCTGGAAAATAACCAGACCCGCCTCCGGGACAAGTACCGGGCGATCGTTCGGGAGCGCCTGGCGTCCCGTCCGAAGAAATCCTCGCGATAATCCGTCCGATGGATTGATTGGGCTCGGGAGACGCCGCCGGGTTTCGCCGGCGTGCGGGGTGAGGCTCCCGTCCGTCCGGATTCCTCTTCGGCGGCCCGTTAATAATATTTTCGGCTTGACTCGGGCGATTGATCCGTTAAAATGGACGGGGAAAATTCAACAATGGTTATTCTCGGCTTCCTGGCCGGATTGGGATTGGCCGCGAGGGCGGCTCTGGGCGCCCTTCCTCCGCCGGTTCCTTTTCCTTCCCCGGACGAGACATTCGAAACGGCTCCCTTTGTCCGCGAATCCCCCGCCTCCCTCCTCGAATTGAGCGACGAGGAGCTCCTTCGGCGGGTGGAGCAGGACCCGGCTTCCCTGGGCTCGCTTTCCATCGGACAACCGGGCAGCGCGGCCATGTTCAATGCCGTCGCCTTGCCGGCCGATCCGCGCTGGGCGACGGCGCCTTCCTCCGTGACCTGGGCGACATGGGAAACCATCGAGGCGATCGGGGCCGTTGTCGGCAAGGTCCACGAGGTCTTTCCCGGGACTCAGCCGATCTTTATCGGCGATATTTCCGACGCCGACGGCGGCCGGTTGAAACGCCATCTTTCCCACCAGGGCGGCCGGGACGTCGATTTCGGCTTTTATTACAAAGACGGCCTCAGCAACTGGTACCGCCAGGGTACGGCGGCCACCCTGGACCTCCCCAGAAACTGGATTCTCCTCAGAGCGATCATCACCCAGACCGACGTCGAAACCGTCCTCCTGGATATCCGCATCCAGCGGTTGCTCTATGGATATGCTTTGAGCATCGGCGAAGATAAAGCCTGGCTCGACAGAGTTTTTCGGTTTCCCCGCGGTTCGGCGAAAGCCATTGTCTGCCACGCGGTCGGGCATCGGACCCATTACCATGTTCGCTTTTTCAATCCGGTCGCCCAGGAACTGGGACGGCGGGTTTATCCGATGCTGGTCCAGTTGAAAAAGATCAAGCCTCCGGTTTTCTCGGTCAACCACCGGGTTCGGGAAGGGGAGACGCTCGGGCATCTGGCCCGCCGTTACGGGACGTCGGTCCGGGCCATCCAGCAATTCAACGGTCTGGCTTCGACCCAGATCCGGGCCGGACGGACTTACCGAATCCCCCTCAAGGGGGTGTCGGCGCCCCCGACCAAGCCCTTGATTCTCCCGGCCCGACTGCTCCCGCCGTCGACTCCGGAATCGCTCGACGCGGCCTCCTGGCCGACGCCGGCCTCCCTGTACGGCGGACGGATCGAGGAGGCCGCCCGGGCGGCGCTCTTGATCGGTTCTGCTATCCGGCGGATTTGAGGGTCAGCCGCGTCGCTTTTGCGGCTTTGACTGCGGCGACAGGGGCTGCGTCTCGCGAGGGATGGGGAAGTCGTTTTTAGCCAGGTAATCGCAGAAAAAACAACGGTCCAGAGTCTTTCCGGGAAAGGTCGAACCCTGGGCTTCGAGGCGTTCCCGGACAGTCGCCAGGCCGGTATCGAAACATGCCGCGACCACAGGATTGGCCGCGGCCCGTTTCATCAACTCCCGGTAACCGTCCGCGGGGATGCGGCCGACGAGCAAGCCGTCGTTCTCATTGGCGAAGCCGCAGCAAACGGCGACCGTTCCGTCGGGATGGACATAGAACACGTTCCCCGGCCCGCGGCAGAAATCGTCCTCGAACCAGACCTCCGATTTCCAGGCGTTTTCCTCGGCCGGGGCGGAGTAGGCGATCCGGACGATGTCGATGACGAGGGCCTGGCCGTCCTCGTCCCCGTCTTCCTTGCGTTCGAGGAAAGCGTCGTTGATGATGGAATAGGGAATGCCGTCCTCGATCAAGACCCGGCCGCCCAGGCGGCCGGCCAGATCTTCGAGCAAGGCCCGAGGATCCTCGCCCTCGGGAGAGGAGGTCGCCGCAATCTCGCAGCAATCCTTGCGTCCCCACAGGGAGAAAACCGTCTCGAAAAACAGGGTCAGGTCCCGAAGGTCCTGGTCGTGCCAAATGTCGACGCTGACGCCGAACCGGCCGTCGAAACCGGCCTCGTGCAGGGCCGTAAGCGTTTCCCGGAGATGCTCCGGGGATTCGAACCAGGCGGCGTTCGTCATCAGCCGCCCGAAGAGCATGTCCATTCCGACGGCGGCTTTGACGACTTCGCAGAGGAAATCAGGCCGGAGGAACGGTTCGCCGCCGCTGAATCCGACCCGCTCGATTCCATTGGCCCGGCAGGTTTTAAGAAAAGCGACGGCGTGCCGGGCTTCGAGCTGGTCGGGAACGCGCTTGACCCGGCAGTGGCCGCAGGACAGGTTACAAGCGGCCGTCGGGGCGAATATGACTTCTTCGGGTTTAAACATCACGTTTTCGAGGCGTACTGGCCCGTCCGGGTGTCGACCTTGATGACGTCTCCGGTTTCGAGGTATTCGGGCACCTGGACGGTCAATCCGGTCGATAAAACGGCCGGTTTGGTTCGGGCCGTCACCGATCCGCCCTTGATCGACGGGCGGGTTTCTTCGATCGGCAGGGAGACGAGGACCGGAAGCTCGAGCCCGAGCACCCGGCCTTCCGACGTGAGAGCCAGAATCCCCTCCAATCCTTCGGTCAGGTAGGGCCACTCATCCTCGATTTCATCCTTGGCCAGACTGAACTGAGAAAAGTCCTGCTGGTCCATGAAGGAAAAGCTCGTCCCGTCGCCGAACAGGATCTGGACCGGACGCCGCTCGAGCTCCGCCTCGTCGAACATTTCGTCTCCGCGGAAGGTCAGGTCGGTCTTCCGTTTGGACCGGGCGTCGCGGAACCGGAATTTATAAAGGGTGACGGCTCCGCGGGCGCTGGGCTTCTGGACGTTGACGGTTTCGACGATGCAGGGGGCCCCGTCGATTTTGACGGCGTCGCTTTTTTTGAGGTCGGAGGCGCGAATCATGCCGGACGATTTTACCATCTTCCCCCGCCGTTCGCCAAGGGAGTGATTTTCAAACGTCCGAACGAAATTTCCGGAGGGCGTTATTCGTAACGCAGGGACTTGACCGGATGGGACCGGGCCGCCCGCCAGGATCGTCCGCCGACCGACACCAGGGCGACGGCCAGGGCGATCAATCCCGCCTCGAGATACGGCCCGACGCTCGGAGTTGCGCGGTAGGCGAATCCGCGAAGCCATCGGGCGACGGCGAAATAGGCCGCAGGCCAAGCCAGAAGATTCGCCCAGAGGACCGCCCCGATGAATTCCCGCGACAGCAGCTTGAGGATTCCGGACGAAGAGGCGCCCAACACCTTGCGAATGCCGATTTCCTTGGTCCGCTTGGCGACCAGGAAGGAAGCCATCCCGAACAGGCCGAGACAGGCGATCAGGGTGCCCAATCCGGCGAAGATCGAGAAAAGCGAGGCCGTCCGCCGCTCTCGGACGTACTGGCGGGCGAAATCGTCGTCCAGGAAAAAATATTGGAGGGGTGCGTCCGGCATAAGGCCGGGCCAAACCCGGCGAACGAAATCGAGGACGGCGCCTGCCTGGTCGTCCCGAAACGTGAGCGTCAGCATGTGATAGCGGCCGGCCCCGCGGCCCAGGATTAACGGCGGGATGGCGTTTTGCATTCCGCCCTGGTGAAAATCGCGGAGGACCCCGACGATCCGGCAGAGACCGGCGTCCCCGGTTTGCAACCGGCTGCCCACGGCCGCTTCGGGAGTCGGCCAACCGAACGCGTGAAGCGCCGTTTCGTTGAGCAGAATTTCGTCTTCGCCGCCGAGTTCGGCGATGGGCCGGCCGGCGGCGAGCTCCATCCGGTAATCCCGGAGAAAATCGGCGTCGGCGAAGAGATACCGGACGGCCTGGTAATGTTCCGGCGGATCTTCCGGCCGTCGCGTCCCGTTGTAAAAGAATCCCCGGCCGGGCACGGTCGAGGAGAGCGTTGCGGAGAGAACGCCGGGACAACGGGCCATCTCGTTTTTAACGACGGACTGGCGGTCCCCGGACACGGCACTCGGAATGCTGCCGCTTCCTCCCGGGAAGACGACGACCAGTTTCTGTTCCCGGTCGAAGCCGAGAGGCGTCTTCAGCATGAACCGGATCTGCCGGCTCATGGACAACGTCACGGCAACCAGGGCCACGGCTGCGGCAAACTGGCCGACGACGAAAATTCGCCGCAGGCTCCCTCCCTTCATCCGAATCGCAGGATCCCGGCGCAGGGCCGCGGCCGGCCGGAACGAGGAGAGAACAAAGGCGGGATAAATCCCGGCGGCCAGGCCGGTCAAGAGGAAGAGGGCGCCTCCAACGGCCAGAACGCCGGGCCGGAAGAAATCCGATAAAGGGATTTGCGTCCCAAGGTACCGATTCATGCGGTTCAGCAGAAGAGCTGCGGCCGATCCTCCGGCCAGATAGGCCGTTCCGGCGACCAGAAGCGATTCGCAGAGAAACTGCCGGACGAGCCGGGCCTGGCCGGCTCCCGCGGCTTTCCGGATGCCGACTTCCTTGGCCCGGGCGGCCGAGCGCGCCGTCGTCAAGTTGACGAAGTTCAAGCCGGCCAGGATCATAATGATCAATCCCAGAGCGGAAAAGATCCACAGGGCGGCGGGATCGCCGCGCACGGCCTGGTCGGCGGCGAGGCTGCGGTCGAGGTGGATTCCGCGGACCGGCTGGATCGCGTATTCCTGGCCCTTGTCGGAAGGATCCTCCTTCCGAAGATACGGTTCGGAAAGACGGACGACTTTGGCCGAAAACGCCGCCGGATCCGTTCCGGATCGGAGCATGAGATAGGTGTGCGGATCGAAGCGCTGCCAGTTGGAATGGGGAAGCCGGGCTTCGAACGTTTTGTAGGACAGGATGGCCCGGAACTGGAGATGGGAACGGGGGGGACAATCCCGGACGACGCCCGTCACGACGGTCGGGGACCCGTTGACGAGGAGGATGGCGCCGAGGGGATCCCGGACGCCGAAATATTTCGCGGCCAGGGATTCCGTCAGAACGATCGTTCCGGGCCGGTCGAGCGATCCTTCGGCCGCCCCCTGAACGAAAGGAATCGTCAGAATGTCGAACAACTCCTGGTCGGCATAAACGACGAGGTCCTCTTTGAAAACACTCGTTCCGGACTTGAAGACAGGATCCATCCACCGTTGAACGCGGGCCGCATGTTCGACTTCCGGGAAATCGTTTTTGAGAGTCGGGGCGGCCAGCTCGCTGGTCGAAGCGATCGTCTGCCGCCCTTCCGAAAAGTCGGCCGTGACCATCAAGCGGTAAATCCGGTCGCCGTTCTTGTGGTAGTCGTCATAGCTCAGCTCATGACGGACATACAGGGATATCAGAAGGCAGCAGGCCGCTCCGGCGGCCAGTCCGGCGATGTTGATCACCGCGTACCCCTTGTGCCGGTTCATGTCCCGCCGGGCTACCTTGAGGTCGGCCGCCGCCATCTGAACCGCCCAGGAAAAGGCGTTTTTCAGCAAGGACGGCAATCCCAGAAAAAACTGGCCCCAGAGCCGGCGACGGGCGGCGGCCGGTCCCCGGAACCGGGCGAGGCGAGCGTAGTCCTCCTCCAGCGCGCCGAGGATATCCGTCGATTCTCCGGCGGGCAGGAAGACATGATACAGTCGGCGGAGCACAGGAGGAAAAGAAGTCTCATTCTTCATGGGAGACCGCCTTGCGGACGAGGACGGGAAATCCCCGCCACAATTCGTCGTTAAGTTCTTTGGCCGCCTCGAGGACGGCCACGCCCTCGGACGTGAGGTTGTAATACTTGACCGCCTTGCCGCCTCTCCCGCCTTTGGGGGGACCGAGGCGGGAGCGGACAAGGCCCCGTCTTTCCAGCTTGGACAGGGAAACGTACAGCGATCCGAACGCCCATTCCTTGCCGGCGTGCCGGAGAAGATCATCACGGAGGCTGACCAGACTGGCCGTTTCTTCAAGCCGGAGAATCGCCAGGAGCAGCATCTCTTCCAAACGGGTTAAAAAGGCAGGCCCCGGCGGGCTTTTGCGGCGCTTGAGGGTCATGTCATCCTCCCGGCCGGCGGTCCGGCCGATTTCTTTAAATTATTTAAACTTCTTTTTGTAATACGCTCAACTTCGAGAAATGGTTTCTTCGATGGTCAAACCGAACCGCAGCCGGGACCTGGGGGGGGATTGCCAACCTCCCCGACTTTTAGTATATTCCGCCCATTCATGTCCGTGATGATGGAGCGCCTTCGATGAAACGTTCCGAGTTTTTCCGGGGTGCCGCCGCCGCCTTCGGAACCCTGTCCCTTTCCCGAAACCTCAAAGCCGAACCCCTGCGCCGCCTCCTGAACGGAATCGGAGCCGAGGGCGAAGAGGCGTTATGGCGCGTCGTCCGCGACCAATTCACTCTCCATCCGGACTGGACGTATCTGAACTTTGGCGGGCTGGGGTCGATGCCCCTCCCGGTCATCCGGAGCTCCGAGGAGTGGTCGCGGGTCGAGGAGCGTTCGCCCGGCGCGGGATACGACGAGAAGATCTGGTCCGAGGTCAAGGTCAAGCTTGCCCGGATCCTTGGGAAAGCCTGCCGTTCCGAAGACCTGGCTCTCATCAGCACGACGACCGAGGGGGTCAATATGATCCTCAACGGCCTTCCCCTGAAAAAAGGGGATGAGGTGATCACCTCCAGCCACGAACACATCTGCCTGAAGGCCGCCTTGCTCAACCGGATGCAGAGGGACGGGATCGTCTTTCGGACGTTCGACCCGGACCTGAAGAAGGGACCGGGGAATGTCGACCGGGTCGCCGCCCTGATCAATCCCCGGACGCGGCTGATTTTTCTCAGCCACCTGACGTGCACCTGCGGTCAAGTCTTCCCGGTGAAAGAACTCGCCGCCCTGGCTCGGTCCAAGGGGCTTTGGTTCGCTCTCGACGGAGCCCAGGCTCCGGCCGCCGTTCCCTTCGATATTGTCGATATCGGCGTCGATTTTTATACGTCCAGCACGCACAAGTGGATGATGGCCCCCAAACGGACCGGATTCCTTTACGTCAGAAAAGAGATGCTCGACGTCCTTCGGCCGCTGACCGTCGGGGCCGGCTCCTCGGACAAGGCCGAGATGGCTTCCCGCGAATTCGTGCTCAAACCCTCGGCGGCCCGGTTCGAGTATGGGACGCAGAATGAGGCCCTCTATTTCGCCCTGGGCTCGGCGATCGATTTTATCGAAGAGATCGGTCTCGACCGGATTCAGGCTTACAGCCGGGGTCTGGCCGAAAAATTTTATGCCGGCCTTCAAGAGGTTCCCGGGGCGGAAATCCTTTCGCCGGAGGAAGGGACCTACCGATCGCCCATGATCAGCTTCCGGATCGCCGGGCGGGATTACCTGGATATCATCAAGGATTTGAGCGCCGATCATATCCGGGTCCGTCCCGTCAACGAAGGCGGGCTGAACTGCATCCGCGTCTCGTTTTACATCAACAACGAACCGAACGACGTCGAAAAAATATTGAAGGCGTTGAAAAAAAAGGCCTGAGCGCCGCTTTTGCCGGGGTCGGCTCTCCCCTTTGGGGGGCGATTGACATCCCTTCGATAACTCCTTATGCTCTTGAATGAAATGTCCCATTTAGAAGGGAATGCGGCCGGTGGATTCCTCCGGGTTCTTGTCGGTGCGAGGACTCCGGCGCAAGCCGAGGCCATTCGCCAATCGTTTTTGGATTCCCGGATCAAGGCCGAGATCGACGTCGCCGTTTCCGTCGACGAATTCGAGAGCCGGGCCGCAGTCCGTCCGCCCGACGTTGCCGTGGTCGCCGCCGATCTTTCCGGCGGCGGGGCCTTCCGCGTTCTCCACTCCCCGCCTGAAGCCGGAGCATTCCCGATTCTGGTGATCGCCGAACCCGGTGAGGAGCGCGACGGCTCCGCCGCCCTTCTGGCCGGAGCCATCGATTTCATCATTCTGTTTCCCGGCATGTCGGCGGTCATTCCCGACACCGTCAACCGGGCCCTTCGGGAATGGCGCTTGCGGCTGGCCTATAAGAAAAATTTGGACGCTTTAGCCGAAAGCGAGGCGTCCCTTCAGGCCATCCTCCAATCCACAGCCGACGGCCTTCTGGCCATCGACCGCCACGGCCGGGTGTTGTATCACAACGAGAGGTTTGCCGAAATGTGGCAAATCCCTCCCGAGGTGATCT
>CAYPKX010000028.1:1464-28181 GCA_964411395.1 uncultured Eubacteriales bacterium | reverse complement strand
CCCCCACCTTCCCGGTTGACTTTCCGTCCATCTTCGGCTATAAATTGGGTCTATCCCTATCAAAGGACGTTTGTCCTTAGGAGGTCAAGATGTCGAGGATACGCGCTTCGCGCTTATTTGTCGGAATCTTCGCCGTGGCGATCGTCATTTCCTCCGTCGCCTGCGAAAAGCTGAATGTCAAGTTCCTCAGAGGAAATCACCACTTCAACCGGGGCAACGCCCTCTTCAACGAGAAGAAGTACACCAAGGCCGTCGAGGAGTACGAGCTGGCCGTCCAGAACAATCCCGATTTGAAGGAAGCGTACCGGTACATCGGCGAAAGCTACAAGGCGATTTTCCAGCCGGGCAAGGAATCGGAAGACAACAAAGTCCGCGGGGAGAAAGCCCTGGAGGCCTTGAAGAAGGCTTATGAGATCGATCCGGACAACAAGGGCATCATCTATTCCCTCGGCGACATGTACGACATGCTTCGCGATGTCAACAACGCCGAGCAGATGTTCCTCCGGATCATCGAGCTCGAGCCCGGCAACATGAACAATTACTACATCGCCGCCGAGTTCTACAAGCGGTATGCCGGGGAGAACAAGGACCTCAAGCAGAAGGCCGAACAGATGTATCTCCGCCGGATCGAGACCGATCCGGATGCGGTTCAGGGATACGCCTACATGGCCAACTACTACGACAACCTGCCGGCCACCGAATTCAAGGATAAGTTCGACCGGGCCCTGGAATACCACGAGAAACGGATGCAGATCGAACCCAACAGCGCCGAAGTCTACTACACGATCGGCGTTAACCGGTTCAACAAAGGTTACCAACTGCAGAACTTCCTCTCCGACGCCCAGAAAGAGGTCGTGGCGGCCGAAGCCGAAAAGGCTCTCCTCAAGGCGATCGAGCTCGATTCGTCCTTCGCCAACTCCTTCGCCTACATGAAGATGCTCTATATCAACCTCCACGCCAAGATCTTCCCGGAAAGAGAAAGCCGGTACCTGGCCGAAGCCGACCGGTACGGCGAAAAGTTCCTGGAAGCCCAGAAACGGGCCGTGGAAAGAATGAAGCTGGAAAAAGAGCTGAAGAAATAATCGTTTTTCTTCACCAAGGCCTTCCCATCCCGCCTTCCCCGGCCCGGCCGGGGGGCGGGATTTTTTATTTGACATCGTTGCCGGGATGGGGTATCCTAACCCATCATTTTATAGAGCGAAACCTGTAGTCAGTGTTTCCTATTCTCTCACGTTGAGGTTTATGCCGATGAAGACTTTTGTCCCAAAAAAGGATGCCGTCGAAAAGAAGTGGTGGGTGGTCGACGCGGACGGAAAAGTCCTGGGACGTCTGGCCACGCAGGTCGCCATTTTGCTCCGCGGCAAAGCCAAGCCGCAGTATGCGCCGTTCGTCGATACCGGCGATTTCGTCATCGTCGTCAACGCCGCGAAGATTGCCGTCACCGGCCGCAAAACGGAGTTGAAGGAATACTTTTCCCACTCCGGCTTTCCCGGCGGTATCAAGGCTGAGGTCCTCAAGGACCTGATGGCCAAGAAACCGGAAGACGTCATCAAGAAAGCCGTCTGGGGCATGATTCCCAAGAACACCCTCGGGCGCGCGGTCTACAAAAAGCTCAAAGTCTACCGCGGCCCGGAACATCCCCACGCCGCTCAGAATCCCCAGGAATACCGGTTCTAACCGAGGAGGCCGACCCAGTGAGTCTCATTCAGTATTACGGAACAGGCAAGCGGAAGACATCCATCGCCCGGGTCTTCCTGCGCACCGGCAAAGGCGATTTCACCCTCTTCGTCAACAAGCGTCCGCGCGTTTTCGACGACTATTTCCGGATGGAGTCCCACCGGATCAAGATCAAGCAGCCTCTGGCCCTGACCTCGACGGATGACAAGTTCGACATCTTTATGCGAGTCGAAGGCGGCGGCGTTCACGGCCAGGCCGAGGCGGTCCGCCTGGGAATCACCCGGGCCCTGATCGAATTCAACCGCGAGCTCAAGCCGGCCCTCAAAGCGGCCGGCCTGGTCACCCGCGACTCCCGGATTAAAGAACGGAAAAAATACGGCCTGCTCGGCGCCCGCAAGGCCCCGCAGTATCACAAGCGTTAACGGAGGATCCCGTGGTCTCAGTCACGATGAAGGAATTGTTGGAGGCGGGCGTCCATTTCGGGCACCAAACCAAGCGCTGGAATCCGAAGATGAAGGAATTCATCTACGGCCAGCGAAACGGCATCTACATCATCGACCTGCAGAAGACGATCAAGGTCTTCAAGGAAAGCCTGGCCTTCGTCAAGGCCATGTCCGAGGGCGGGAAGGATATCCTGTTCGTCGGGACGAAGAAACAGGCCCAGGACATCGTTCGCGACGCGGCGCTCAAGTGCGAGTCCAGCTACGTCAACCAGCGCTGGTTGGGCGGGCTGTTGACCAACTTCAAGGTCATCCGTGGTTCGATCGACAAGCTGGTCGAGATGGAAGAGATGCGCGAAGACGGCCGCTGGGACCTTCTGACCAAGAAGGAACAGTCCAAGATGGAGAAGGTCTATCGCAAGCTCAGCAAGAACCTGGGCGGGATCAAGAACATGAAGGGCGTCCCCGGGGCGATGTTCGTCATCGACTCGTCGCGGGAAACGATCGCCCTCGAGGAAGCCCGGAAGATGGGCATTCCGATCGTGGCCATCGTCGATACCAACGGCGATCCCGACAACTTGACCTACCCCATTCCCGGCAACGACGACGCGGTCCGGGCGATCGAGCTGTTCTCGGGCAAGATCTCCGAAGCCATCCTCGACGGCAAGAAATCGGCGATCGAAAAATCGATGCTCGAGGACAAGGCCGCCGAAGAGCCGGCCGCCGGGGAACCGGCCCTCGACCTGGGCTGAGCCCCGCGGCGATGGGTTCCGGGCCCGGCCCGGAGGGAAAAGCGACATAAGGAGTTTCAGATGGATATCACGGCGGAAATGGTCAAGGAATTGCGCGAGCGCACCGGCATCGGAATGATGGAGTGCAAACGGGCTTTGGAAGAGGCCGGTGGCGACCAGGAAAAGGCCATCGAGATTCTGCGGAAGAAGGGCTATGCCCGGGCCGCGGAAAAGGCCGAGCGGGCCGCCCGCGAAGGCCGGATCGGAGCCTATATTCACACCAACGGAAAAATCGGCGTTCTCGTCGAAGTCAACTGCGAAACCGATTTTGTGGCCAAGAACGATGAATTCCAGGATCTGGTCAAGAATATCGCCATGCACATCGCCGCGGCGAACCCGAAATATGTCGCCCCGGCCGATATCCCGGCCGACATCCTCGAAAAAGAGAGGGAAATCATCCGGGAGCAGTTCAAGGACTCCAAAAAGCCGGCCGAGATCGTCGAGAAGATCGTCGAGGGCAAGCTGACGAAATTCTACGAGGAGACCTGCCTCCTGGAGCAGCCGTACATCCGCGACGACAAGGTGAAGGTCAAGGACCTCCTGACCCAGTTCATCAGCAAGTTCAAGGAGAACACCAAGGTCGGCCGGTTCACCCGGTACCAGATCGTGAAATAAACGTGAGGAGGCAGGTCGTGACGAAAGCCGCCTACGACCGCGTTCTGCTCAAACTTTCGGGGGAGTCGCTCCTGGGGAAGATGTCCTACGGCATCGATTTCCCCACCACCCAGAGCATTGCCCAGGAAATCAAGGACGTTCAGTCCCGGGGCATTCAGGTCGCGATTATGATCGGCGGGGGCAACATTTTCCGCGGTGTGCGGGGCACGGCCGAAGGGGTGGAGCGCGTTTCCGCCGACCAGATGGGCCTCCTGGCCACGATCATGAACGGGATCGCCCTTCAGGACGCCCTGGAAAAGATCGGCGTCCATACCCGTCACGTTTCGGCCGTGGAAATCCGGGCTGTGGCCGAACCCTTTATCCGCCGCCGGGTTCTTCGCCATTTGGAGAAGGGCCGGGTCGTCATCTTCAGCGCCGGACTGGGCAGTCCCTATTTCACGACCGACACCGCCGCGGCGCTTCGGGCTCTGGAAATCAAGGCCGGAGCGATCCTCAAGGCGACCAAGGTCGACGGGATTTATTCGGCCGATCCGATGAAGGATCCCCTGGCCAAGCGGTTTCACCGGATCCGGTATCTCGACGTTCTGAAGAAGGGTCTCGAGGTGATGGACGCGACGGCCATTTCCCTCTGCAAGGACAATAAGCTCCCGATCATCGTCTTCAGCCTGAAAAAGCACGGCAACATTCTCCGTGCGGCTTTGGGCGAGGACATCGGGACGACCGTTTATTGACGCGAAGGAGGTCGCCATGGTCAAGGATGTTTTGCTCGATCTCGATCGCAAGATGAAGGCCTCCCTGGAGCATTTCCGGAAGGAGCTCAGCCGCCTCCGGACGGGCCGGGCCAACCTCGGGATCTTCGAAGACATCAAGGTGGACTATTACGGCGTGATGACCCCGGTCAATCAGACCGCCCGGGTCGGCATTCCCGATCCCAGCCTGATTACCGTCGCTCCGTACGACGCCTCCGTTCTGGAAGCGATCGACAAGGCGATCCGTTCGGCCGACCTCGGCTTCAATCCGATCAATGACGGAAAAATGCTGAAAATCCCGGTCCCCCCGCTGGACGAGGAACGGCGCCGGGAGATCGTCAAAAAAGTCAAAAAAATGCTCGAGGACGAGAAAACCGCCCTCCGTAACCTCCGCCGCGAAGCCAAGGACTTCATCGAGGAGCTCGAGAAGGAAAAGGAAATCGGCGAGGACGACAAGTTCAAGGGCCTCGAAGAGCTCCAAAAGCTGACCGACGAATTCACCAAGAAAATCGAGGACGTCTCCGCGGCCAAAGAAAAAGAGATCATGCAGATCTAAGAGACCTGGCCCGCCCGGCCATGGACACTCCACCCCGCCGCCTTCTGATCGTCAATACCCACTCCGTCCTCAATTCCGGGGACGCGGCCATCGTCCTGGCCCAGGTTCGATGGCTTCAACGAATCCTTCCGGGCGCTCAAATTTCCCTGACCTCGCGGACCGCCAAGCTCGACCGAAGTCTCTACGAGCCGCTGGGAATCCGGGTCATCCCCGCTCTCTATGATGTCCCGAGCCTCTTTTCCGGCGGCCCGGCCAAATGGGCCCGAAGCCTTGCCTCCGTCGTCCGGATTCGGGCCAAGACCGACTTTGTTCGGGAGATCGCCCGGGCCGATCTTGTCATCGGATCGGGCGGGGGATATTTCTATTCCAACCGGCCATTGGGCCCCGGTCCGATGTTCCTCCAGAACATCCTCCACTTGAAGCTGGCCGGCCTGGCCAAAAAACCGGTCGTCCTCTTCCCCCAATCGTTCGGGCCGACGTTCGATCCCCGGTCCGCCCGGCTCCTGTCGAACCTCGTGACCGATCGTTCGGTCCGGCGCGTCCTGGTCCGGGAGGAGAATTCCCTTCGGTATCTCGAACGCGCCCTTGGAAAAAAATTCGACCCGGCCCGCTTTGTCTCCTGTCCGGATGCGGCCTTTCTCCTCTCCCCGGAAGAGAATGAGCGCCGGCCCGAAGGCGAAACCCTGGCCCGCCCGGTCACGATGATCACCGTCCGGAATTGGGACTTTCCCGAGCTGCCGACGGCTGCAGCCAGGGAACGCCGGCGTCGGGAATACTTCGCCGGCCTCGAAAAAACCGCGGCCGGGATCTATCGAATGCGGGGAGGAACGATCCTTCTCTTCCCCCAATCCCGGGGCCCCGGGGATTTCGAAAATGACCGGCCGGCGTCGCTTCGTCTTTACGAATCCCTGAAAACCGCGATCCCGCAGGACCGGCTCATCTGGGTCGATTTCCCTGAGGCCGTCTCTCCCTCGAAGATCCTCGCGCTCTGCGCCCGGGCCGACCTTCTTCTGGCCACCCGGTTTCATTCGGCCATCCTGGCCCTGCTCGGCGGAACGCCCGTCGTCGCCCTGGGCTATCAACCGAAAAGCCCCGGGATGATGCGGCTGCTCGGCTTGGAGCGCTTTGCGGTCGATATCGCCGAAGCCGGGCCGGACACGCTCCTCCCCCTGGCCGATGAAATTTTCGAGCGGGGAGAGCGGTTCCGCGCCGAGATTCTCGGACGAGTCGCCCGGCTCAGGGAAACCGCCGGGCGTGTCCTCGAAGACGCCCTGAAGACGACGGGAATCCTCCGGCCGTGAACGTCCTCCTGGTCAATAAATATTTTTATCCCCGGGGCGGGTCCGAGCGGTCGCTTTTTGATACCGCGAATCTCCTGCAATCGCGAGGGCACGGCGTTTCCTTTTTTTCGATGCGGCACCCGGCCAACCGTGAGACTCCCTTGGACCGGTTTTTCGTTTCCGAAGTCGATTACGACCGGCCCGGTTCGCCCTTCCGGAAAGCCCGGGCCGCCGCCCGCCTGTTGTATTCCCTCGAAGCCAGAAAAAAACTGGCCCGTCTTCTCGAGGCCGTGCGGCCGGACCTCGTCCATCTCCATAATATCCATCACCAGATTTCTCCTTCGATCATCCCTCTCCTCAAGAAACGGGGCCTCCCCGTCGTCATGACGCTCCATGACTATAAAATGGTCTGTCCGGTCTATACGCTCGTCCGCGACGGACGGCCGTGCGAGGAATGCGCCGGAGGGAAATTCTCCCGCTGTCTCCTTCACCGGTGCGCCAAGGGATCCCGGGTGAAAAGCGGCCTGGCGGCCGCCGAGATGATCCTCCATCAACGAATTCTCCGGCTTTACCGGGGCGTCGATGTTTTTCTCTCTCCCAGCCGGTTTCTCAAAGACAAGATGGAGGAAATGGGCTTTGCCGGGCGGATCGTCCACCTGCCGCATTTCCTTCCGGTCGAGAGAGGTGAAGCGGGCGTCGCTCCCGCCGGGGCCGGGGCTCTGTATTTCGGACGGCTTTCTCCGGAAAAAGGGCTGGCGACGCTGATTGAAGCCGCTGAAAAAAGCCGGATATCCTGGAAAATCGCCGGCGATGGCCCGATGAAAGCCGCCCTGGAGACGGCGATCCGGGAGCGGTCTTTGACAAATGTTTCTCTGTTGGGCTATAAACCGGCTGAAGCCCTCGTTCCGGAAATCAGGAGCTCCATGTTCGTCGTTTGTCCCTCTGTCTGGTATGAGAACCAGCCCTATTCCGTGCTGGAAGCGTTTGGGCTGGGGAAGCCGGTTCTCGGTTCGCGGATCGGGGGGATTCCCGAGCTCGTTCGCGACGGGGAGACCGGGCTGACTTTTGAACCCGGAAACGCCCGGGATCTGGCCGGCAAGGCGGCGCTCCTGGCTCAGTCGCCGGAGCGTGTTCGGGAGATGGGAGGGAACGCCCGGAGGCTGGTTGAAACGGAATTTGCGCCCGAGGATCACTACCGCAGGCTCATCGGCATCTATGCTTCGGTCCTGAAGGGAACGGCTTGAGATGGAAGCCGCGGTCGTTGCGACTTACAGGTGCGACAATCGTTGCCGGATGTGCGGCACGTGGAAATCGCCGTCCCGTCCCGGGGAGGAGTTTCCGCCGTCCCTCCTTCTCAAGCTTCCCCGCCTTTCGTTCTGCAATGTCACCGGAGGAGAGCCGTTTCTCCGGGACGAGATCGAGGAGATCGCTTCGATTCTGGCCGGGAAAGCGGATCGACTCGTCGTTTCCACAAACGGCTGGCACACGGACCGGATTCTGACGCTGGCCCGGCGCCATCGCCGCCTAGGCTTCCGGGTGAGCCTGGAGGGCTTGCCCGAGGTCAATGACGCCCTGCGGGGACGGGCGAACGGCTTCGACCGGGGCCTCCGGACGCTCCTCGGGCTTCGGGCCGCCGGAATCAAGGACATCGGGTTCGGGATAACGGTCTCGGATGAAAATGCCGGGGAACTGATGGAGCTCTACCGTCTCTCCCGCTTCCTTGGATTCGAATTCGCCACCGCCGCCGTTCATAATTCCTATTATTTTCACGCGACCGACAACGCTTTCCGCGATCCCGGCCGGGTCGCCGCGGCCTTTGCCGAACTCGTCGAACGCCAGCTCCGGGAGCGAAGCGTGAAAAGCTGGTTTCGAGCGTACTTCAACAACGGCCTGATCCGGTACGTCCGGGGCGAGGGGAGGCTCCTGCCTTGCGGCGCCGGAACGGACATGTTCTTCCTTGATCCATTCGGCGAAATCCGGCCCTGCAACGGGATGGAAGAGGGCCTCTGGCTGGATTCGTTCGGGAACCTCCGCGACCGGACATTCGACGAAATCTGGAATTCGCCGAAGGCCGAAGAAATCCGGGGAAAGGTCCGGACCTGCCCCAAAAATTGTTGGATGATCGGCACGGCCGGACCGGCCATGAAAAAGAATATCCGAAAGCCCCTGGCCTGGGTAGTTCGAAGGAAGGCCGGGTTTCCGGAGAAAAGGACAACGTGAGAATCGCTTTTATCGGCCAGAAGGGAATTCCGGCGACGTTCGGGGGAGTGGAAAAGCACGTCGACGAGCTCAGCCGGGGCCTGGCCGCGGCCGGACACGACGTCCGGGTTTATGTCCGGGACTGGTACACGCCGAAGGACCTCCCGTCCATCGAGGGCGTCCGCCTCATTCACGTCCCGACCATCCATACCAAGCACCTCGACGCCTCCGTCCACAGTTTTCTCAGCACCCTTCATGCCGTCGCCTCGGGCGCCGACATCCTCCATTTCCAGGCCATCGGTCCGGCGATGTTCTCGCCCCTCTCCCGGCTCTTCGGCCGGAAAACGGCGGCCACCATCCATCGCCTGGACTGGGCCACGGACAAATGGAAGGCGCCGGCCAAGCTGGCCCTCAAGACGGGCGAATGGATCTCGGTCCGGTTTCCTCACCGGACGATTGTCGTTTCCGAGGAGCTTCGCCATTACATCAAGGATAAGTACGGCCGGGATACGGTCCATATCTCCCATGGAATCCGCCTGCCGTCGCCCGTCGCGGGAGGGGTTCTGCGGACCAGGTACGGCCTCCAGGACAAGGAATACATTCTGTTCATGAGCCGGCTGGTTCCGGAAAAGCGGGCCGACTGGATGATCCGGGCGTTCCGGGAACAAAAGAAAAAAGCCGGCCTGCGGGAGAGCCTCAAGCTTGTGATCGCCGGAGGCGACGGCGGCAGTCCCGCCTATGTTCGCCGTCTTCGGGAAATCGCCGGCGATGATCCGGATATCGTCTTCACCGGGTATGCGACCGGAAGACTCAAGGAAGAGCTTCTCAGCCAGGCCGTGCTGTTTGTTCTTCCCTCCGATCTGGAGGGATTCCCGATTGTTCTCATGGAAGCCATGAGCTACGGCCTCGCCTGTCTGTGCAGCGACATCCTGCCACACCGGGAAGCGATCCGCAACGGCGTGGATGGGCAGCTCTTCCGCACAGCCGATTTTGCCGATTTCGGGGCAAAGCTCAAGGAGCTCATCGAAAATCCCGAGCGGCGGGGGGCTCTCGGGGCCGAAGCCCTGGCCCGGATGAAGAGGCGGCCGAGCTGGGCGGATGTTGTTCGGCAGACGGAGGCCGTTTACCGCGAAATCCGCTGATCCGTGATACAATTTCGCTTCTTTATCCATTTCCGTTGAAAGGAGACCGCCATGAACCGCCGATTGAAAACATTGAGCCTGGCTCTCGGACTGCTCTTGGTCCTGAACGCCCTGGCCTTCGACTCCGATACCCACCCCTTCGATAACTGCACCAGCTTGCTGGTCGGGCGTCTGGCCTCCGCCGACGGCTCGACGATGACCAGTCACTCCTGCGACAGCGGGACGGACCGGACCTGGATGACTATGGAGCCCCGCCGAATCCATCCCGCCGGCTCGAAGACCAAGATCTACCTGGAGCCCAAGCGGTCGAAGATGCCGAACGATCCCGAGCGTCTGGACGCCGGCGAAATTCCCCAGGTTGCCGAGACCTTCGGCTTCCTCAACGCAGCCTACCCGATCATGAACGAGGTCCAGCTGGCGATCGGGGAGACGACCATCGGCGGGCGTCGCGAGCTCGTCAGCGATGCCGGTCTCCTCGACGCGCCCGAGCTCTACCGCCTCTGTCTGGAACGGGCCAAAACCGCCCGCGAGGCGATCCGGGTTCTGGACGATCTGACCCGGGCTTACGGATACAACGATTGGGGCGAATGCTTCACCTTCGCCGATCCCATGGAAGTCTGGTTTCTGGAGATCTACGGCCCTGGGAAGGGAAAGAAGGGCGCGGTCTGGGCCGCGGTCCGGATACCCGACGATGAAATCGGAGTTTCGGCCAACGCCGGGCGTATCCGCAAGCTCGACCTCAAGAACAAGGACTACGTTCTGGCCTCGGCCAATGTCACCGCCGCGGCCGTTGAAAACGGCTGGTGGAACCCCAAAAGCGGCGAGGCTTTCGACTTCACCTATGCCTACAATCCCGGGAGTCGCGGCAGTCTC
Organism: uncultured Eubacteriales bacterium; assembly: GCA_964411395.1. Taxonomy (GTDB): domain Bacteria; phylum Acidobacteriota; class Aminicenantia; order Aminicenantales; family UBA4085; genus JAAZPG01. Next base: position 17,859 of record CAYPKX010000028.1, on the reverse strand, counting down.
GGCTGCCGGCGTCGCGAATGGCGGGCCCTGAGCCTTCTCGCTCCGTCTCTCAAGCTCGATCCCAACGCCGAAAATTATCCTTTTTCGGTCAAGCCGGAGAAAAAAGTCACCGTGGCCGACCTGCTGGCGATTTTCCGCGACGCCTATGACGGAACGCCGTACGACATGACCCGGGGCGTCACGACTGTCGATCGCGAGGGGAAGACCGTTGTCAGCCCCGTGGCCGGGCCCTATCTCAATGCTGATCTCATGGGCCTCCTGAAAATCGTCCGGGAACGGACGATTTCCTCTCCGGCCGCCACATACGTCCAGATCACTCAATCCCGAAGCTGGCTGCCTGACCCGGTCGGCGGCGTCGTTTGGCTGGGATATGACAATCCGGCCACAACCCCTCACACGCCGTTCTATTGCGAAATTGCCCGGATGCCCGATTCCTACATGGTCGACGGCCGCTGGGGATACAAGGACGAGAGCGCCTGGTGGACTTTCCGGAAAGTCTCGAAGCTGGCTAATCTCCGCTGGCAGGACATGAGCAAGGAGATCGCCAAGGTCTGGAAGCCGATCGAGGACAAGCTCTTTGCCGATCAGGCCAAGATCGAAGAAGAAGCCGCGGCCCTCTTCAAAAAGAATCCGGACGAAGCCCGGGCGTTCCTGACGGCTTACTCGGTAAAAGCGGCCGAGGACGCCGTGGCCGCCTACAAGCAGCTCGAGCGCGACCTCTGGACGAAATTCAACTACCGGTTTTAAACGGCCGAAATTTCGAAGAAGACGCGATCCTAAGCCTGGGGTTCCGACGCCGGATTGGCGCTCGGAGGCGGCGTTTTTTTGAACCAGTTCTCAACCGTCCCGAACTTGGTCCGGAGGGCGATCCCCCAGGCAAGCAGGCTGAGGAAGAAGGAAAAGATCGCGCCGAAGACGGGGATAAATCCGATAAAGGACACCGCGGCCAGGCCCAGGAAGGCCCCGGCCATAGGCGAAATCGTTTCCTTGTTGAAGAGCCGGGCCGTCATTTGCCCGGCGACATAGAAGACAGCCACCCGGCCGAAGACCTTGATGGCGATCGCGGCGAAGACGAGGGCGATGAGAACGGGGATGCCGATCAGGATGATGCTGAGCAGGGCGGCGAAGATCATGAGGAAGGTGTAGGCCGCGGCGGCCACCAGGCCGGTCAGAAGGACCGGGCCGAACGAACGGGGAAGCTCCGTGGCGGCCAGGTTCAAATTCCTTGGAAAGAGGCCGGCGATGATGACGATCAGGATCGCCCAGATGAAGAGAGAGACGATCTTGATGATGATGACAAAGGGCATGAGGCCGGCTCCGAAAAATCCGCCGGCTCCGCCTTTGAGGAACCGGTCCCGAAAATCTTCGGACTTGAAATAAACGGTGTCGCCTTTGACCAGGCTGCCGTCCTCCCGGACAAGCGTTCCGCCGAGAATGATGAGATCTTTTTCAATGACGGCCGAAGGCTTGAGAACGATCCGGGCGGCAATCCCGACGACGGAATCCCCAACGGTCCCGCTGATCGTGATTTCGCTGCCGACGACGAGGACGTCCTTTTCGATTTGGCCCTCGATATTCACCGTCCCGCCCCAGGCGACCAACTGTTGCTGCCGGCTTCCGGCGGCGATGACGATGTCTTTTTTATATCCGACCTTGGTTTCATTCTGGGCGGCCGGGAGGGTGCCGAATCCCGCCGCAAAAAGGAGGAGGAAGGAGGCTGCGCACCAGCCCCGTTTTTTACTTGTCATGGGTTCTCTCCGATAGCAATTGACGGCGGCGGAGGAGCAGGCCTCCCGTGATGACGATCACGAGCGTCCCGCAGGCCAGGACCGCCTGCCCTTCCGGTCCGATCATCTCGGCGACCGAGCGCATCGTGGCCAGGACCTGCCCGGAAACGGTTGCGATGATCTTTCCGGCCAGGGAGAGAATCTTCAATCCCTTGGCCGCGACACCGAGCGCTCCCTGGAGATAAGAGCCGAAGGCCGGGCCGATCTCCTGCAGAACGTCAAGGAATCTTCGGCCCGAGAGGAGAGCGGCCAAGCCGAAGCCGGAGACGACGGTAACGGCGGCGGCCGAGGCCCAGACCAGGCGAAGCCGGATTTTAGGAGCGGGAGCGGCCGCCGGAATTTTGGCCATAATACCGGCGGCGAAGCCGTCCGGCACCTCGAAGGGAGGAAGGTTCGCCGCTGCTTCAGCCAGGCATTTTCCGGCCTCGGCGGCCCGACGGCAGGGCGGGCATTCGGCGAGGTGGCGGTCGACGGTTTCCCTGTCCTCGGGCGGAAGCGTTCCGTCGAGGTAATCGTAGAGGCGATCGACGGTCAAACAGGGCATGACGACTCCTCCAGCATAGAGCGCATCATTTCCTTGGCCTGAAAAACCCGGTTCTTCACCGTCCCGACCGGGATTTTCTTTATTTCGGCCATTTCCTCATAGCTCATTCCGTTCACGTGTCTCCAGACAAACAATTCCTTCAGATGGCCCGGCAGCCGGTCCATCGCCGCTTCCAGATGTCCCTGGAGCTCTTTCAGCTCCAATTCGCGGATGACGGAGGCCTTTTCATCCGCGACTTGGAGAAAGCATTCGTCCTCGCCGTCATCGACCGGCTGGTCGAGCGAGACGGCGACGATTTTTTTCTTCCTCCAATAATCGATCAGATAATTGGAAGCGATCCGGAACAGCCAGGTCGAAAATTTGTACTCGGGCCGGTAGGAGGAGAGGGAGGCGTACGCTCGAAGGAACACTTCCTGGCTGACATCCAAAGCCATTTCTCTCTCTCGGACCATCCGGCTCACGTAATTGAGCATCGGCTGCTGGTACTTCCGGATAATCGTTTCGAACGCGCCCCGGTCGCCGCGCAGGGCTTTGCGGACGAGCTTGGGGTCGTCGAGCCCGGAGGCCTGTTTGTCCTCAGCCATTTATACGGACTCCGGGGGGAAAGGTTCAGCGCTTCCGGGGGGCGGTGTCATCGATGATCTCGCAACCCTCCGGGACCTTGATGGAGAACAGGTCGGCCCCCAGGCGGGGATTGGTTTTCAATCGGGAAAAGGCGAATTCGTTCTTATTTCCGGCCCAGTCGAAGAGGATGACCCGGCGCAGAAGCCGCGTCCGGGCGTCGATTTCGACCAGGATATGGCTTGTCTCCCCCTCTTCGATCGGCGTGAGCTTGAGTTGGTGGACGAGCCCCTCCGCCCCGGGGAAAGGGCTGTTTTCGACCCGGTAAGTCTCGGCCAGCCGGCCCTGCCCGGTCATCAATCCGAAGATCGCGTTGTTCGCCTCGCTCGCCGGCAGCAATTGGCGCAGAAGCTGGTTTTCTTCAGGGTCATATGTTTCCAGAATTCCGTCATTGAGGATCACGGTTTGTCCGCTTCCCCCCCGGTACTCCCACCGCATCCGGCCCGGTTTTTGGTAGAAAAGGCGGCCTTTCTCCCGGAGAGGAGTGGAAACGGTCGCGGAGAAGAAGGTTTGCTCAAAATCCGCCTGGAGGGAATCGAGGGAAGCCAGCGTTTTTTCCGTCAGGCTGAGAAGGGCTCGTTCGGTGTCCTGTATCGAGACGGGTTGTCCGATAACGGGCGGAATGACGAGAAATAAAGCCAGCGCCGCCGTTCGGACGGTCCGGAATGGTCCTGAATTTTCCCTGGCCCTTTCCATGGTTTGCCTATTATAACATGAGAAATCGTCGCTTAAATCCCCTTCGGGCTGAAATATGATGGGCGGCAAATGGGCCCAATTGCAACGATGGATCGCCGGCTCCGGCTTCGCCAAATCCCGCCGATCGAAGGCTCGGGGAAGACGGCCAAGGCTGTTGCCCGAGGCGTCTTCGAATGGACGAGCCTGAGTCTTTCTGGTATAAATCCGGGAATGTCAGCGGGATATCCGGTCATTTTCGTTGCTTATCTCGGACTTCTTCTGGCCGTCGGTCTGGTTTTTTCCCGGCGGATGAAAAACTCCGAAGACTTTTTCCTGGCCGGCCGGGGCCTTTCCGGGGGATTGGTTTTTGTTTCCCTGACAGCGTCGTGGTTTGGGGCGACTTCAATCCTGGTGTCGACCGACGAGGCGCTTCGGACGGGGATCGGCGCGATTTGGATCGTCGGACTTCCCGCCGTGGCGACAGTCGTCATTCTGGCCGCGCTGTTTGCTCCCCGCCTCCACCGAATGCCCATTATGACCTGGTCCGATCTGGTCGAGCTCCGGTATGGCCGGACGGTTCGACACCTGGCTTCAGGCCTGATGGTCTGGTACATGGTCCTCATGGCGGCCTCCCAAATGTCGGCGCTCGGGCTTTTTCTGGGATCCCATATCGATATTTCCTTCAGCTTTGCCCTGGCCGCCGGGACGGCTGTCGTCCTGGTCTATACCGCCCTGGGCGGCTTGAGGTCCGTGGTCTGGACCGATGTTTTGCAATGCTTCCTGCTTCTGGCCGGAATGTCGGCCTTATTGATCACGGCTGCGGGCCGGTCTTCTTTTTCCAAAGCGGCCGCTCTGGCTTCTGAGGCCGGCAAAACAGGCTATTTCGACCTCTTTCACGATTTTGGAAAAAACGGGTTGATGTTTATATCCTTCACCCTGGCCTGGACGATTTCTCCGATCGCCCTCCAGAGGATCCGGGCCGCCCGAAGCGCGGCCGCCGCCCGGCGCGGCTTGGCGGCAACGGCCGCCGGCCTTCTCGGTCTTTACGGCCTGGTTGTCGGAATCGGCGTTTTATCTTTCCCCCTCTTTCCGGCTGGGACAGGGGACCGGCCATTGACGTCGGCCGTCGCCGAGCTGGGCGGGTTTGCGCTTCAGGGGCTTGTTTTCTCCGCCGTGCTGGCCGCGATTCTTTCGACGATGGACACGGCGATCAACGCCGGGGCGCTTGTTTTAAGCCGGGATGTGATCGAACAGTTCCACCCTCGGGTCAAGGAACATCCCGTTTTCCGGGCCCGGGCGGCGACCGTTGTGATCGCCGGGGCGGCGTTTCTGGTCGCGCTCAAGCTCCGGAGCATTCTTCAAACGATCGGCCTGTCTTCAGAAATTCTGGCCGAAGGATTCTTTATCCCCGGGCTGGCGATGGTTTTTCTCAAAGGGAGGTACCCGTCGGCCGGTTTGCTCAGCGTCTGCGGAGGCGGCGGATTCGCCGTGTTGACCTTTTTGGAGGCGTCGGAGGCCATCTCCCTGGGCCTTCCGACCTGGCCTTATTCCCTTCCCTGGGGCCTCCTGATCAACGCCGCCTGTTTTGGAGCGGGGTGGCTGATCGACCGCCGCCGCCGGGCCGTTGTTTGAACCCGGCGAATTCGATAAGATGAGGGCGATGTCCTCAAAAAAGAAGCGGTTCGAGCTGTGGCTCATCAAGCACCCGGGAAAGATTTTAATCGGGTTGTGGATGAAGCTCTGCCGCTGGACGATCGAGGGGGAGGCTCCCTATCTCGCCCTTCGCCAAGCCGGCCGTCCGGTCGTTTTTCTGATTTGGCACGGGAAGATTTTCGTGGTTCCCTATTTCTTCCGCAAACGGGGGATAACCGCCCTGGTCAGTCCCTCCCAGGACGGAGAGCTTGTCGTCCGGCTGATGGACGGTTGGGGATATAAGCTCATCCGGGGTTCCGGATCGCATCCCATGAAAACCGCCTGGATCGAGATGAAGAGCGATCTTCGGGCGGGCGGCGAAGTCATCATTGTTCCCGACGGCCCGAAAGGCCCTGACCGCAAGTTCAAGCTCGGGGCGATCAAGCTGGGGTCGGAGACCGGAGCCGTCCTGGTTCCGTTTTCGTTCACGGCGAAACGGAGAACAATCCTTCACAGCTGGGACCGGTTCGAGATGTTCTTTCCCCCCACGAGAATCGCCGCCGTGTACGGCCAACCGATCGAAATCCCCCCGAATCTTCCGCCCGACCGCCTGGAGGAAGAGCGCCTCCGGACGGAGAAGGCCATGCTCGAGTTTGAAGCCGGGGTCGAAAGGCGATTTCTTCGGTCGAGATAATAAACCTAGACTGTCGCCGGGGGAGCGGCGGGGTTTTGGAATCGCGCGGCCGTGTCTTTATTCAGCAGAATGACGATCGAGTAGATGCCCAGGGCTGTTCCGAAGGGGATGTTGAGCAGGCTGAGAAAGGACACGACCAAAGTCAGGATCCGGCCCCATTCATACCCTTTGAGCAGTCCATAGCCGCCGAGAATTTTGGGGAGGCCGAGCGCGGCCAGAAACGAACCGATGAAGAATCCGATGAACCGCAGGATGCCCTGGGCCGGCGGCTCGATGTCGGGAATGAACGAAATGCCCGTGAGAAGCAGGAAGACGAAGGCGGCGCCGATAAGGCTCAGAATGCCGAAAACGATCCACAGGATTCCGATGATTCTTACATGATCCGTCATGGCCGTACTCCTTTTTCGGGACACCCCGTTTTACGTCAAGAGGCGAAAAAAGTTTTCCGGCCTTGACAAGCCCCGGATTAAAAGATAAATCTTTAATGCTTTTCATGGAGGGAAAAATGAAAAAAGGACTTCTTCTGACCGCCGTTCTGGCCCTCTTCCTGGCCGTCCCCGTCTCCGCTCAAACCGCCGCCGACCTGATCAAGGCCGGGGACGAGGCTTATGACCGGAGAAACGACGCCCTGGCCCTCGAATCTTATCTGGCCGCCGTCAAGGCCGAGCCGGGAAATTACGAAGCCCTCTGGAAGGCCTCCCGGTCGCTCGTCGATACCGGCGACCTGGTCGACATCAAGGTGAAAGGCGCCGAGGACAAGCAGAAGAAGTTCTTTCAGGATGCCGCCGACTACGCCCGCAAAGCCGTGGCCGCCAATCCCAACGACACCAACGGCCATTTTCAGCTTTCGGCTTCGCTGGGCAAATACGCCCTCATGCTCGGAAAAAAAGACCAGATCGCCATGGCCCACGAGATCAAGGCCGAGATCGAAAAGGCCATCCAGCTCGATGGGACCAACGACGGGGCCTACCACGCCCTCAGTCGCTGGCACCGGAAGATGGCCGAAATCGGCGGAGCCAAGCGGGCGCTCGGCAGTATTCTTTACGGCAAGATCCCCAAGGGAACCTATGAGGAAGCCGAGACCCACATGAAGAAGGCCGTGGAGCTCAAGCCCGATTACATCAACCACCGTCTGGAGCTGGCCCGGACTTACGTGGAAATGGATAAATACAAAGAGGCGGCCGCGGAATTCCAGAAATGCCTCGACCTGCCCGAGACGACGTCCAAGGATGCGATGTACAAGTCCGAGGCGAAGACGGAGCTCGCGGCCATCCAGAAGAAGCTGAAATAAGATTCGCCCGGCCCGCTCAGGAGGCCGGACATTCGAGGACGACCGGGATCTTCCGGAAGACGAACCGGCCGTTGTAATCGATCATCGCCGCCGAAAAGACCGGTTTTTTTCCGGCCGGCCCGGAGATTTCGACGAGAGCTTTTCCCGCCCCGAACGGCTGGAGGAGCGCTTTCCGGGCTGAAAGGGACGACCCGCGAATAAAAAATCCGAAGATCTTTTTTCCGAGAGCGGAGTCCATCTCATAAAAGGCCTCGAGAGACGGCCAGGCGGGGGAAGAGCAGGGGAGGAGGCTTTCGATGTAGATCCGGTCTCCGCGTCGGTGGCCCAGGAGAAAACCCCGGCTCCCTTTGGCCGGCGCGATCCGGATGACGGCCGAAAGTGCCCGGACGGCGTCGGCGGCGATAAAAATATCCATCGAAATCATTATAGCAGAAGAAGAGAGCCGAGAAAGCGCCAGACCGCGGCCACGTCGGGGAGCCGATATCGGGCGGCGGTCGGGCGGCGATCGCCGATACAAACGGTCAGGCCTCGCCCCGCCAGGGCCCGGAACGCGTCCTCATCCGTCCGGTCGTCGCCGAGGTAAACGGGAGTCGCCCTTCTCTGCGGATCGAGCCGGGCCTGAAGACAGCGGACGGCCTTCCCCTTATCCCAACGGACGGCCGGCCGGATCTCGAAGACCATTTTCCCCCCGGTCACTTTCAACCGGCCGGGACCGGTCGGGACGACGTCCCGGAGGATCCGGAGGATTTCGGAGGCCCGGCCGGCCCCGACCCGGCGGTAATGAACGCTCGCGCTGAGCCCTTTGTCGTCGAATCGGAGGCCGGGGATATGGTTCAGCCTTCGTTCGGTCGTCCGAAGAGTTTCTTGCAGGATCGGGACGGTTTGCTCCGCCACGGGATGCCGCCAGAGGACGCGCCCCTGAAGGACCTCGAGGCCGTGGTTTCCGGCCCAGGCGATACCCGGCAGGTCGGTCCGGGATCGGATGTCCCGGAGGGATCGGCCGGTGACGATCGCCGTCGGAAACCGCCGGGCGAGTTGGGCGAGGAGTTTTTTTCGGGCCGCGCTGATTCGAACCGTTTCCGGGTCCGTTTGGATGGGAACCAACGTCCCGTCGAAATCGAGGAACAGGATCAGGGGCGACGTCCTCCGTGCGGCCTCGAGAAGCGCCCGCATCATAAGGCGATCATGTTTCCCGGACGTTCCAGCGACAGGAACAAAAGGAGATAATCGCGGATGTGCCGGGTGATGAGAAAATTGGCCCGAACATGCTCGCGGCCGTTCCGGCCGAGCCGGCTGGCAAACCGCGGCGTGTTTAAGAGCTGTTTGATCCAAAACGCCGTTCCCTCGATCGAGTAGGTCAGAATCCCGGAAAACTTGTGGGTGATCTGGAGGGGAATTCCGCCGACAGCCCCGGCGATGACCGGTTTGGCTTTCCAGAGCGCCTCGGCCACGGTCAGTCCGAATCCTTCTTTCAGCGATTTCTGCAGGATGACGGTCGAAGCCCGTTGGAGGGCGTTGATTTCGATGTCGCTCCCGGGCGGCAGGAACAGAATGAAGATATCCGGATCCCCGTCCGCCACATTCCGGACTTCGTCGAGAACTTTTTGCCCTTCCGGATCGTCGGTCGCCCCGCCGCCGGCCAGGACGAGCTGGCAGTCGACGTGAGGTTTGACCATTTGATACGCCCGGATGACGCCCACCGGGTCTTTGAGATAATCGAACCGCGAAATTTGGGTGACGATCGGCCGGCACCGGTCGAGTCCGAAGCGGGCGCAAACCTCGTCGATGACCTCCCGGGGCAACTCTTTATTCTTGTCGGCCAGTGGATCGATCGACGGAGAGATCAGGACCTGCCGGACGCCCAGCGGACGGGCGAAGGCCGGCGCCGAGAAGACCGCCGCCCGGTAGGACTCGATGTAACCCTTGAGAAACTGCCAGATGTCCGGTTGAGGGTCGGTGAAATCGATATGACAGCGCCAGGCGCAGAGGTGTTTCTCCCGGTCGATCTCGTTGATGAGGGCGATCGGCTGAGGGTCGTGAATGAAGACAAAATCCCCCCAGGATGGAATATGGTCCAGGTTGGCCCGGGTGGTCTCCCGGAAAACCCGGCGGTCCTCCTCGGTGAACGGCGAGGGAACGCCGTGCAGCCCGTTGTGCATGGCTTTGGTAACGGCGAAAAAGCGCTCATCTCCCCGGATGACGTCCCAGCGGGCCTCGACGCCGAGTTCCTTGAGGAGGGGCATCATCCGGGTCAGAATTTCGGCGACGCCGCCGCCCACGGCCGTCGAATTGATGTTCTGGACCACCCGGCCGGCCAGCCGGGCCCCGAGTGCCCGGAGGACCTCGATCCGCTCGGGACCGACAATGGGATCGTATTCTTCAAGCCGCGACATGGCCGACCGCCTTTTCCCGAATGTTGAGCCGAAGGGCGTCCAGGGTCATGGTGTAGGGATCCAGCCGGCGGATGTGCCGGGCGATCTCGTTGAGGCCCCAAGCCTCGAACCAGGCCGCAAAATCGTGTTCCGGCGGAGCCAGCCCCAACCGGGGCGCGAACACGTGATATTGGATCGAGCCGAAAGGCGCCCGGCTGATGGCCGAGGGAAATTCCTCCGGCGACCGGGCTTCCAAGCCGGTCGGCAGGAGAAAAATCCGGCCGTCGAGAAAATGAAACTCCATTCCGGACGGAGATTGGGGCCGATGTCCGTTTTCCTCGAGGAGGAACGCGTCGAGCGGGGCGATCAAGGCCCGCCGGATCTCGGCGATGCTCCCGAATGAGGCGAAGGGAAGACTGGAAAAGATTTCCGCCATTTTCGCCAAACCCAGGGCTTTGGTGATCCAGTAAGCAAAATCATTGGGCGGCTCGGGGGACCGAAGGACATGCTGCCGGAGCCGGTGGTGGGTATGGTAAAAGATCGACGAGTCGGGGATCTCTTTCAAATGGCGGCGGAGCTCGGTGATGTTGGCGGCCCGCCGGCCGAGGAGCTCGATCTGGGTGAGTTGGAGGTGGAAAACGAACGGTTGAGCCATGATCAGACCAGCCTCCTCATGCTTTCGACGATCTTGCCGGCCCAGCGGTAGATGTTGTTCGCCCGGACGGCTTCGCGCATCCTTCTCATCCGGGCGGTTTTTTCGCCGGGCTCCATCTCGACGGCCGCGCGGATGGCCTCGGCGATTTCTTCGATGTCATAAGGATGGACGAGCAGAGCGTCGACCAGCTCCCTGGCCGAGCCGGTGAACCGGCTGAGGATGAGCATCCCCTGTTCGTCCGTTCGCGCAGAGACGAATTCCTTGGCCACCAGATTCATGCCGTCATGGACGGCATTGACCAGGCAGACGTCGGCCGCCCGGAAGTGAGCCAGGACGTCGGGGAGCTCAAAGTGGCTTTTTTGAAAGTGGATCGGCTGCCAGTTTCCGGCCCGCCACTTGTCATTGATTTCGATCATCTGCCGATAAAGGGAGTCGTTGTAAGCCTGGTAGGCCGGAATATGGATCCGCGACAAAGGGCCGAGCTGAAGAAAGACGAATTTGCCCCGGTAGGCGGGATGGCGCTCCAGAAACCGGTCCACGGCCTGGAAGCGCTCCAGAATGCCCTTGGTGTAGTCGATCCGTTCCACTCCGACGGCGAGGATCTTGTCCTTGAACCGGAAATCCCGGCGTATGCGCTCGGCGGCGGCCCGAACCGGGGGCGAATCCGAAAGGCGCTCGATGGCTTCGGCGTCGACGCTGATCGGAAACGACCGAATCATGGTTTCCCGGTTCTCCTTGAAGACGGACATGCGCTCGCGATCCGCCCGGACTTCGAGAAAACGATCCACGGAGTCGAGAAAATTCATTCCATGATAGCGGATGTGAAAACCGAGAATATCGTTCCCCAGAAGCCCCCAAAGCAATTCTTCAGCCTGAGGGCAAACCCGGAACGTTTCGGGATTGGGCCAGGGAATGTGCCAAAACTGGGCGACGACGACGTCGGGCCGACGCTCCTTGATCAGGCGGGGCAACAGGGCGAAATGATAATCCTGAATGAAGACAAAACCCTGGTCCTCGTCGAGCTCCTCGACGACGACGTCGGCGAACCGCTCGTTGACTTTCCGGTAGAAATCCCAATCCCCGGCCCGGAACACCGGCCGGACGTGGACGATATGACAGAGCGGCCAAAGCCCCTCGTTGGCGTAACCGTAATAATAGGCTTCCTCTTCCTCCTTGGTCAGCCAGACCCGGCGGAGGGTGTAACGCGGATCCTCCGGCGGGACGGCCAGCCGGTCGCGGGCATCGACCGTCTCCCGGTCGGCGTCTCCCATCCCGGCCGCGATCCATGTTCCCCCGGAGGCCATCATCACCGGATTGAGAGCGACGGTCATGCCGCTGGCCGGAGTCAGGCACCGGATCCCCGTGTCTCCATAGATGTGGATGAACGGCTCCCGGTTCGAAACGACCAGAAACTTGTGGTTTCCGACCTTCTCCCGGACAAGGTCCTTGAGGCTTTGGCCCGTCCAAATCATGAGCCCTCCTTTTCCCGCGGCGGCTTTTCGGTCAGGGGCGGTCGGCGGATGCGCGGCGAACGGGCTCGGCGGGAACGGGATCGGCGATCCCTTCCCGCGAGAAACGCTCGCGAAGCCGTTGGATGAGCACGCTTCTCATTTCGTATTGGCGGGTGTACTCCGATACCCGGAGAATGACCGTCCCTCCGATATTCCAGTCGCCGAGGAGATTGAAGCGGACGAACGGTTCGAAACCGTCCGCTCCCCCCGGGATGTCCCGGAGGACGTCCCGGGCTTCTTCGACGATCATCTTCTCGACCGAGGACAAATCCGTTCCGTAGGACAGCTTGAAATCGACGAGAATCCCGGTCGCGGGATCCGGCAGGGAAAAGTTCCGGAGGGTCATTTCCGTCATCTTTTTGTTGGGAATGATGACGAGGTTGTTTCCCAATTCGACGAGAGTCGTATTCCGCCAGGTGATGTCCTGGACGACGCCCTCTTCGCCGGAGGACAGCCGGAGATAATCGCCCGGCCGGATATTGCGGGACATCAGGATGTGGAGACCGGCAAAAAGGTTGGCCAGGGTGTCCTGAAGGGAGAGGGCGACGGCCAGTCCGCCCACGCCAAGAGCGGTGATGATCGGAGCGATGGCGATTCCGAGCTCGTCCAGGATGATCAGAAGCCCGACGAGGCCGATGATGAGGACGGCCAGCGTTTTGAAAATCGAGGAGGAAACGCCGGCGATGCGGACGATGTAGAGGTCGGCATAACCGGCGGCCGCCCGTCCAACCCAGACGGTCGTCGAGACGACGGCGGCCAGAATCAGGGCTTTTCGGATGAGAAGGTGGGCGATCGCCGGCAGGGTGATGAACGACAGGACGATCGAGATCCCGAGGAGGAGCGACCAGACGATGATGACGCCCCGCAGGGAATGGATCAGAACGTCGTCCCAACGTGAAACCGTCTTTTGGGCGGCGGCCCGGAGCTTTCGGGAGACGTACCGCTGGAGAAGCATCCCGGCCAGGACGCTGAAGACCAGGATGCCCGCCGGAACGGCGATATCGAAAAGGAGCGAGTTCAAACGATCCATTGGTTTTGTCCCTGCGGCGAAGGCCGCATGTTCAGGGTAACGGATAACTCCCGGCCCTGTCCAGTCCTTTTATCCGAGCGACCCGACCGCCTTTTCCACCTCGTCCAGGATTTCTCCCGATTTGACCAGGGTTTTCATTTTATTGTGATCGATGTTCAGGGGCCGGTCCTCGTCCAGCCGGGCGATATGGCGGCGGACGACGGCCTTGGCCGCCCGGGTCCCCGCGCCCGGGGTGAACTCCCGGAAGTCCAGGCCCTGGGCTGCGGCCATGAATTCGATGCCCAGGATGCCGTAGGCGTTTTCCATAATCTGGAGGTTCTTCAAGGCCGTGTTCATCCCCATCGAAACGAAATCCTCCTGATCGGCGGCCGCCGGAATCGATTGGATGCAGGCCGGGGCGCTGAGGATCCGCTGTTCGACAATCAGGCTGTCGGCCGTATATTGGCTCAGCATCATCCCTGAAAAAAGCCCCGCCCCTTTCGTCAGGAACGCGGGCAGGCCGACGCTGAGGGCCGGATTGGTCAGCCGGTTGAGCCGCCGTTCGCTCAGGACGCAAACCATGGTGATCGCCGCCCCGGCCATTTCCATCGGCAGAGCCACGGGCGAACCTTGAAAATTGGCCCCGGTCAGGGTCAATTTGTTTTCGGTCAGGAAAATCGGATTGTCGGCGGTGGCGTTGAGCTCGATTTCGACTTGCCGCCGGGCATGCGCCAGGGCGTCGTGGGCCGCCCCGACGACCTGTGGAGTGGACCGCATCGAATAAGCGTCCTGGACCTTGGTTTTCATCTTTCCCGAAGTCAGATCGCTTCCGGCCAGGCATTTGAGAATTGCTTTAGCCGAGCGGATCGAACCCGGGAATCCCCGTTCTTCGTGAAGCCGGACGTCATAGGGCTTGAGGTTTCCGATCAAAGCTTCGATCGACATCGTCGCCGCGATTTCGGCCTGTTTCAGGAAGCGATCCATGTCGTATAGCGTCAGGGCGGAGATGGCCGTCAGAAGGTTGCTGCCGTTGATGGCCGCCAGCCCGTCCCGGGCCTGAAGCCCCGGGATCGGGATCCCGGCCCTCTCCATGGCCTCCCGCCCGGCGAGGCGTTCGCCCCGAAAATACGCCTCGCCTTCGCCCATCAAAAGGAGAGCGATTTGGGACATGGGGGCCAGGTCGCCGCAGGCGCCGACCGAACCTTTCTGGCAGACCACGGGCGTGACCCCCTTGTTGAGCATCTCGACATATGTCCGGGTGATCTCCGGGCGGCAGCCCGAGCGTCCCCGGGCATGGACGTTGATTCGTCCGGCCATGGCCGCCCGAACATGCTCGATCGGAGCGGGATCCCCGATCCCGGCGGCATGGTTGTAGATCAGGTATTTCTGGAACTGGTTGACCTGTTCGTCGTTGAGGACGACCTCGGAGAACTCCCCGATTCCGGTGTTGATGCCGTACATGATTTCCCCGGCTTTGATCTTTTCCTCGAGCATCGTCCGGCAGGCTTTGATTTTGGCCAGGGAATCGGGTGATACCTCGACGGCTTCGCCGCCGCGGGCGATGCGGACGAGCTTTTCCAGAGTCAGGCTTTTTCCGTCCAAAACGATGGCCATCGGAACACTCCTTGTCGAATCAAGACGTCTTTTTTTTCGCCCAGACCATGAGGGCATATCCTCGCTGGAAGAACAGCAGGGTGTCGAGCTTTGCGTACAACCGGAAGATCGGGTAGACCAATTTGTACAGCTTGAAAGCCTTGCCTTGGGCGGCGAATTCCCCCGGAGTGGCCGGCCGGATATGGCCGTCGCGGAGCCTGGCTTCGGGCTTGGCCGAGAAAAAATTCACGTAGAGGGCGTTGAGGGCGAGCTCGAGCAGTTCGGTGAAGAAGCGGGAATAGGTCGTGCACCGGGTGATCCGGAGGCCGGCCCGGTCGAGAATCCTTTCCAGGTCGGGGAGGGAATACCCTTCCCGTTTATGGCCGTAGAATTCGAGTTTCAGACCGACGGCCGGGCGGATTTTTTGCATCACGATGAACGGTCCGGTCCGGGGAACGATGAGGACCAGCGTCCCGCCGGGTTTCAGCACCCGGGCGATTTCCTCGGCGGTCGCCCGGTCGTCGTCCACATGTTCGAGGAAATCGAGACAGAAAAGCCGGTCGAACGAACCGGACTTGAAGGGAAGGCCGGGCGCCTCCATTTGAACGAAGCCGGAGCCGAGGAGGTCCCGGCTGGTTCGAAGATTTTCGAAATCGAGGTCCGCATGGACCCAACGGCCGCCCTTTTTCCGGAGAAACCAGCTGAGAATCCCCTGAGCGCAGCCGAGGTCGAGACAAATATCGTTTGGTCCGACCGCCACCCTTTTTTCAATCAGGTCGATCTTTTCTTTCTTTTTCAGGGACCGGCGGGCGATTTCAAGCTGCCAGGGGCGGGTGTTCGACACGCCGGCATTATATCCCATCTCCGGCCGGTCGAAAAACGAATTCGGCCGCTGCGGTCCGCATAGACGGAAGACGCCCGGCCCGATTCCCCCTAAATCACCCGGCTATCGGTTAGAGGGCCTTCACCGGCTTGACAGGGCCGGAGAATTCCACCTATGATGGCCTTCGGAGAGAGAACGAAGAGATGAAATACTTGATGATCGTCGTCGGCCCTCTCGAGACCAACTGCTATCTCGTGTTCGACGAAGAAACCCGGGAATGTTTGATCGTCGACCCCGGGGCCGATGCCGACCGCATCTTCCCGGTCATCGCCGAGGAGGGGTTGAAGCCCATGGGCATTCTCAACACCCACGGCCATATCGACCATATCGGGGCCAACAGGGATATGAAGGACAAATATGACGTTCCCCTGTATTTGCACTCCGGAGACAAGGATCATCAAAACCGGATCAACCAGCTCGAACTGAGCCTGTTTCTCGGGGCCAAGGATTCTCCGCCCCCCGACCGGCTCCTCAAGGACGGGGATGAGATTGCCGTCGGCAAGGGCGTTGTGCGGGTGATCCACACTCCGGGACATTCTCCGGGGAGCATCAGCCTCCTGGCCGGGACATTTCTCCTCTCGGGCGATACGCTCTTTTTTGAGGGTGTCGGCCGGACGGACCTTCCGGGCGGCGACCAGAGTCAAATCGAGCGGTCCATCCGTGAGCGATTGATGACGCTTCCCGACGATCTCGAGGTCCTGCCCGGCCACGGCCCGCTGACGTCCATCGGCCGGGAGCGGGAGAACCTGTCCTTCCTCGAATGATCTCCGCGCCGTCGTCGGACGGAATCCGGGCCGAGTATCTTCGCTTCCTTTCAGTCGAGAAGGGATTGTCCGAAAATACCCGGGCCGCCTATGGCCGCGACCTCGACCGGTTTCTCCAGTTTCTCTCCCGGGAGAAAAAAACCTGGGCCGGCGCCCGGGAATCCGAGCTGACAGGCTTTGTTCGGGGGGAAAGCAAGTCCGGATTGGGGGCCCGTTCTCTGGCCCGACGGATTTCCGTTCTCAAATCGTTTTACCGGTTTCTCCTTGTCGACGGCCGTCTGGATCGAAATCCCGCCGTCCACTTGACGGCGCCGAAGATGTGGTCGGCCCTTCCCAAGTGCCTTTCCGAATCCGAAGTCAAAAC
>CAYPKX010000028.1:0-1454 GCA_964411395.1 uncultured Eubacteriales bacterium | reverse complement strand
AGGCCGATTCGCGTTTTTTGCTCGATCTCAGCGGAAAAATCCGATCCGGCCGATTCCCGCGGCCTTCGTGACCGGGCGATGCTGGAAGTGATGTACGCTGCGGGATTGCGCGTGTCCGAGCTCATCGCCCTTCGGCCGGCCGACGTCCGGCTGAAGGACGCGTTCATCTTGTGCCGCGGAAAAGGGGCCAAGGAGCGGATCGTCCCCCTGGGCAAATCGGCGTCCAAGGCCGTCGCCCGGTATCTGGATAAGGCCCGGCCGGAATTGGCCTCCAAGGGAAACGGCGAGGCCCTCTTTCTCACCCGGAGGGGGAAGGCGTTCACCCGCCAGGGATTCTGGAAGATGATGAAGGGACGCGCCCAAAAGGCCGGCTTGCTGGCGAAAGTCCATCCCCACGTGCTCCGGCATTCGTTCGCCACGCATCTTCTGGAGCACGGGGCCGACCTCCGCTCCGTCCAGATGATGCTGGGGCACAGCCAGATCACGACGACTCAGATCTACACCCATGTCAGCCGGGAACGGCTCCGGCGCGTGTACGATAAATTTCACCCCCGGGCCTGACCGGCCTGAATCGAGAAAAGAACGCTTTCCATCCGCTCTTCGGCCGGGGGGCAAGTCCGTCTCGGATCCGAACCTCCTCCCCGGAGGGGACGGCTCCCGGCCGTCTCGATTGTGCGGGAAGAGAGCGCCGAACGCCGTTCGGCCCGAAAATCAGCGGATTATTTTTGGGATCCGGCCGGCCGGATGACAACGGTCACTTCGGCCTCGTGCCGGTTCATCTCGAAGTAGCCGCGGTTGGTGACCGATATCCCCGCCCGCCGGAGCCAGGTCCAGCGAAAGGTCTTTTCCTGCGGGCCTGCGGCCCCGGCCGGATTATCCATCACGATCGCATTCGAACCGGTTTTAACATAGCCGTTGTAGTTGACTCCGCCCGGCCGCTCCTGGCTCTCGGCCGATGCCGGCATTTGGAGATAAAACATGCTGCCCGGAAGGGACAGCGGGACTTCGAATCCCCGGACGATGAAGCTCAGATGGAGGCGTCCCCCCTGGACGAGGGCATAGGCGACGTTCAGCTCCGGCGTTTCCTCGAAATCATCGGTTGTAAGCACCTGGATTCCGCCGGGCGCGGAGGCCGATTCCTCGGCGCTCCATTCGGTCAACGCCGCTTTTCCCTTGAGAAGGATGTAATCCTCTCCGTCGCGCTCCAGCCCGCCCGTCCAGGTCATTTTCAGCGCATAACGGCCGTTGGCCCGGGCCCGGGACTCGAGGGCATATTCTCCCCTGGCCGAAACCGTCATCGTCACGATCCACTCCACTTCGAGCGGAGGGCGGGGGGCGGGAGTGTATCCGGAGGCCGGCAGAATTCCGCAGGCGAGGACCGCCGCGGCGATCCCGGCCGCTCGTCCGAGCGCGCGTTTGGCCATGCCGTTCCATGATATTCGGCCGCTCCGGTT
>CAYPKX010000027.1:28078-28289 GCA_964411395.1 uncultured Eubacteriales bacterium | reverse complement strand
GGGCCTGGTTTTGCACCGGGGGAATCGTATCCCGGATCTGGCGTTCGAGCGACAGGGGCCGGAACTGGGAAGCCGCGCCTTCGGCCCTGCGAGAGGGATTATCCTCGACCGGCGGATTTTCGGTTTTTTTCTTTAACGTCTTTTCGGGAATCACCGTCGGCGGCGACTACCGGGACGAAGCCTCGATGGCGGAAAACGCGTCGGTTTCCAA
>CAYPKX010000027.1:0-28068 GCA_964411395.1 uncultured Eubacteriales bacterium | reverse complement strand
GGACTTTTCGGTCGATTTGGGAAAAACCTGGGCCCCGATCCCCGGCCTCGCAGGCTTCCACACGATTTCTTTCGCCAAACGGGGCAGCGCCGCCTGGGCGGCCGGCCGCAAAGGTCTTGTCGCCCGCCTCAACCTGCATCTGTCCTGAAACTCGAGGATTTCTCAAGGCTTCTTGGCGGTGGAGAAACCCTTGCGCTGCATCGTGCCCCAGCCCTGCTTGCCCTTGACGACGTCCAGAAAGGCCTTGACCCGGACGAAGGCGATGACCTGGCGGTAGCCGAGATTTTCCACCAGGCCGCTGGTAAAGAGGATCAAAACGTCGCGAAGCCGGGGGAACCGCTTTTCGGCGTACTCCTCGAGGAGGATGGCCGAGAGGGAGAGGAACATCCCGGCCACGATCGCCAGGAAGAAGAGCTTGATGGCGAAAGGCGTATTGAGGCCGTCGACCGCGATAAAATACACAAGGATCAGGTAGCCGAACATTTCGATGAGCGGGCTCAACATTTCAAACACGAGGTAGAACGGCAGGGCGAACAAACCCGTCACTCCGAACCGCGGATTGAAGGCCATGCTCCGGTGGGCCTGGAGAACCTGGATCAGGCCGCGCTGCCAGCGGTTCCTCTGGCTTTTCAGTATTTTCCAGTTCTCCGGCCCTTCCGTCCAGCAGAGGGTATCCGGGATGAATTTGATCCGGAAATTGGTTTTCTTTTCTCTGAGTTTCCGGGTTATGCGGACGACCAACTCCATGTCCTCGCCGATTGCCTTGTGATCATAACCGCCGCATTGAAGAACGACGTCCTTGCGGAACATCCCGAATGCTCCGGAGATGATCAGAAGGCTTCCGATTTTGCTGAGACCCAGTCGGCTCCCCAGAAAGGCCCGAAGGTATTCGACGATCTGGATCCGGGCCAGCCAGCTTTTGGGCATGTTGACTTTCTCGATCTGGCCGTTTTTGATGAGGCAATCGTTGCTGAGACGAACAACGCCGCCGACGCCGACCGTTCGGTCGGGATCCTCATGGAACGGCCGGGCCATTTTGAGAAGAGCGTCCCGGTCGATGACGGAATCGCAATCGATGGCGCAAAACAGGGGAAACCGGGCGACATTGAGCCCGGCGTTCAGGGCGTCGGCCTTGCGTCCGTTTTCCTTATCGACCAGGACCAGCTTCGGGGCGATCGGCGACAGGTAGATGCCCCGGACCGGTTTTGTCGGGATGACCTTCCGGAAGACCCGCTTCGTTTTTTTGAAATGGAAGGCCTGGATGAGGCGTTCCAGCGTCTGGTCCGACGAACCGTCGTTGACGATGATGATTTCATAAACGGGATATTCCAGACCGAGGAGGGACCGGACGTTGTCGACGACGGTCGCCTCCTCGTTATGGGCCGGGGCGATGACCGAGACCGGCTTGACCAGGGGCTGGGCGAACATGTCGTTCAGCGTGACGTATTTCAACAGGGTGTTGTGGCGGATGATGCCGATGACCGAGAGGATGATGAACAGGGCGTAGAGGGCGTTGATGGCGAAAAAATAGACCAGAATCCCGTTGGAGACCAGAGTCAGGAAGGCATTGATCGCCGCAATCATCAGGCGCTCCTCAATCCTTCCGCTTCTTCCAGACCCATTTCGGCCATGTCCGCCGCGAAAGGATCCTGGGTCGTGGCCGAGACCTCCTGCAGCTTGCGCATCCCGGGCATCCCCATGTCGAGGAGGGCGTCCTTGGAATTGTTCCGGACATGCCAGGACAGCGAATGGAGCCCCCGGGCCAGAACCTCCAGGGCGGCCGGGTTATTGAGCCGGCCCAGGCTTCGGACGGCCTGAGCTTCGACTTCCCATTCCGGATCCTCGGCCAGGGCGGCCAGGACCTCGAAGGAATCAGGAATCAGAAGCCGGCCCAGGGCCCGGGCGATCTTGATCCGGACTTCCTTGTCGGCATGGGCGGCGAAGACGATGATGTCCGGATAGAGCGAACGGGCCGGAATGAGCCCGATCATCTCGATCAGGATCCCGAGCTTGACCGGGGGCAGGGGTTTGCGGAGGGCCTCCCGGACGTAGCTTTCGCAAGCCAGGCCGTGTTTGGAGACGATATCGGTGAAGTGATGGATATTGGGATTGGGATCCGCCTCGAAGGCCCGGAAGACGAAATCGAGCACCCGCTCGTCGGGGAACCCGGCGATCGAATTGACCGCGGCGAACTGGATCGTCGGCTTGTCCCGCAGCCGGCGGAGGAGCGCCGGGACATTGGCCGGATCGGCGAACATTCCCAGCAGCCGGGTCGCCGTCAGCCGGCGGCGGTAATTGCCCGATTCCAGGTCGACGATCAGGTCGTCCCGAAGGGTCAGGGCGAAGATGGTCTTCAGAATGATCTTTTCATCCCCTCCGACGATCCGGACGAGGTTGACGAGGACGGCCGTCAGGACGTCCGGCCAGGTCCGGTATTTCACCGCGATCCGGGCGATGTCCATCTCGTCGGTCGTGTACAGGACGCCGATGATATCGCGCTCGATCTGTTTGTACCGCAGGGTGAAGGTCTTCTCCCGGCGCTGAAGGTTGAGCCGCCGGAGGATGATGAAGAGAAACAGCCCCAGGACGAACAGTCCGAAGCCCAGAAGAATCCGGGGCGCCCAATAGACGGCGAAATGATTCACAGGAGGTCTTTCAGCGCCTTATGGACCTTGGCTAAAACGATCCGGGACGAAAACGGCTTGACGATGTAATCGGTCGCCCCCGCTTCCAGGGCCCGGAGGACCTGGTCCTCCTCGACCAGGGCGCTGATCATCAGGACCGGGACGTTGGCAAATCGTTTTCCCTTTTTGAGGAGCTCGAGAAACCGGAATCCATCCATGCCCGGCATCATGACGTCCAGGAGGATGAGATCCGGCTTTTCGGCAAAGGCGATTTTCAATCCCTCCATGCCCTCATTCACGGATTTCACATCATAGTTGGACTTGGCCAGAAAATGCGTCAGCAGCCGGACGATGATCGGATCGTCATCGACGATCAGAATCTTGAACCGGGTCTGGATGGCCGAAAGGCCCGGTTCATCCTCGAGACCGAAGCCCGGCTGAAGGAACTCGTCCGAATCATCGGTTGAAGGCGACGGGACGGCTGTTTGCCGGGAGGCCGGGGAGGCCGCGGGACGGGCCGGCGCCCCCTGGTCGGGAGCGCGTCCCCCCGACGGCGGCCGTTCGGCCAGGGACTGGAGTCGTTTCAACTCCCGAGCCACGGCCACGGCGGCGGCCTCGGTCGCCGCCGAGATGTTCGCTTCCCGTTTTCCGCCGCTTTTCGGCTTGGGAACCGGGGATTTTTCGGGGGCGGTTTTGGGCGATTCGGGCTTTTCGATCTTTTCGGTCGAAACAACCGGATCGGGACGCGGACGAGCCCGCGGATTAGGATTCAAGACCCGGATTGTGATCTTCATCGCCCGATTCGAAAAGACCTCCGCTCATATCCTAACAGAGGGGAGAGCCCCGGCCATACCCCGGCCGGGTGAAACGGCGGGTGATATTCGAAACTTTCCCTCACCCCTGAAGGGGAGGAAAAGGACCGCCAAAGGGGAGCCGCCTGATCAAACGCCGATCGCCCCTTCACCGTCGATCATCCTTTCGACGTAAAGATAGCGTTTGATCTTCTGGGTCGGCGTTTTTTCGAACGGTTCGGTCTGCTCGACGACCCGGCTGATCCGGGAAAACGACGAAACGCCCTCGTTGACCCTGGATTTAATGTCCTCGAGCGTTTTATGGATGTACTCCCGAATCTGGGATGGCGTCAGCTTTTTCTCGGTAAAAAACGCATCCAGGGCCTCGTAGTTGAGATGAATTCTGGCCACCAGCTTGCCCTGCTGCTCGTAAACGAGCGATTCCTGAACGGCATCGGACCGGTTGATTACCGATTCGATGATTTCGGGATAAATGTTTTCCCCGCTCGGCCCGATGATGACGTTTTTCGACCGGCCCTTGATGTAGAGATAGCCTCCGTCGTCCAGGGTTCCCAAATCCCCGGTCCGGAGCCAGCCGTCGGGGGACAGGATTTCAGCGGTTTTCTCGGGGTCTTTATAATAGCCCTGCATGACCATCGGGCCGCGGACGAGGATCTCCCCCGCCCCGGTCTCGGGATTGGGATCGGCGATCCGAATCTCGACGCCGTCGAGGGCCCGGCCGGCCGACCGGGGCCGGGTCTCGAACGGCTTCGTTCCGGTGACCAGCGGCGCCGTTTCGGTCAGGCCATATCCGATACAATAGGGGAATCCGCCCTCGATCAGAAAATCCTCCACGTCGGGGGCCAGGCCCGCGCCGCCGATGCAAAACATCTTCAGCTCTCCGCCAAAAGCCGCCCGGACTTTCGCCCCGGCCTTGTGATAGATTTTCCGGCGGAGGGAAGGAACCCGGCTGGCCCAGCGGATCAGGGCCTTGCCCCGAAGGGCGGGGAAAACCTTGGCCCGGATCATTTTCTCAATGATCAAGGGAACGGAACAAATGCAGGTCGGACGGATGGCTTCCAGGGCCGGAAGCAGGACCGCAGCCGTCGGCGGCTTATGCAGATAATAGACCGCCGAGCCCTGCATCATGGTCGTAACCAGGCCGAGGGTGCATTCGTAGACATGGGCCAGGGGCAGGACCGAGAGAAACCGGTCCTCCGCCGTCACGTCGACCAGCCGGGTTGTGGCCACGGCATCGCTGACGATGTTGCGATGGGTCAGCATCACGCCCTTGGAATGGCCGGTCGTCCCCGACGTGTAGATGATCGAGGCCAGGTCGTCTTCCCGGACCTTGGAGGGGATTTTCCCCAGAAACTTGAAGACCATCGTCTTGATTTTTCGGAGCTCGTGGCTCCCCTCCGCGATCAGCCGGCGGAGCTTGTCCTTGTTGATATCGGGCTTGATTTCGGAAAAATCGTCGATCAGGATCCGGATTTCGAGGTGTTCCAAACCGGCTTCATCGATCTTGCCGAAAAGCTTCTCGGACACGAAAATCGCCTTGGCCTCGGAATGGCGGAGAACGTGTTGGATCTCGGAGGCATGAAAATCCGTCAGGACAGGAACGGCCACAGCGCCCAACGTGGTGATGGCCAGAAAAGCGACGCCCCAATGAGGCCCGTTTTCGCTCAGGATGGCCACCCGGTCGCCGTGGACGACGCCCCGTTCGGCCAGAAAGGCGGCGATATGGTCGACTTTTTCCTTGAGCTGACGATACGTCAGTGGCGTCTCGTCGTAGAAAGAGAGGGAATTTCGTCCGGCATAAAGCTCCGCGCTTCGGTGCAGGATGCCGGGAAGAGTTGATTCAGGCATGGCGGTTCCTTTCAAGCCACCCGCATTTTAGCCCATCCCCCCGGGAAAACAAAGAGAAAAATCAGGCGGCGGGCCGCCGGGCTTTCCCCCGGACGGGAAGATGGCAGGGCGTGCAATCGATCGCCAGGTGCGAATGGGGGGTCACCCGGAAGTATTCCATATCGGCATCGGGCGACGGGATCTCCAGAAGCAGCCCGGCCAGATCCTCCTCGACCGTCGTCTGGGGGACTTCCACGATGCGGCCTCTCTCCTCCCCATCCACCCAGACAATGATGGTGGGGACTTTTTTCACCCCATAGGACTTGAGATCCGCCGCGGGTTCTTTCAAGTCCCGGGACACGCCGATCCAATCCACGCTGATCATGGCGTTGCCGGCCGCCTCGACGGTCTTGAGGAAAGCCGCGACGACCGACTTCCCTTTCGTATCCCACGTCCCGACAAACACCCGGATCCGGGCGGATTTATCGAAATTCTGAAAACCGAGGACGATCCGCTCATTCGGCTCATAGCTCTTGGCCAACCGGGACCAGTCGGGAACGGCTTGGACGATTTTCGCTTTCGGCTGGGGCCCGATCAGAACGGCGTCCGCCTGAAAAGATGAAGCCCCGGCCAGCGCGGCCAGAACTAAAACCGCGGCCGCGGATCCGGCCAGGGCGGTCCGGAGGAAGGGAGAGGCGGATCGGGCGTTTGGCACGGTCGGAATCCTGTTCATGGAGCCATCCGGAAGAGTCTAAACAAAGAAAAAAACGATGTCAAAGGCCCAGGAAGACCATCCCCAGGCCGCAAGCGAGGATGGTGAATCCGGCGACGGCATGCATGTAGCGCTCGAGGAAGGCCATCGGCAGGACTCTCAAACCGGCCAAAGGCAGAAGGACCAGGGCCGTCATCGTCAGGATCGTGGTCAGGCTGAACACCGCAGCCACCAGGACGACGCCGCCGAGGCTTTCCTTCGCCGCCGGAAACATCAGGAGCGGGAGCAGCGGCTCGCAGGGGCCGAAGACGAAAATCGTGAAAAGGATCCAGGGGGTCAGGCTGGCCGGTTTGGTTTCGGGATGGACATGGCCGGCCCGGACCTCGGAAGGGACGGACGGATGGTCCTGGTGGACGGTGCCGTCTTTATGGACATGAATATGATGGTGCCCCCGGTTTCGAAGCCCCCGGTTCAGCCCCCAGAGAAAATAGCCCAGGCCGAAGAGAATGAAGGCCCAGGCGGCCAGGTCGCCCCGGACGCCTTCAAAGACTTCGATCCTGGCCAGGCCTAGGCCGAAGGCGATGCCGATCGCCCCGATGAGGATGGAGCTTCCCACGTGGCCCAGGCCGCAGAGAACGGTCACGGCCACCGTTTTTCCCGTCCGCCATTTCCGGGCCCTGGCCAGGACGACAAACGGCAGGTAATGGTCGGGGCCGGCCAGGGTATGAAGAAAGCCGAGGGTGCCGGCGGTGGCGACAAGGGCGGTCAGTTCGGCGGTCATTCACGATCTCCGTGACACGGAGTATAACGTTCGTGCCACGAAAAGGCAAGCCTCAGCCCGGCCGGAATGCCTTCCGGCGGATGGTCGCCTTTTCGATTCGCGAGGCGACCGGGTTGACCCCGATTCCCGGGCCGTCAGGCACGCGGATCAGCCCCGGGCCGGAAAGCTCGATGAACGGATCGATGATGTCTTCCTGGTAATAGCGCCGGCTGGCCGAGAGGTCGTGGGGCAGGGAGAAGTTCGGCAGCGAGGCCAGATGGAGGTTGTGGGCCCGGCCGATGCCGGACTCGAGCATCCCGCCGCACCAGACCGGGACCCCGGCCTTGTGGCAGAGGTCGTGGATCTTGACGGCCTCGACCGGGCCGCCGACCCGGCCGACCTTGATGTTGACGATCCGGCAGCTGCCCATCTCGATCGCCGCCCGGGCGGTGTCGGCCGAAAGAATGCTTTCATCCAGGCAGAGCGGGGTTTTCATCCGCTTCTGGAGCTTGGCGTGGTCCCAGAGGTCGTAGGGGGCGAAGGGCTGCTCGACCAGGAGAAGGTTGAAAGCATCGAGGGCGGCGAGCGTGTCCATGTCCTCGACCTTATAAGCTCCGTTGGCGTCGACCTGAAGCAGGATGTCGGGATATTTTTCCCGGACGGCGGCGCAGGCGGCCGTATCCCAGCCCGGCTTGATCTTGATCTTGACCCGGCGGTAGCCCTGATCCAGGTAGGAGCCGACCCGGGCGACCAGATCGGGCAACGAGTCCTCGATGCCGCAGCTGACGCCCGCTTCGATTTCCGACCGGGTTCCGCCCAGGAGCTTATGCAGCGGCGCGCCGGCGGCCTTGGCCTTGAGGTCCCAGAGAGCCAGTTCCAGTCCGGCCTTGGCCATCCGGTTGCCCCGGTAAACCGACGCCGCCCGGGCAAACTCCTCGGGATCGGCGATTTTTTTCTCGAACAGGAGTGGAATGAGAAAATCCCGCATCACATGCCAGGCCGTTTCGGTCGTTTCGCTGCCGTAGAGCGGCCGCTCCTCGGCCACGCCCTCGCCCCAACCGGCGAGCCCTTCGGCCTCGACCTTGATCAGGATGAATGTCCGGTCGTACGCCCGGCCGAAGCTCGTCTCAAAAAAATGGACGTACGGCAGCCGCAGCATGGACAGTTCGATGCGCTCGATTTTCATTTTTTCCTCAATAACAAAAGGTAACGAACATGCAGGGACTATAATAAGCGATCGAACTCTTTGTCAAGAATTGGAGATCCGGCGGTCAAACGTGAGCGAAATATTTATCGTTTCTATTGAGTCGCGGAATATCCAGGGGGACATTTCGCAATAAAATAGATGGCCTGTTCATCATATCTTTTTTGCGACGCGCAGATTTTACTTGAAGGAGGGGCTCGAAGCTCGATCCCGGAATCAGCGGTTTACCGGTTTCGCTTCAAAACGTAAAAGGAGCGGTCGCCGGAGAGGAAATCGTCCAGCCGATAGCCGCGGGCGAAATAGGACTCGAACGCTTCGCGCGCGGCCGCCTGCCAGACGCCGATGATCCCTGTTCCCGTCGGCAGATCGCGGACTTTTTTCGGAACCTCGACCAGAACTCGGGAAGCTTTGAGATCCAGAACCGGCCGGCCGGGTCCCGCTTCCGGACCGGTTCCGCCGGCCGCCCGCTCGAGGGCTTTCGGGATCGTTTCCGGATCGAGGGCCGCAGGCGCGCCCTTCGTTCTGGCCTTGACCCGGGGCGATGCGATCCACCATTCGACCCAAAGCCGGTCGCTGGGAACGCCGGCGTCGAGGACGAGGGCGGGCGTCTCGCCGTAAAAATCCTGAAGGTACCGGGCGCCGGAGACGCCGAGAACGTGGATATTGAGATTGGCGTTCCGGGCTTGCATCGGATCATAGGTCCAGGTGATCAGCTCGATTTTCCGCTTCAGCGCTTCCTCTCGCTGAGCCCATTTGAGGGTCTTGCCCAGCCCGAGGCCCTGGATTTCAGGGAGGACGGCGAGATGATGGGAATGCTGGCCCCGGATTTTTCCGAAATCGGCCGGGAAGGAATAGACGTAGCCGGCGATCTTCCCGTCGACGAAAGCCCCCAGGACGATCGCCCCGGTCTGGACGGCGATCCGGAACTGGTGGACCGGCGTAATGTCCAGGTCCGGGTGGCCCCAGACCCTCCGCTGGATGAAAACGCAGCCTTCGAAATCCGAAAGCGTCGTCAGCGGCCGGATCAGGACGTCAACTTTGGGGGGAACGCTTCGCGTTCCCCTCCAACGGGCGCCGGGAAGCCCGGCAGCCCTGCCCCCCTTCTCGGATGGGGTATGAATCCCGTCCTGCGACCAAGGGGGCCTGCCCCCTTGGATCCCCCCGACGAGCGGTTTTCTAAGGCCAGCCATGGGGCATATGCCCCGCTCGTCAGGCTTTAAGCTTGATGTTTTTGCGTCGGGCGATTTTTTCATAGAGATCCGCTATCCGGGCGGCCATCGCCTCGGCCGAGAACTTCTCGTGAACGACCTCGAAGCCCCGTTTGCCGAGCTTGCGGGCGAAGGCCCGGTCCGCATACAGCTTGAAGATGGCTTCCGCCAAGTCCTCAGGACGCTTGGGCGGAATCAGGATTCCCGTCTCCTGGTCCGAGACGACCTCAGGAATGCCGCCGACGTACGTGGCCACGACCGGCAGCCGCGAGGCCATGGCATCCATGATCGACGTGCCCAATCCCTCGGCGTTGGAGGTCATGACAAAGGCATCCAGGGAGGCCAGAAGCCGGGGCACATCGTCCCGGAAACCGAGGAAAAAAACCAGATCGTTGACTCCCAGACCGCGGGCCTGCTCGGCCAGCTCGAGTTCGAGCGAGCCGCTCCCGATGATGACGATCTTGATTTTCGGCGTCCGGGATTTGATGACCCGGGCCGCCTCGATCAGCGTCCGGTGGCCCTTGCTGTCCTCCAGGTGGGCGACAATCCCGACAAGAAAATCATCGTCGGCGAAACGAAGCTCGCGGCGGAGAAAATCCTTCTCCTTGACCTCGGCGAAGGGCGAAAAATCGATGCCGGAGGGAATGACCTCGATCCGGTCGGCTGGAACGCCGCCTTTCTTCAGGACTTCGCGGATGCTCTCGGAGATCGCAATCACCGCGTCGGCCTCGGCGTATTTTTTCAGGGAAAACCGGTTGTCCTTCAGGGGGAATTCGACCCGGCGGGAAACGATCCGGATCGGGACGTCCGCTTTCCGGGCGGCTCGGCCCCCCGTCCCGGCCGCATGCCCGTCATGAAAATGAGCCAGAACGCAGCGGGTTCGACGCATGGCCCGGGCGATCTTCCAGCCGGCCAGAAGGTGGGCGTCGTTCTTGATTCCGACAGGAAGGGCCTTGAAGCCCGCGGCTTCGCTCTTTTCCAGGAGCGGGCTCCCGGGCGGAGCGACGAGGATCGCCGGATAGTCGCGCCGCAGCAACTCCCGGGTCAGGAGAAAGACCTGGCGCTGGCCGCCGCGCCATTCCCGCCCGGCGTCAATCTGGAAAAGGCTCAATGCGCTCTCCCTTCTTCCAGATTTCGCGGAGCTTGGCATAGCGGACGAAAATCCCGTAGCCGTTGAGGACGGCGATCACCAGCCCGGCGAATCCGTCCAGAAATCCGGCCCGAAGAATGTAGGATTTGATAAAGCGCCCCGGCGGGACCAGGAGGAGATGCCGGAGCCGGCCCTTTTTTCTCTGGGCGTAGAGCTTCTGGGCCCCGAGGTCGGTAAACGTGTTGATCCGGGCCAGGTGGTCGGAGATGCTGCGATAGGTGAAGTGAAGAAGATCGCCTTCGAGCTTGCGGACATCGCCCTCGACGGCCAGGTCTTCATGGACATAGTCGCCGACCCAGCGAGCCCGGTTCTTGCGGAAGAGCCGCACTTTCCGGTCGGGATACCAGCCGGAATGCTTGATCCACCGGCCGAGGTAAAACACCCGTCGGGGCATCGAGAATCCGGCGCAGACCGGCTCTCCCGAAGCCAGGGCGATGATCTCTTCGCGGAGTTCGGGCGAGAGACGCTCGTCGGCATCGAGCGACAGGATCCAGGGATGTTCCGCCAGGCCGTTGGCATAATTTTTCTGGTCCGAATAGTTAGTCCATTTCCTCTGGTAAACCTTGGAGGTGAAACCGCGGGCGATTTTATATGTCGCGTCGGTCGAGAGGCTGTCGACGACGATGATTTCGGAAACAACACCGTCCAGACTCCGGAGAGCGGCCTCGATGTTCGCTTCCTCGTTCCTGGTGATCAAAACCGCGGAGATCTTCACGCTCGGAATCTTAACACGGCCCGCCTCGGAAAGAAAAGACCGATTCTGGTATGATATTCGGCTCGAATCTCTTCGCCGTAAGGACCGCCGTCATGAGCTCTTATCAGGTTCAGTTGGAGAAAGCCTTCGACCCGGAGGAATTCCGCCGGGACGGAAAAAAAATCGTCGACCTCCTTGCGGATTTTCTGGCATCGTCGCGTCCGGAGAGCCGCCCCCGGGCTTATCCCTGGGAGGAGCCGGAGGCGATGCTGGCTTCATGGGCCGACCGGTTCGGCGCCGAACCGGCGGCCGCGTTTCCCGACCTTCTGCCGGAAATTCTCCGCCGGTCCAACGACCTTCTTCACCCCCGGTTCGTCGGCCACCAATGCACCACCGCCCTGCCCCTGGCCGCGCTGGCCGGAATGGCCGGCCAGTTTCTCAACAACGGCTCGGCTGTTTACGAGATGGGGCCGGTCAACGTGGCCATGGAACGCCAGCTCATCCGCTGGATGGCCGGGTTGGCCGGTTTCGGACCGGAGGCCGACGGCGTGTTCACCAGCGGCGGATCGAGCGGCAACCTGACCGCGCTTCTGGCCGCCCGGCAGGCCGCCGCGGAGGGCAATATCTGGCGGAGCGGCGTCGGAAGCGAGCCGCCCCTGGCCGTTCTGGCCTCGGCCCAGTGTCATTATTCCATCCGTCGCTCGGCGGCGGTCATGGGCCTGGGCGAGGATGCGGTCGTCCCGGTCGAGGTCGATCAAAAATTTCACATGACGGCCGAGGGATTCCAGGCGGCCCTGGCCGAGGCCCGGAACCGCGGCCGCCGGCCGTTCCTCCTCGCCGCCAACGGCTGCTCGACGGCGACCGGCAGTTATGACGACCTGGAGCGGGCCGCCGATTGGGCCGCCTCCGCCGGACTCTGGCTTCACGTCGACGGGGCTCACGGAGCGGGCGCCCTGCTTTCGCCGAAATACCGTCCTCTTCTTCGCGGCTTGGAGAGAGCCGACTCGTTCATCTGGGACGCCCACAAGAACATGCTGATGCCCGCTCTCATCACCGGCGTCGTCTTCCGGGAGGGCGGCCACTCCTTTGAAGCCTTCTCCCAGAAAGCCTCCTATCTTTTTGAAAAATCCGCGTCCGAGGAATGGTATAACTACGCCCACCGGACGATGGAATGCACCAAGACGATGATGGGGATGCGGCTGTTCGTTTCCCTGGCCGCCTACGGAACGGACTTTTTCGGCGGATATGTCACGGCCGCCTGGGACCTGGCCCGGGAATTCGCCGCCCGTCTCCGCTCCGCCGGGGATTTCGAAATCGCGGTCGAGCCCGAGAGCAACATCGTTTGTTTTCGTTATCTCCAAGAGGGCGATCCCGACCTCGATTCGCTCCAGCGTCGGATCCGCCGGAGGCTTCTCCAAGACGGCCGTTTCTACGTCGTCCAGACGGAGCTTTCCGGCCGGACCTGGCTGCGCTGCACGCTGATCAACCCCCGGACGCGAATCTCCGACCTGACGGAGCTGATGAACGAAATTCGGGCCTTGGGCGGGTGAGGCCCGGCGCTGCGGCGGCCGGGTTTTTTCATTGACTCCGGTTCCGACCGATAGTATCATCATTTTATAGCGCAGGAATTTTCCCTTCCAAATCATGAACCAGGAGGGACCATGAAAAAAAGTTGTTTCGTGATCATGCGCGACCGGATTTTTATCGCCCTTTTATTGGTTCTCACCCCCCTTCTGGCCGTGGGACAGCGGGAATTGCGGCCGAAGTCCCTTCATACGACGGTGCTCGACGGCATCAGGATTACATATTCCGTCCCGCGCGTCCTCAGGCCGGAACTCTCGACCGACGGGAAGAGCATTCGCCACGGCTCGCCGGCCCGAGTTTATATCGCCCATCCGGTTCCCCCGGCCCGGCCCTTGCGCATCCCCCCCCCGGCCTTCGCGACCGGCGGGCCCCAGGCCGCCTCTTCCACGTTCTCCATTACTTATATCCCAAACGGCCAATCGGATGTGTTCGGCGAACCGTGTTTTGAATTTCCGGCGGAGGCCCGGGCGGCCGTTGAAGCCGCCGCCGCCATATGGGGGAGCCTGGTCCAATCATCGGTGCCGATCACGATCAAGATCGGCTGGGCGGACATGGCCGGATACACGATCGGATACTCCGTCTCCGGGGATACGCATCGAAATTTCTCCGGAGCGCCGAACGCCTCTACGTGGTATGAATCGTCGTTGGCCAACGCCCTGCACGGTTCCGACCTGTCTCCGGACGGCTTCGACCTGCACATCACGTATAACAAGAATTTTCCGTTTTACCTGGGCACGGATGGGAATACGCCGTATGATGAGCTGGACCTCATGACGATCATCCTTCACGAGATTGCCCACGGGCTCAACTTCGGCGGTTCGATGGACTATTCGGGCGGACAAGGGAGTTGGGGGGTATGGGGCGACCCTAATATCTACGACACATTCCTGCGGGACGAGAGTGGGAACGCGTTGACGAACACGGCCATCTATCCCAATCCTTCGGCGACCCTGGGCTCCGCCTTCACGTCCGCTTCCGTCTGGTTCCATGGGACCAACGCCATGTTCGCCAACAACGGCCAAAGGGTCAAACTGTACGCCCCGTCGACTTGGGCGCCGGGAACGAGCCTGCTCCATTTGGATTACACAACATACAGAAATACGCCCAATCGGTTGATGGTGCATTCCATTCAGACGGGAACAGCCGTGCATAATCCCGGCCCGGTGACCAAAGGTCTGCTCACGGATTTGGGCTGGACGTTCTCGGACTATTCCTCCAAAGCCATCACCGGATTTGATTTTTTGGGCTTGACCCCGGATGCGATCGGTCAGATCAACGAGGGCGCCCACACCATCGCCCTGACGGTTCCCTACGGGACGAATATCACCGCCCTAATCCCGACCATCGCGTTTACCGGCTTATCCGTCAGTCCGGCCGGCGGAACAGCCCAAAACTTCACGAGTCCCGTACCGTACACGGTTACAGCGGCCGACGCATCCACCCAGGTCTATACCGTAACCGTAACGGTTGCGTCCCAAACGGATAAGGCCATAACCGCGTTCAATTTCAACGGTTTGAGCCCGGCCGTCGTCGGGGTCATCAATGAAGGGAACCATACCGTTTCACTGACTGTTCCCTACGGGACGGACGTCACCGCCCTCGTCCCGAGCATTTCCATTGCCGGAACATCCGTCAGCCCGGCCGGCGGGGTGGCGAAGAACTTCACGAATCCGGTCATTTACACGGTGACCGCCGCCGATGCATCGACTCAGGCCTACACCGTCACCGTAACGTTTGCTCCACACCTCGGGCTTTCCAAAACATCATTCAATTTCGGCTCTGTTCAATACGGGACGGCAACTCCCGCTGAAACCTCGACGGTATCAAACTCCGGCGGCGGGACGCTGAACTGGACGGCGATTTCGTCGGCCGGATGGCTGTCCGTCACGCCGGGGACAGGGACCGGAGCCGGTGTTCTGACGATCGGCATCGCCGATACAAGCCTTGCGGCGGGGACCTACCAGGGGACGGTCACGGTCGTCTCCCCGAATGCGACGAATTCACCCCGGGTCATCACCGTGAATTTTCAAGTCTACGAACAAGGGGCGGACAGCCAACCGTTCGGGATGTTCGATACGCCGACCAACGGGTCGACGGTCGCCTCCTCGATCCCGGTGACAGGATGGGCCCTGGACGATATCGGGATGCAGTCGGTGAAAATTTATCGAGGGACGGACGCATCGGACCGGGTCTTTGTCGGCGACGCCATGTTTGTGGAGGGGGCCCGCCCGGATGTTGCGGGGGCCTATCCGAGTTATCCCCAGAACACCCGGGCCGGCTGGGGCTACATGTTGCTGACCAACTTCCTGCCCAACAGCGGAAACGGGACGTTCACCCTATTGGCATACGCCGTCGACCTGAGCGGCCGCGAAGTCCTGTTGGGGCAGAAGACGATCATCTGCGACAATGCCAATGCCGTTTTGCCGTTCGGGGCGATCGACACTCCGACCCAGGGCGGAACGGCCTCGGGAGCGGGATATTTCAATTTCGGCTGGGCTCTGACTCCGATGCCCAACTCGATCCCGACCGACGGATCGACGCTGACGGTCTGGGTGGACGGAGTTCCTTTGGGGCACCCGACGTATAACTATTACCGAGCGGATATCGCGACACTGTTCCCGGCATATGTCAACTCCAACGGGGCGATCGGGCTTTATAGTCTCAACACGACGACCTATACAAACGCGGTCCACACAATCGTCTGGAGCGTTGTGGATTCGGGGGGGAACGCGGACGGGATCGGGAGCCGGTATTTTTCAGTTCAGAACATTCCGGGAGGGCCAAGTTCGGGTTCATCTCCAGCGGCCGGAGAAGATCCATGGAACGCAATCGTCAGGATGCCGGAAGACGCGCGGATGCCGGTCTTTGTGAGGCGGGGGATGTCGAACACCGCTCAAACGGAGAGGGTTGTCCCCGAGGCCGACGGCGCGCTTCGGATCGCAATCCCCGAGGTCACCCGCATAGCCGTTTACTTGAACGAAGAGGACGCCGGCGAGACGGAAGAAACGTCCATCAGTCGCGGGGTTCGGATCTTGAGTCAAGCCTCCGCCTCCGAAAACCGCTATGAAGCTTTCCAGGTCTTCCTCGGCCAAATTCGGCCCCTCCCGACCGGGGCCTCCTTTGATTCTCGCGACGGCGTCCTCTATTGGCAGCCGGGACCGGGATTTTTGGGAGAATATGAATTGATCTTCGTCGACAAGAGGACGAATGTTCGAAGAACAGTTCAAATTCATATCCACCCCAGGTGAACGTCCGGTTACGACGCGGCCGGCCGTGCACCGGAAAAGACTTTGAGTAGGATTTAACCGAAAGCGCCATGGCGGGAACGGACGAATCGATTATTCTCTCGGTGGTGGTCCCGGCCTACAACGAGGAAGCCCGCCTCGGCGACACCCTCCGCTCGATCCGGGCCTTTCTCGAATCCCAAATCGATTTTTCCGGAACCGGCGACGGAACGCCGTTTTCGCCCGGCGGTAAGTTCACCGGAATTTTCAGGCCGCCCGGGGCTCTTCCCCTGAGGTCGGCCGCTTCTGAAATCATCGTCGTCGACGACGGCTCGACCGATCGAACGTCCGCCGTCGCCGCCGAGGTGCTCGGCGGCCGGACCGGCGACCGGATCCTTCGCCGGGAGAAAAACCGAGGCAAAGGGTTTTCGGTCCGGGAAGGCATCCTGGCGGCATCGGGACGTTTGATTCTGTTCTCCGACGCCGACTTGTCCACCCCGATCACCGAGTTTGAAAAGCTTCTGGCCGGCCTCCAGGCCGGACACGACGTCGTCATCGGCTCCCGGGCCCTTCCGGATTCGGATGTCCGCCTCCGCCAGAACCGGCTTCGCGAGGGAATGGGAAAGATCTACAACATTCTGGTCCGGCGCCTGGTCATCAAGGGAATCCGGG
The DNA here is from genome assembly GCA_964411395.1 of uncultured Eubacteriales bacterium. Lineage (GTDB taxonomy): Bacteria > Acidobacteriota > Aminicenantia > Aminicenantales > UBA4085 > JAAZPG01. Next base: position 11,597 of record CAYPKX010000027.1, on the reverse strand, counting down.
ACACCCAGTGCGGCTTCAAGCTGTTCCGGCGAAACGCCGCCCTGGACATCTTCAGTCGCGTCCGGACGGAAGGCTTCGGCTTCGACGTCGAGGCGCTTTTCCTCGCCCGGATCCTCGGTTATTCGATCGGTCAGGTTCCGGTCATTTGGATCAACTCGCCTCAGAGCAAAGTCCGGATTCTGGGGTCGTCGCTGGGCATGATCCGCGACCTGTTCCGAATCCGGCGCCTGCATCGGGATTTAAAGCGCCGTGGATAAGCGCGAAAGGCCGGCCGTTCTCGTCCTCTTGGCCCTGGTCCTTCTCGTCCGGCTTGTTTATCTCGGCCTGTTCCGCGACCGCGTCTTCAGCGGACCCTCCACCCAGGATGAACAAGCCTTCGTGGCCATGAGCCTGCTTGAAGGCCGGGGAATATCGGTTTTCCGGGAACCGCCCGCGGTCCTCGATCCGGCCGATCCCGACCGGTGGATCGATCCGGACCGGTACGTCATTCAAAATCCGGAGCGGATGGCGTACATCAAGGAAGTCCCCGGGTATGGATTTTTACTGGCCGGTTTGTGGAAGATCACCGGAACGAAGACCTGGCTCGCCGCCCAGATTTTCCAGCTTTTGATGGAACTCCTGGCCGCCTGGGGGATCTACGTCCTGACCCGCCGGACATTCGGCCAAACGGCGGCAGCCTCGGCGCTTCTCGTTTTCGCCTTTCTTTTTTACGAGGCCCGGGCTTCGGTCATCCCTTACAAAGACATCGTTCTCCTCTATGTCATGGTCGGAGTCGTCTTTCTGGCCGCCGGGATTTTCGAGGGCCGGGGACGGCCGCTGGTCTCCTTCATCCTCCTCTGCGCGCTTTCAGGTTTGGGTTATTATTTCATGCCCAATATCCTCCTCTATCCTCTCTTCTTCGTTCTGGCTCTTTTGGTCCTGAAAAAAATCAGGATCGGAACGGCCGCCGCCTGGACTCTTCTTGCGGTTGTCGTCGTCGGGCTGACGGTCTTCCCCTACCAGGCCCATGTCCGGGCCCATCGAGGCGAGCCCGGAGTGACCGCGCCGCTTTTCTGGTACCGGTTCTGGCTGGGCTCCCAGGTTCGGGCTTTTTATTCGACCGAGGAAGAACGGTTCCGGGACTTCCTCAGGGAGAAGACATCCGGAACGGGGAAAAATCTGGAAACGGTCTGCCAGGAGGAGTTTTTCGCCGCGGTCAAAGCCGATCCCCTGGCATATGCGGGCCATACGGTGAAAAAGCTTCTCTACGGAACGGTTCTCGTCTACGGAAATGGCGGCGATGCGGCCTATTCGACCAGCTTCAGCAAGTTTAAAAGCGAGCATCCCGATTCCGGCTTCCTGGCCTATGCCCGGGAGCGACCCGGGCGGGTCGCCGGAATGATCCTGGGAACGGCCTCGGCCTCGATCCTCTTTCCCTTGGCAGTCATCGGCGTCTTTTTTCTCATCAAAGCCGGCCGCGGCCGGCAGGCCTTCTTCTTTCTCCACATTCCCCTCTACTTCATCCTGCTTCACATGTTCTTTCATTATGAAGCGCGGTATCTGGTCGGAACACTCCCCGGCTATCTGCCGCTGATCGGCTGGGGGCTGGCGGAAGGGGCGGGATGGATCGGAAGACGAAGAGGCGAAACGCGGCGGGCGAAAGTCAACTTCCGGACGAAGGAGCCTCGTCCGGATCTTTCTTGAAGTTGCGCAGAACGTAAACGAACCCGAAGGCGATGATCGCCAGAATTCCCGTAAAAACACGCTCGAAATCGCGGCCGAATCCGGGTTTGTTCAACAGGGAGGATCTCCGAAGCAACGAATTCTATTTCGCCGGTGGCGCGGGTTGCGGAGACGGCGGATTCCGGCGCGAGCCGAAATCGGTCTTTCGGGACGAACGGCGGTCGCCGGCGTTTCCGCGGCCGCGGCCGAAGCCGAGAGAGCGCTTCCGCTCTTCCCGGGCTTTGAGCTCGGCCTCGAAACCCCGGTCGGAAACATACAGATCCGGCGTCGCCGTCTTGAGCGGGATTCGCATCCCGATATAAGCTTCGATCGCCGACAGCTTGTCGCCGTATTTTTCGCAGGCCAGGGAGACGGCCTTGCCCGACTGGCCGGCCCGGCCGGTTCGGCCGATCCGGTGGACATAGCTTTCGATGTCCTCGGGCAGGTCATAGTTGACGACCATCTCCAGACCCTCGATATGCAGGCCGCGGGCGGCCACATCGGTCGCGACGAGAAACGGGAACCGGCCGGCGGAGAAGTCGTCGATGACTCTCAACCGCTTGTTCTGGGGCAGATCCCCCGTCAGAAAACGGCCGCGATAACCGTTCTTCTCGAGCTTCTTGGCCAGCCGCTCGGCGGCATGGCGGGTATTGGTGAAGATCAGGGCATTCTTCGGCTGCTCGGCTTTCAGAAGGCCCAGGAGCAGGTTGGCCTTGAGGTGGCTTCCGACCCGGTAAAGCTCCTGGGAAATCGCCTCGACGGTGACTTGTTCGGGAGTCAGCTCGATAAAAACAGGTTCCTGAAGAAACTCCACCGCGGTCCGCCGAGCCAGCCGGTTCAACGTGGCGCTGAAAAGAAGGCTCTGCCGGCGTCCGGCCGGGGGAAGCTTTTTGATGATTCTCTTGATGTCGGGCAGAAACCCCATATCGAAGAGGCGGTCCGCCTCGTCGATCACCAAGATACGGATATCGCCCAGGCGGAGGGTCCCCTTTTCTTCGAGATCCATGAGGCGGCCGGGCGTTCCGATGAGGATGTCGGCGCCTTTCCGGAGAACCGACTCCTGGCGCTCGTATCCGACCCCGCCATAGAAGCTCCCGATGGTGAAGCCGAGGTTTTTATTGAGGAGCTCGGCTTCGCCTTCGATCTGGACGGCCAGCTCGCGCGTCGGAGTGATGATCAGGCTCTTGCCTCCCTTGCGGGCTCCGTCCCGAAGCAGGCGCTCAAAAATGGTGATCAGAAAAGCCGCGGTTTTTCCCGTGCCCGTCTGGGATTGAACGGCCGTGTCCCGGCCGGACAGAGTCTCGGCCAGCGTCCGGGTCTGGACGTCGGTCGTCTCCGTGTACCCCCGCTCGCCGATGGCTTTCAGGAGGCGGGGATTCAGTTTCAGTTCGTCAAAACGCATCACATATCCTTATCGATTGATTTCAACATGAGGGAGGAAGGTCAAGCGGCGTATCCGGAAGAAACCTGAGATCGATTCGTTTGCACGTCAACCGGCCAGATGTCAAGGGGGGAGTATATCGAAAAATCGCGGGCGACGCAAGGCCTTTTCGGCTTTCAAACGGATCGGGCGGCGGCCCGGAGGTCGCTCGGACCGGGGATTCGAGCCGCCGGGGTGGGTTTTCCCCAAGCCGTGCCGGTTCATTTGACATTCGCGGTCCCGATAAATATGATAGGCGCCGCTTTACGATCCGGCATTTAGGGAGGGACATCATGCGCTATGAGAAACCGCGACTCATCGACTTTGCGCGGGGTCATACGAATACGCCGAATTGTTACACCGGCACCACCGCATCGGATAATGATTCCTGCGACAACGGCACGGGTTTCACTTTAGATTGCCAGAGTGGGGGCACAGCCTCCAACTGGTGTTATGGCGGAAACGGTTATACTTATGCTTGCTGGTCGGGAGGGCACCCCTCCTGCACAACGGGAGGAGCCGCGACATAATTCTCGCCATCTTCCGTTTTCGAATTCCTGTTGAATGCCCGTCGTCCGGTCCGCCCGGGCGGATATCGCCGGCTTTTTCTTGAGAAGGCGCCCTGTGATACATTACCCCTATGGCCCGGAAGCGGATTTTCGCCGGAGGCGTTGCGGTTCTGGCCATAATCCTTGTCGCCGCCTCGGCCGCTGAATCGGCTCCGGTCGAAGTCCGGTTCGGATTCGGCGGCTGGACGCTCGAACCGCTCCGGTCGACGATCGAAACCCGGTGCGAGAAGATGATCCGGGACGAATTTTTCAAGATCCTCAATTCCGTGCTCCCGTCCTGGGTTCTGTCCCCGGTTCGGACGATTATCGATTCCTCGTCTTCAGGCCGCTCCTTTTACGCCGAAGTCTGGCTCCCGCTGGGCGGGGGACGGTTGGCCGTCGGGCTCCGGGGCGACGCCTTTGATTTCCACATCCCGTTCACGGCGGCCGCCTCCGAGACCATCCAGCTCATCGGCTGGCCGGTCGCCGAGCTTTCGGCCCAAGGTCCGGGGACGATCGATCTCCGCGGTTTCGGGCTCACTCTTCTGGGCCGGTGGAAAATCGTCGATCTCCGGAAGTGGAGTCTCGCCGTTCGGGCCGGCGTCTCGGCGTTTCCCTTCCGGGGAGATCTCGAGATGGACCAGACGCTGTCGGCCGCCACGCCGCTGGGGGATTATCAGTTTTCCGGCCGGATCGCCGAATCGATCGCCGATATCCGGGCGCAAACCGACGAGGTCCCGTCCTGGATTTTCGCTCCGGCCGCCGGCCTCGATCTCGGCTGGCGGATCGATTCCCGCCTCAGCCTGTTCGCCAACGTTTCCCTCTCCCACGGGACATTCTATTCCGCCGGCTTATCGGCATCATTCTAATGGAGGCTGCCGCATGAGAAAGACCATCCTTCCGGTTCTGGTTAGCGTCCTGATTCTGGGGGCTTGCGCGACGGTCTATCGTTCGCCCCGCTTTTATGAAATCCGGCCGTCCCATCGTCTGGTTGCCCTTCTTCCTTTCGATGTTGCCATCTCCCCCGTCCGCCTGCCCAAAGACATGACTATGGAGATGCTCCGGGAAATGGAAAAGGACGAAGGATACAAGACGCAATCCCTGTTCTTTGCCCGTTTTCTCCGAAGAAGCGCGGATTTCGCCGTCGCCTTCCAGGATATCGACAAGACCAACGCCCTGCTGGCCCGGAATAACCTCGGGTTCGCCGACCTCCGGACGATGACCAAGGAGGACCTGGCCCGTATTCTCGGTGTCGACGCGGTGATCACCGGAAAAATTCAGCGGCAGAAGCCGATGTCCGAAGCCGCAGCGATAGCCGTCGGCATCCTGGTCGGATTCTGGGGTCCGACCAACGAGGTCATCGTCGACCTGACGATCCACGACGGGATGACGGGCGAGCTGTTCTGGAAATACTCCCACGAGCTTTCCGGAAGCATCGGCAGCTCATCGGAACAACTGGTCCAGGCGTTCACCCGAAAGATCGCCCGGAATTTCCCCTACCTGGCGGCGCGCTGAGCAGGTCCGAAGGACAACCGGATCGATCCGCGGGCCGGGAAAACGACGGAGCCGAAGAGCGAAACGGAAACGGCCGTGAATCCGGCCGGTTCAACCGGCTTCAGGACGTCGCGGTTTCGATCGCCGCGACCAGATCCTCGAAGACGACCGGTTTATTGAGACTCGCAGCCGGCCGGATAGTTCGGGTTTTTTCGAGGAACACCTCTTCCTTGGGATATCCGGTCATGAAGACGACCGGGATGTTCTTGCGGGCCCGAATGCGGGCCGCCGCTTCGATACCGTCCATCGGACCGGCCAGATGGTTGTCCATGACGATCAGGTCGTACGGCTCGTTCTCGGCCCAAGCCACCGCCGCTTCTCCCGTGGAGACGACCCGGCATCGGCCGCATCCCGCCCGCAGGAGCCGGTTCCGCAGATCCATGGCAATAATGGCCTCGTCTTCGACCAAAAGAATCGCCAGATCCGATTTCATCCCGAGGCTCTCCCGTTCTCCGATGGCTGAGGGAAGCGGATGAAACAGGTCAAACCCCGGCCCGTCTCGAACCGGATTTCCCCCAGGAGCTGGTGCTCGACCAGCATGGCCAGCGTTTGAAATCCGAGTGTCGGCTGCGACCGGGGATCGAGGCCGGGCGGCAGACCGACTCCCTCGTCGCCGAATTCCATCTCAATCAATCCGTCCTCGGACCGGGCCATCCGGACACGGACCGTGCCCCGGCCGCCCCCGGGGTAGGCATGCTTGAAGACATTGGAAAACAGCTCATTGAGGATCAAGCCGCAAGGGATGGCCGCATCGATGGGGACGGAAAGATCCTGGAGATCCAAGGCGGTTTGGAGAAGGAGGCCGGCGCCGTTGCCGTCTTCGACCAGGCGGGCGGTCAGGTCCGAGATGTATTCCCGAAGATTCACCCGGTGGAGGTCTTTCGACTCGTAGAGCTTTCGATGAACGAGGGCCATGCCCTGGATCCGCATTTCGATTTCACGAAAAATCCCGGCGACGCGGGGATCGTCGAGAGCCTGCGCCCGGAGCGCAAGCATCGACCCGATGACGTTCATGTTGTTTTTGGTCCGGTGGCAGACTTCCCGCAGAAGCGCTTCCTTTTCCCGCAAGGAGCGCCTGGTCTCCTCCTCGGCCCGTTTGCGCTCGCCGATGTCCCGGACGATGGCCTGAAGAAAAACCTCGCCCCCGAGGACGAGACTGTTGAGGGAGACTTCGGCCTCGATCGGCTCCCCGTCCAGCCGCCGGTGCCGCCAATAAAACCGCTGCGGCGCGCCGGCGGCCGCAGCGGCGATATGGCTCAGGGCCTTTTCTTTCGAATCCGATCCGTCGGGCTGGACGGGCGGAGAGAACTCCCACGGGAGATGCCCGACGAACTGATCTTTCCTCGAACAACCGAACATCCGCAGGGACCGATCATTGCCGTCGACAAAGACACCGTCCCGCATCAGCTGAATGGCGTCATCGGCCGTCTCGAACAACGTCCGGAATTTCGTCTCGTCTTCGCGGAGCTTGTTCTCCATCCGCTTGCGCTCGGTGATGTCGGTCGAGACCGTGGCAAAACGATTCGGTCCGAGAACAAAAGCCGAAACGCTGAAATAGCGGCCCGACGGAGCATGAAAAGCCTCAAAAACAGCCGGCCTCCGGGTTTCGAGGACATCCGCATACGTGTCGATATGAGGGGGAGGGGTGGCCTGGTAAAGATCCGAAGCCAGCCGGTCCCGAGCTTGTTCCCGCGAAATCCCCATGATATTTTCAAAAGCCCGGTTGCCGTCCAGGATCCGGTAATCGACGATCCGGTCGCGGTCGTCCTTGACGCCTTCATTCAGGATGACCATCTCGCCCATGGCGTCGAACAGGACGTGAAACCGCCGTTCGCTGTCCATGAGAGCTTCTTCGGCTTCAACCCGGTCAGTGATATCGAAAACGGTCGTGAAAAGATAAAGCGGCCGGCCTCTGGAATCCTTCCACAACACCATGCTGACATCGGTCCAGATCGACCGCCCGTCCTTATGGAGGAAGCGCTTGACGAGGCGGGCGGAGGACGTCCGGCCGCAAAGGATTTCGCCCATGAGACGAGAGGTCTCGGTCCAGTCGTCGGGATGGGTGATGTCCCGGAGATTGAGCTCTTCCATTTCCGCGGGCAAAAAGCCGAGCATCTCGCGGAAGGCGGCGTTGGACCGGACGTCTCCATTCGGAGCCGTGAGAAAATGGCCGACGATCGATCGTTCGAAGAAAAACTTGAAACGATCTTTGGGGAGGGTTTCCCGGGAGGATTTTTTACGGGGGCGGACGGCGGTTCTTCCGGCTCGAGCGCGGGGGGCTGAAACCGGCCACTTCCCCTTCGAAACCGCCGCTTTATCTTTCCTGGCTCTCATCCCATCCGAATTCGACGCGCCGCCTTTTTTCTCGAGGCTACGGCATCACCAAGATAAAGAAGCTCTGGAGGAATGTCAAGATGAGGAGAAGCGGTGTCAAGGCAACGTGAATATTTCCGCTTTTGTCATGGGGCTAGATAGGACTTGGGATCGGGGGCGATGAAGGACTGATCCGGGATAGTCTCCAGGGATGTCCCGGCGGCGGCAGATACTTGGGAGGCTTGGGGCGAAGCACGATTTTCGGTTTCGGCCGCTCTTTTTCCCGGATCTCCTCGTATTCCAGATCCCGCCCTTCCCACCGGATGATCATCCGGCCATCGAAGGGCTCCATGACCAGGGCGGGTTTTCCTTTCATCCGATAGCTTGGACTCTTAATCTTGTACCGTTTCCCTCGCCAACGGAAAAAGTATCCGTTGTTAATCGTTCGCCCTTTTTTCAAACAGAAAATCTCTTCGAGATCAAGGTTTTTGGGCAGGGATCGATGAAGGTCCCCCGGTTGGAGTGGTTCCCGTTCAAACGGGGCGTTAAAACGCGGCAGATAACCCTCCAGAAAACGGTTGGCGGCTTCCAAGCTGGATATCCCCGCCAGACGGAGCTCCTTGACCAAACGGTCCTGAAGCGTCGCGAACACCCGCTCGATCCGCCCCTTGGCCTGAGGCGAGGGCGCCTGAATGACCTTGATCCCCAGTTCCTTGGCCGCTCGTTCAAACTGCGTCTCGGCTTCTTCCCCGCGTAGCATCTCATCCTCAGAAGGATTTCGGACAGTCTTATAAGTGCTGTGTTTATCAACATATAAGCTCCGGGGAAGGCCATATTGCCGAAGATAGCCCTTCAGAGCGTTCATGGCCGGATAAACCCCTTCCTAAGCATAAAAACGACCATAGAAGGTGTTCTTGGCATCATCCACCATGCCCATCAAAACCATCTTCGGCCCCCGTCGTTCCAACCAGCCGTGATGCGATCCGTCCATCTGGACCATCTCTCCAAAATGAGCTTTTCGTTCTCGCCAGACATGAATCATCGTATTTCGCTGATGAACCCGCCACAGGTCCGCTCCGATCATGATCTGTCGCAGCTTTTTCATCGCTCACCCTGATCCGCTCCCTTCGCCAGAGCTTCTCCGCCGCAAACTTCGGCTTGAAGTCCCGATATCGCTGCTTGACGATCTCCACGATCTTGGCTACCTGATCGATCGGCATCCGTTTCGGGGAGGGCTTCCCCCGGTTCCCGTGGGCGAGTCCCACGGCTCCCTTCTCCTTGATCCTCCGAATCAAGTTCCGAACATGGCAGTCGGTGAGCCAAGGAGAGCCGCGGCTTCCTTCTGCCGCAGCTCTCCCTTCATCACTCTTCGGAGGATCTCCAAACGATCATGTTCGCGTTTGGTCAACGTGATTAAATCCTTCCGCACGAGATTGGTCCTCCTTCTCTTGAAAAAAGGACTCTACTCTCAATAAGCGGAAATTTTCACGTTGCCCAAATAGGAAATTATCACGTTGGCGTAACACAACAGGAACATTTCCGGGCGGCCGTTGACGGGCTGGAAAGACTGGCATACGATTGCCTCTCGTACCGGCGACCAACCGGCGGCTCCGCAAGACTTCGCGGCGGACGCGGAGGGGAACCGGGATCCGGTCGGAAGGAAGTCGTCGAAGCCGAGCGAAGTTGACAAAAACGCGGAATCAAACTAGATTCCTCAGTGAGAGTCGCCGGTGGAATCAAGTCAAATCATCGAAAGGGAAAATCGCATGAGCCAGGAAAGAAAGCCCTACGGAAAACCGGGATTGTTTTCTTTCAGCGAAGGCGCGCCGTCCCCGGCGTGCAGTACGGGATCATCTGCGAGCGGCCATATTTCGGGATCCTGTTGCCAAAACGGAACATCAAATGAGGATTATGAATCATGTTATAATGGAACTTCGGCGGTACCCATATATTGTAATTCCGGAACCGGGGATTCTTGCGAATATTTCTTTATTTGTGGAAACGGGGTAACTCTTACCAATACCACGAAGGCCTGTTTCTCCGGAAATACCCCCACGGGTTAATAGAACTTCCGCCATCCTCGATTGCGAACTGTCGATTCTTCAGACATACCCGCCGATTCAGATGGGATGTATAGGTTGAACGACCGCATTTTGTCTCAGACATCTTGGGCTTTTTTTTCAGCGGGCATAACTCGCCCATTCGAAGGAATTTGAAAGGGGATATTCGGCCAGAATTTTTCAGAGCTCGGTTCTTCCCATTCGGATGCCGGCCGCCTAATAATCGAGACGGATATGGTAGAATTTCCCCATGATCACTGACCGGCTGGAGGCCGAAGCCCGGGCCAAAATCGGAACCCTCCGTTCCCTCGTCCTCCGAAGCGCCAACGGCGTCCTTCCCTTCGATTACATCGTTCCGAACGGCGTTTACGAAGAGCTCTGGGACTGGGACGCCTTTTTCGCCGGGCTGCATCTCGTCTCGGTCGACCGGAAGGCCGGAGTTTATCTTAAAAACTGGTGCCTGAATTTCCTTCGTTTCACCGAGCCGGACGGGCAAACCCCCGGCGGCCTCCGGCCCTGGGCGGGCCGGGACGCCCGGCTCTATCAAATCAAACCGCTCATGGGCCAGGCGGCCTATTACGCCTCCCGAGCCCTCGACGATTTTTCCTGGATCGTTCCCGTCTGGGAGACGATGAAATCCTGCCTGACATACCGCGAACGGAAGATGTCCGATCCGGCCACCGGCCTGGTCAAATGGTGGGACGGGATGGAATCGGGCGCGGACAATAACGCCTCGCTCGTCCGGCGGTATCACAACAGCATGGCCGCAGCCGACGTCAACGCCTTCCAGGTCCTGGATTATCGCGCGGCGGCGATCATCGCCGACCGGATCGGGAAGGGAGACGACGCCGCGGCCTTCCGAACCAAAGCCGGAGCGCTTTCCGCAGCGGTCAACGCCCGGCTTTGGGACAGCGCCGCGGAGACTTATTTCACCTTCGATTGCGTCGACCGGACCCTCGTTCCCTGCGTCACCTACAGCAACCTGGTCGCTCTCTGGGCCCGGCTGGCCCCGGTCGAACGGGGCCGACGGATGATCGAGCGCTATGTCCTCGAGCCGGCCAAGCTCTGGGCCCCCCACGGCGTCCGTTCCCTGGCCGCCGACGATCCGCTCTATAACAACGAAAACGTGATCAAACCCTACTCCAACTGGCAGGGCCCGATCTGGCCCCACGCCAATTGGATGGTTCTCCACGCCCTGCGGCATTATGGGTACGCCGATGCGGCCCGGGAAATCGCCGAACGGGTGACCCGGGTATGCCTGGATGACCTGGACCGCAACGGGATGATGCACGAGAATTATCACGCCGAGACCGGGGCGCCGCTGGCCGCGCCTGATTTTGTGAGCTGGAACCTGTTGGCGGCCCAGATGATCGAGGAAGCCCGGGACGGCCTTTTCCTTCCCGATCCCGATGAGGCCGTCTGGAAAGACTGAGACGGCCGGGAATTACTTCAGCCCGCGCTTGACCAGGCTCAACCCGGTCGCTTTTTCCAGTCGTTCGACCGAGAGAACATAATCGATCTTCGCCCGCAGCGCGAGCGACCGGGCCGCCGCCAACCGATCCTGAAAGTCCAGGACGAAATAATTCGTCGACATTCCGACGGCCAGCTTTTTCTGCTCGGCTTCGAGGCTTTTTTCGGCCAGCTCCCGGGCCAGGCGGTAGGCTTCGATCCGTTTGGCGTTGGCCTCGACCGTCCGGACGGCGTCGCTGACTTCAAGGTCGGCCTTCTGCTTGATGTTTTTCAGCCGCAGCTCGCTTTGAGCCAGATCGGTCCGGGCATAGGCGTAATCGGCCCGGGTCAGGGCGTTAGCCAGGGGAAAGGACAGGGTCAGCCCGACCGTCCAGTTGTTGTAGAGGAATTTGAAAGCATCCTTGAATGAATCGCCGGCGCTGCCCGGATCCTTTCCGATAATGACGCCGAGGAAAGGATCGTCGTTGAGGTATTTCAGCCGATCGCCGGAGATGCCCGGACTGGAATAGGAGAACTCGAAATCCAGCGACG
>CAYPKX010000026.1:0-29484 GCA_964411395.1 uncultured Eubacteriales bacterium | reverse complement strand
TCCGCGCAAAAGGAATAAAACCGTGGCCCGGTAAGCCGGCTGGGACCCGAGGAAGGCCGCGATCTCATATCCGTCCAGGCCGGGGAGGGACAACGAGGCCAGAACCGCGTCGGGGCTCCACTCGGGCAGCATCCGGACGGCGGCCAGGCCATCGGCGGCTGTCCGGATCTCGAACTCCGAAGCGGGGAGAGCCGCTTCGACGGCCCTCCGGATCAGGGGAGAGGAATCGGCCAACAAGACTTTTGAATTCATTTTAATATTCCAGCCGGACGGAGCCGGGGCCGAGAAGCGTTTCGAGCGAAGTCATCAGCTCGTCGGTCGGAGTCACGCCCCGAAGCTCCGGCGTCTGAACGACGACGGTATAGCCGGCGGGCGTGGCGATTTCAAAGACCGCCGGGCATTCGCCGGGGGCCTGGTCGAATGCGGCCCGAAGCTCGCCCAGAAAGGCCTCGTCAATCTCGCGGTCGGAAATGCAGACGACGAATTTCCTGGCCAGCTTGGAGACGGCCTGGTCCATCGGCAGGATGGCCGAGAGAAGGATCTTCCGCCGCTCCCCGTCGATCTGGTACCGGCCTTTGATCCAGACCAGGAGACCGTCCTGGAAATGGGTGTAAAAACGGGTGTACATCTCGGGGTATGCCACGATTTCCACCCGGCCGGTCATGTCTTCCAACTGGAAGACGGCCATCCGTTCTTCCTTCTTCGTCTTGGTCGCCCGCAGCTCCGAAATCACCCCGGCGACCCGGACTTCGTCCGGGGCGTCGTCCTCCTCGATCTCATCCAGGGCGGCCGTGGTATGGGAGGTCAGCTTGGAGAGGCTCCGCCGGTAATGCGAGAGAGGATGGCCGGAAATATAGAATCCGACGGCTTCCTTCTCGTAACCCAGTCTGGTCATATCGTCCCATTCCGGAAGAGAGCGGACTTCGGCCGGGATTTCGGGCGGCTCGGGCGTTTCTCCGCCAAAGAGCGACGATTGGCCCGAGTCGCGGGCTTTTTGAACCTCCCGGTTGTAATCGATCAGCGAATCGATCAGCTGAAAGCTCTGGGACCGGGGCAGACCCAGGGAATCGAAAGCCCCGGCCTTGGTCAGGCTTTCCAAAACCTTGCGGTTGACAACGCGGCTGTCGGCTTCGCGGACGATGTCGAAGACCGTCTGAAATTGGCCTTTCTCCCGGCGGACGGCGATCAGCGCCCGGGCCGCGGTTTCGCCGACGTTCTTGACCGCGGCCAGGCCAAAGCGGACGGCCGAACCGGCGACATTGAAATCGAAATCGCTCTTGTTGATGTCGGGCGGCAGGACCTTCACGCCCAGGACCTGGCACTCGGCGATGTATTTGACGATCTGGGACGTCGCCCCGCGTTCCGCCTCCGAAGTCATCAGGGCGGCCATGAAATGATGCGGGTAATGCGCTTTGAGATAAGCCGTCTGGTAGGCCAGGGCGGCGTAGGCGGCGCTATGGGACTTGTTGAAGCCGTATTCGGCGAATTTGGCGATCTGGTCGAAAATCTTGGTCGCCTTCGGCGCGGAGATAACCCCCTTCTTTTTAGCCCCGGTGATGAAATTCTCCCGCTGGGCATTCATGATCTCGGCTTTCTTCTTGCCCATGGCTTTGCGGAGCACATCGGCTCCGCCCAGGGAGAAACCGGCCAGCTCGACGGCGATCCTCATAACCTGTTCCTGGTAGACGATCAGGCCGCGGGTTTCCTTGAGGACGGGTTCGAGCTCGGGGACATCGTAGACGATCTCCTCGGGATGGAATTTCCGCCGGACGAAATCATCGGCCATCCCGCTCTTGAGCGGGCCGGGGCGGTAGAGGGCGTTGAGGGCGATCAGGTCGCGGAACTCCTCGGGTTTATAATTGCGAAGCATCGCCTTCATCCCCGAGGATTCGAACTGGAAGACGCCGTCGGTGTTGCCGGCTTTGAACAGGTCGAACGTCGGCACGTCGTCCAGGGGCAGGGTGTCCACATCCGGGGCTTCGCCGAAATCCTTGACGATGAGGTCCTGGCAATCGCGGATGACGGTCAGGTTGCGAAGGCCCAGGAAATCCATCTTGAGGAGGCCGACGGCTTCGATCTCGCCCATGGCGAACTGGGTCGTGACTTCGCCCTTGACCGATTGGTACAGCGGCACGAATTCGGTCAACGGACGCGGGGTGATGACCACGCCGGCGGCATGGATCGAGGGATTGCGGACCTGGCCCTCGACTTTCTCGGCGATGGCCAGCATTTCCTTGATCGCGGGATTTTTCGCCCGGGCTTCCTTGAGCGGCGCCTCGGTTTTCAGGGCCGCGGCCAGCTTGACGTCGGGGCCGAGAGGGACCATCTTGGCCACCTTGTCGACCTCCGAAAGCGGGATCTCCAGAACCCGGCCGACGTCGCGGATGGCCGCCCGGGCGGCCATCGTCCCGAAGGTGATGATCTGGCTGACGTTGTCCTGGCCGTATTTTTCGGTGACGTAAGCGATCATCTCGCCCCGGCGCCGGCCGCAGAAATCCATGTCGATATCGGGCAGGCTGATCCGTTCGGGATTGAGAAACCGTTCGAAGAGAAGGTCGTATTCGAGCGGATCGATGTCGGTGATCCGGAGGCAATAGGCCAGAAGAGAACCGGCGGCCGAGCCGCGGCCGGGGCCGACCGGGATATCCCGCGTGCGGGCGGTTTTGAGGAGGTCCCAGACGATCAGGAAGTAGCCCTCGAACTCCATTTGCTCGACGAGGCGGATCTCCCGCTCGAGGCGGCTCTTGTATTCCTCCAGATCATGGGCGAGCTTGCCAGCCGCCCGGCGTTCGAGGAGCTTGCCCTCGCGTTCGGCGAAACCCGCCCAGGCGGTCTCTTCGAAGTGCTCCCGCAGCGTTTTTCCCCGCGGCGGCTCGAACTTGGGGAGAAAATGCAGGCCCTTGGGAAACTGGAAGTCGCAGCGGGCGGCGACGTGAAAGGTGTTCTCCACGGCCTCCGGAATCTCGGCGAAAAGCCGTTCCATCTCCTCGGGCGATTTGAAATAAAACTCCTGCGATCCGAAGCGGATGCGATCGGTGTCGCTGCGTTTTTTGTTCGTCTGAATGCAGAGCAGGACGTCATGGGTTTCGGCGTCGTCCCTGCCCAGGAAATGGATGTCGTTGGTCGCGACCAGGGGTAGGTTCTGGGCCCGGGCCAGGGCGACCAGCCTGGGATTGATTTCCTTCTGGGGTTCCAGGCCGTGGTCCATCAGCTCGATATAGAAATTTTTCGGCCCGAAAATCTCCGCCAGCGTCCCGGCCGCGTTTCGCGCTTCCTCGTCCCGGCCCTGCCCCAGAAGATAGGCCACTTCGCCCCGCAGACAGGCGGAAAAGCCGATCAGCCCCTCGCTGTGGGCGGCCAGAAGCTCCTTGTCGATCCGGGGGCGGTAATAGAACCCTTCCAGGTAGGCCTTGGAAAGCAGGACGCAGAGATTGCGGTATCCCTTTTCATTTTCCACGAGGAGCAGGAGGTGGTAATGGGCGGGCTCGCCGTTTTTCGTTTCCCGGTCGCGGCGGCTGTGGGGCGCAATGTAGGCTTCGCAGCCGAAAATCGGCTTGACGCCTTTTTCCAGGGCCGCCTTTTGAAACTTGACCGCTCCGAAGATATTGCCGTGGTCGGTCAGGGCCACGGCCGGCATCTTGTGCTGGACGGCGGCCTGGGCCAAGGCGTCCAGGCGAACGGCTCCGTCCAGGATGCTGTATTCCGAATGGTTATGAAGATGAATGAACCCGGGGGCCATGGCCCTATTCCCATTCGATTGTGCCGGGCGGTTTGCTGGTGATGTCGAAGACGACGCGGTTGCCCCCGGCCACCTCGTTGACGATCCGGGTGGAAATCCGGGCCAGGAGGGAGGGCGGGGCCTGGAACCAGTCGGCGGTCATGCCGTCCACGCTCTGGACGAGACGGACGACGACGACCTGCTGGTAGGTCCGCTGGTCTCCCATGACGCCGACCGAACGCACCGGCAGGAGAACGGCGAAGGCCTGCCAGAGCCGTTCATAACAACCGGCCGCCCGGACTTCATGGACGACGATGTCGTCGGCCGCGCGAACGATGCGGAGCGATTCCGGGTCGACCGGCCCGACGATCCGGACGGCCAATCCCGGTCCGGGGAACGGGTGCTGGGCGACGAAGGCCTTGTCGGCCCCGAGTTCCACCGCGAGGGCCCGCACTTCGTCCTTAAAAAGCTCCCGGAGCGGCTCGACCAAGGTGAAGCCGTGGGATTTCGGCAGGCCGCCGACGTTGTGGTGCGACTTGATGACGGCCGAGGGGCCCTTGACCGGGTTGCTTTCGATCACGTCGGGATAAATCGTCCCCTGAGCCAGGAACTTCGCCCCGCCCAGCTTCTCGGCTTCCCGCTTAAAGACCTTGATGAACAGGCCGCCGATGATCTTCCGCTTGCGCTCGGGGTCGGCGACGCCGCGGAGGGCGCGGATGAACTCCTTGGACGCGTCCACGCCGACAACATCCAGGTCGAGCTTGACCCGGAACATTTCCATGAGGTCGCCGTACTGGCCGGCCCGCAGAAGCCCGTTGTCGACGAAAACGCAGGTCAGGCGCCTGCCGATCGCCTTGTGGATGATCAGGGCCGTCACCAGGGAATCCACTCCGCCGGAGAGGCCGCAGAGAACCCTCCCCCGGCCGACGGTCTTGCGGATCTCCTCGGTCTTGCGCTCGATGAACGACCCGATGTTCCAGTCGGGAACCAGCCCGGCGATTTTAAAGAGGAAATTGGCCAGAACCTTCTTTCCTTCCCTGGTGTGGATGACTTCGGGGTGGAATTGGACGCCGTAGAAATCGCGCTTCGGGTCCTCGACGACCCCGAAACGCGTGTTGCCCGTTCGGCCGGTGATCCGGAAGCCGGGGGGAAGCTTTTCGACCTTGTCCCCGTGGCTCATCCAGACCTGTTCCTTGTCCTTGAGGCCGGAAAGCAGCCCGCCGCGGTCCATGATCCGGAGCGAGGCGAAGCCGAATTCCCGGCGGGACGAGGGGACGACTTCGCCTCCCAGGAGGTGGGCCATGAGATGGAGGCCGTAGCAAATGCCCAGGACGGGCACGCCCAAGGTGAAAATTTCCGGGGTTGGCGCCGGGGAGCCCTCTTCATAGACGCTCTGGGGGCCTCCCGAGAGGATGATCCCCTGGGGCCGGGCCTCCCTGATCTTCTCGATGGAGGCCTGGGGCGGCCAAATCTCCGAATAAACCCCCAGCTCGCGGACCTTGCGGGCAATGAGCTGGGTATACTGCGACCCGAAATCAAGAACCAGGATTTTGTTCACGGAGCGATTGTATCATCGGGAGCCCGGCGCCTCAAGGACTCGATTTCTCGGACGCTTTTCGCCCAGCCTCGATGATTATTTCTAGATCATCAGGTCACTCTCAAAAGACTCTTCCTCTTTCGGCCCGATCCCAAGGACTCGAAAGTTAGCAGTCCATTCGTGATCTGCCCCCCAACACGCTAGTTTTTTCCATTACCAGGGCAATGTCTTCCATTTTCTCAAGGACTTTTCATGTTCGTCTTTTTCACCAAGAACAAACTTTGTCTTATCCACGGCTTGTCGGAAGACCCCTCTTCTCATGAAGTTTCATATTTTTCATTTGACCTTACAATACGCATCCGGTATCCAGCAATAGCGTTTGGCGTTTTTTTTGAGATTCCGTATATTTTCCCCTTAAATATTTTTTCAATAGGGAAAAACTCCGTTTTTACTTTTTTTATATATTTACCCTCTTCATCAAAGATATCGATTGTCATCATTGCGTTTAGTTTCAAATCAATCCTAACGGTATAGACCTTTCCGTCGACATCACCAAACACCTTATGAAAGAACGGCTTGTGCGGCGGCATAACTAATCCCTTGATGATATCAGCCCTGGACAGACCTCCTCCTAGAAGACCTGTTTTCATGCCTTCCATATTCTGGATGACGCGTTCGATCTCCTCTTGACTTATTTTTTCGATTCTTTCCGTCTTTCGGATTTCCTTGTCAATATTTCCTTTATCATCCCAGATTTTTAACACATATTTCCCAGATTCGCCGAAAATCGCCTTTCCATCCCCGACTTCGCAAAAAAACCAATGAAATGTATATTCATGCTCCGTTCCCGTATAGTAGTAATTTTCTTTCATTGAGCTCTTTAATAATGCCGGCTTGTGTCTTTTGAGCTGATACCGATGAAGAACACTCTCCCGATTACCGTTGGCATCATATAAAACAATTTCGTATTCGTTTCGCCGCGGTGAAGTCATGGCGATGTATTTTCCGTTATGGGTTGGGATGGCGCTGATAAGGCCTTCCGGAACGCGCAGTGACTTCGATATTAGCCCTCGTTTGTTAATTAGATATATACAGTCATCTGCGAATAAATGGAGATATTCTCCTCTCACTTTGAATCCTGATACTTCGCGGGGAACTTGAAACGTTGTCATGACGCCGTCTTGAGGGCTGATGATTCCGATTTTTTTTGACCTTGCATTCAGTATATAGATTATTCCATTATGATCGATTTCAATCCATTCCATTTCCCCAGCCGTGATATCGCCGAGGGATTTGGCCCACTCTTCTTCCAATTCAACTCTTTCTTCTCCAAGTATTGGGTCCGCTGAATTGTGGACCACGTTCCACTTCTGTCCCTTTCGGAACATTCCAGAGACAAATCCACAGAGAAGGACGCTCGCCACAATTACGATCATATTCCGCTTTCGAATATGCAGGCTTTTCATTTCTTAATCGTTATTTCTATTTTCTTATGGTCTCGATATGTATTCTATTAAATCAAATTTATTTCATATGACGCCGCATTCGTCCGATCTATCATCTATAGACAATAAATGAAATATTTACATTTCTTTGGCACACCCCCAATCCACGTCGCCACGGTCTTGAAGATCACTTACATCCCCATTTCGACAACAATTATACCAATAACACACACATTTAAATGCATTTCCCGGCTCGACACACCAACAGCCCCACATCACCACCTGTTGGCAACCTCTTCGATCCTCAGGGCTGCACCAATCCTCGCAAGATTCGCGAGGAATTCTTCGGTTTGCGTCATAGTCCCATACGCAGTTCCAGGCTCTAAGGCCTTCTCCCATAACGAAAATAATTAACAGCATCAAAAAGCATTTTTTTATCGCAGGTACTGTTTTCATGGCCTCTCCTTTATTCGATATATGGCGATACGATCCGAGTTCTCATTTAAACAGTAGATATGGCCATTATGATCAGATTGAATAGGATAAGACGTCATTTCTGGGATTTGCATTATTCCAGATAGTTTTTTCGTTTCGATATCGAATACGTAAATATTCCATTTCCTATATCCATTCGAATAATACACGATTCCCAATTTATTATCAGGCATTTTTAATAATTTGCAGTATATGAACTTCACTCCTCTTTTGCGCGAAGAGGCCATTCTTTTTCTATATTCATTTCCGTAGGCCTCGTATTTTGTGGGATCAATTTCCATTACAATATCCCCGTCTTGATTAAGCGCATATATTTTCATTACATAATTTGAAAGCGCATATATTTGATCATCTTCAGTGACGACAACATTGACCTGATGTTCGCCTGTGAAATACCCGGCCGGATTTTTAGCTTTTTCAATGTGGTTTTCCGTAAAATGATATTTTTTGCCCAGGATACCCTTGACCCATTTCAGTTTATGATCAAATATTTGGATGATATTTTCTTTATAATATGTGACAATAAAGATGTCTCCTTTGCTATTCACATGAGGCGTATCAATAATGGATGGACCATCGGAAAGAAGCGCCACAGTAATCTCTACAGTTCCATCGGTCCTGAATACGCTTAGGCGACGGTTAGAGCAATCATAAACATAGACCTTGCCGTTATTCCCCACGCTCACTCTTAAACCGTTGGAATTAGTACCGGCCATGAATTCGCCTGGCCCTTGACCGAATTTCCCTATTGTTTTTATATATCTCCCATTCCTGTCAAATACGAACACCTTATTGTTTCCGGAATCGGCAACATATATTTGGCCGTTTTTATCTATATCTATGGACGTGATTTTCCATATTGAGGTATTTCCATTTTCGATATCATTCCCGACTATTTCTCCAATCTTTTCCATTTGATTTAACTGAATATGTTCAACTTCCTCATAATCGCTACAATTCCAGAATGTGATGACGATGATCATGACCCAAAAGACACATCTATTCGCAAGCCGATTTTTGTTCACTTCAAGAATCCTATCAGCTTTTCTATTGGAATCTTCGAATCCTCTTGTTTATCCTCTTGAAATACGATTTTGCCAAATTCGTTATAAATCAAGAGAAATGGATCGCTATGTAGCTTAAAGATGTTATAGCCCAGAGACATTTGCGGACTATTTTCGTTATTTTTTATAATGCCAACCTTCCAAAAGGGTGGCAATTGCACTTTGTTTTGCCATTCTCTTATTTCCTCTTCCTTATTTTTGTTTTCAAATAAATAAACAAATTGTATCGACTGGGTGGTTGAATGTTCCTTAGCGATTTCTGAAAGAATTGCCAATCTTTTTTTTAAAGGACAAGACAAACATGGAGCAATTGAAAATATTAGCATTGCCTTCGATTTGTTAATCAAATTGCCAATCTGTTCGACTTTCCCCGTACTTATATCAATAAAACATAAGCTTTTTATATTTTTATCAAGGATTTCAATATGAGAATTCAGAAAAGCTTCTGGGCTTCCCTGCATCGCTTTCCTTACAATGCTATATATCGCTTGATCGCTTAGTTCATTATGACGAATAATGACATTAAAATTCTTATCAATTAGCACGAAATCATTTATTCTTGCCTTTACGAGGGCACTGATATACCCATCATCTTCAATTATCGGTGTGGAGAAATTGTACTTCTCATAAGGCACTTTACTATTCGATTTTCCCAAAGTATATATAAAATATTGCTTAAAGCCATATTTTTCAATTTTCGCATTAAGAAAATCTAAATATCTCAGACTCGACACATCGAAAGGGTTGAATCTGGTGAATCTCAGAACGATGATATTGCCGATATGATCAACGATGCTTTCCGTATGACCATCGGCAAATCGGAGCTCGAATTCAGGACATTTTTCGTTTTCTTCAATAATTGGAATCGTTTTGAAGGATTCATATGAGTAATTGACAATATTATTATCTATATTTTTTTTGCATCCGATAAAATCAAACACAATAAGAGGAATAAAAACACAAGCTTGGAAAAAGTATCTGTATTTCTTTATTTCTGGCTCTTTCTCCTCTATCGTCAAGAAAGCATTACACTTTCTCATGTCACTTTTTCAAAGCCATTACTAGAATTCGCGCAACCAAAGGGGTCATGTCCAATGATTGCTTCTTCATAAATATAGCTCCCTTCGGTGTTTCTTACCGACCCTCTGCTTTCAGTATACGAAAGGAGTGGTGTGATTCAAGCAAATTCATCTAACAATATTTTTGAACAACTAACCGTTTTTTATAAAACTGACCTGTTTTCCCGCAACATACGGAGTTTCGACGGAATGGGACCAGCGTAAATGGACATAAGCGGTTCATATAGATTTTCTGATACTCTCTCATCTAACGCCTTGCGATCCGCGAAGGCGGGAGGCCAAAGGCTTTCGCGAAGGCCCGGCTGAGCGAATTCGGTTGGTATCCATAATCATAGGCCACCGCCTTGACGGATTTATTCGAAGCGACCACGTCCCAGAGCGCGTGACAGAGTCGAATGCGGTTGACATATTCTTTCGGCGATTTTCCGGTCATCTTTTTGAATTTCGTCGAAAACGCGGCCGGCGACACACCCATCCGCTTGATCATCGGGCCCAGGCAAAAAACATTCCCCCGGCGCTCATGAATTTGCGATTGAAAAGAAGTAATCGAGTCGCGGGAATGGAAATGGGGGAGACGTTTTATGTGGAAGGGTTCCCGAGTGACTCCTTCTTGCGCCGGCGAAGACAGCTCCGTCCAGAAAAAAGACGACCCGGTCCATTCTTTTATCGGCCGCAAAAGGGCTCGGGCGACAATCACCCCGGCTTTCGGATATCGAACCGCCGATCGGAATCGTTTCAGGCATTTTTCCAACCGACAATCATACCGGCATTCCCAGATGATCATGTCAGGGTCCACGGAATCGGGGGAAAGGCTTTTTCTTATCTCGTATTCCGGAAAGAGAAGGCGGGCTTCATCCGATAATACCGTCCCGCTCCCGATCAGCCAGAGGTACTTCTTCTCTTTCAACGGCCTACCCATCCCCTTTCGCCTTTTCCCGAGAACGACCAAGGAGACATTCAGCCTTTCACTCAGCCTGCCCGGCGGTTATGAAAGACAACGATTCCCGCCATAACGAAATTTTTATACAAATATCTCAGATGGATTTCAATCATAATCACCTAACCGTTTTTTACATCGTCCTTAAACACTCGGATGACGGGCTCCCCCTCTTCCGTTTCATCCGTAACATAAAGGCGACCGTTCTTCCATAATTGATGTTGATATATTTTCACGTTAAACGACATAAGATATTTCCCGGTCATGTCGAATAAATCATTATGGTCCCTTCTTCCTCCAGAGTATGTCGTATGGGTATTCACGATGAATCCAAGGTCAAGTTCCCGGGTCGAACGAATAGATATCATTCTTGAGGATCGCTTCCCGGGATTTCGGCTTCAGGCATTAGGCGAAGGGCGCCGCCTTTGAAGAGCGGTTTACCTGCTCATGCGGAGTTCGTTATGTACGAGATGTCCCTCATAAATACCCTGAGGGAATATGATAAATGGCAACAAAAGGAATGTCCTCTTCATCCGTATCTATCGTATAGATCCGTCCGCGATCAACAATTTTAGGAATACCCGAACACTTCAAGGACCTCACGTATTTTCCGTTCTCTAGAAATACGTCGATTTGCGTCATTGCGGGGGGCCCGACGAGAAACATCGGTCTAGTTCGGACCACATAGATACGCTTTTCATCATCAACAAGGATCCTTTCATAAAATGGCTTCCATTCAGGTAGATGGTAATGGGCGAGATATTCTCGCCCATAATGCCTTTGAATTTCCTTCCTTTCTCTCCTCGTCGACTCCGGACGCTCGTTTCTTTCAATTTCAATTATCTTTTTCCCTCTTCGATCCATAATAAATATCCGATAAACCATACTGTTTCCATAACAATAATACCCATTTCCGAGCACGGCAAATAATAAATTCGGCAAAAACGAGTGTTGAATTCCACCGACGACGCCGTTCACCTTCATCTTAATAAAATCATATTGGTGAATGACTTGATCGACTTCTCCGTTTTCCCGAATGATTTTTAGGATTTTTTTTTGTCCGTTTTCATCCCAAACATTCCACACTCCTATGATCCGCCCCCCCTCCCAAACCTCGAAGGCTTCGAGCCCCGCGTCGGTCTCCAGGGAAATTTTCCGCTGGAACGTTCCCGAAGAATCGTAGATCAATAATCCCCGTCCGCTATCGTTCACCCATAATTGATTTTTCAAATCAATTCCGAGGTTTCTTGGATTTTGATATTCTCCGGGACCTTGGCCGTTTTCACCGATCGTATCGATAAACACGCCATCGTGGCCGAATTTCAAAACGCGGTTTGAATCGATGAGGTATAAGGATCCATCCGGCGAAAGGGCGAGATCAAGAATATACTTTAAATAAGCCGAAGGAGCGTTTTCGGAGTTTTTTATCAGAATCTTCTCCCGCGACAGGATCTTAGTTTCCTGATCGTTTAATACGGCCGAATCCGCTGACCCGGACATCATGAACAACAACACCATCCACTTACGCGCTAAAAGCACTCTGCCCTCCGTTTCCTTAAAAGATTCCTTGGGAGTTTCTAGAAAACCCCCAAGGAATACGCCTTCATTTCAATCAAATCGGCGGCGGGCAGGGAAAACGCTTGTCTTGAGTGCCACACCAGCAATGGGCGGATAAAATCTCGTTTTCACATCCGCCATATGAACCGCAATTTCCCACGGTCCGGCACCAAGCCGTTTGCCCCCCAGGACACGTCACATAAACTTCGCAGGGCCAGGGAATCTCATCGGAATAGCATAATCCAAGCATTCCGACTGTTAAGAGGAACCCGGCAACCGTAACATTTTTAAGAAGCTTCATTTTATCACCTCCTTTCTTGAATGTTGTTTCCTATGTTCGAACATGGAATTCGAAAGAGGATATTTTCCATAGACTTGCGTCCGACGCCATAGAAATATCCGTTTCGACATAGTGTTCTTTCCACAAGTATTCGGCAGTCATCGATATAAACATGGAGACGGCCGAGCCATTTTCCCGATGGATTAAACATGAGAACTGCCGAGTCCATCATGTTTTGATTTGCAGAATTCGGCGTTTTTATCGTATAAAAGATCGTCCCCGTATTCGGATCAACGGAAAGGCCTGAGCAATATATCGTCGACGTAATGCTTCCATCCTTCGATTTAATGTCATCAGGGGTATCCATCCCCATCCTCGCTTCGTCGTTTTTCAGTTTCAAGACTTCGGGTATTTTCATTTTTGAGAGATCAATATCGAATATTTTTTTCCCTTTCAAATCATACGAGGACATGCGCGGCGCGTTTGTATGAGCCGCGACAATCGTTTCCCCATACGATCCGATCATGACTAGGTTGAACACAATATATCCCTGATAATTTTCGCATCGATAAATATCCCCGAAGGACCGTTCCCGTATTCCCTCGGGGTTAAATATCGTTATCAGAGGATGATTTTTAAATCGCGTTTGCCCGAGATATTTGCTTCCCGCGGCGATAAGACCGTTTTCAATAATCCCTAAAGAATCGGAACTGTAAACATCCTTTATGAGAACCGTTTTTCGATGTGTTCCATCAAGGGAAAATATCTTGATCTTTTTTCCGCCTTGGTCGAGAACATAGAGCCGGTCCGCTTGAATCGCGATTCCACATGGATAAAATAAATCCCCATCGCCTTGGCCGACGCTTCCTATTTGAGAGATATATTTTCCATCAGCGGTATAGACAACAATTCGATGGTTTTTCATATCGCAAAAATATAAACGATCCGATTCGTCTCTATCGAAGTAATTTATCCTGCCTCCAAGTGTCGGAAGGGGGGGGGCGAGCCGATCCAGTTCGAGCACGATTTCCGCCGCCATTTTCAGGGTCGGTTGCTCCCTGACATTCGAGAGGATATTCGCCGGAATAAAGAGAAGGAACAAAGAAAATATTGCTTTCATTGTTGCCTCTTCCGATAACCCGTATATTTTTTGACGTTCTCTCCAACGTCCTCCTCGGACATCCCAGGCTTCTCCCGAAATAGAATCCGGCCGTCTTCATTGAAAATAATCGTCAGGGGGTCGCTTTTTGCCCCGGGAGTAGTAATGAGGATTTCTTCCCGGGAAAAAATATTTTTCGCAAAATAAACCGGAAAGGGGATCGAAAGGCCACTTGTCATGGATTCCAAATCATGTTCATCGAAGGGATCGGAAAATACGAGAGCAAAGGAAACCCGTTCTTTCTCTCCGCCTTCCCTCTCCCTCAAGGTTTTAAGATGAGCAATTCGCTTCCCGCTTTGGCACACAGAGCATAGCGTAGACATGAGCGTCAAAACGAGCGTCTCCGAATTATGAATTTCATTAAAAGAAAATCGATCGTTCGTATACGCCTTTCGAAATTGGAGGGACTTTATTTTTTCCGTGAGAATTTCCCGGGAATGCGCCGGGATGACCGGCACTGAATATTGAATTTTCCCGAAAAGAGTTTTTTCGATTAATTGCCGGATCGTTTCCTCCTCCACAAGGCTCTCGGAAGAAAACATCACGCGCCCGCCTTTCAGGACCGCCAGGCCACCGCAACACGATTTCCAGTTAAAATGAGCCAATATCGTCTCGACGGACTCCGCGATGAGTGGATAAGTGATCACAGAGAGAGACCGGAATGTCTTCGTAGCCTCCAATCCTCTTAACGAAACCCCATATACGACCAGCCCTTTCCCCCGATATTGGCTCGCAATTGCTTCAAGGTACAAGGAAATCCGTTTATGAAAAGTTTGTTCTGGATCAAAAGCAAAAATAACGAGCGTGGATTCTGATCCTTTCAAGGCAGGAAGCATCTTCTCATCGATATTTCTCAACCGATCAACCTGAAGTGGAAAGGAGATCTCTTCTTGGGAAATGTTCCCCAAAAGAAAAATGCGGAACATTATTGCTATCATCCATGGACAAGATAAAAACTTTACCATGAGCGAATATTTCCCTTACTCAATAATGCATACGGAAAATCTATCAACCAAAAAGCCCTGAATTCCCATGATTTCGGCATTATAATTGAAAAAGAGACGATTTCAAGAAATAACACCTATCCGTTCTTTCGAAAACCTAGCCGAAGTTTTTCTTTCGACTCCATTCTCCATATCTCCATATCTGCATGAACGGGGAAAACGCTCGTTATCCACCGCATCACGGTATGTTATAATGGCCCAAATAAATCCTACGGAGAGTCGCCATGGAATGGGAAGAATTAGCCCGGGAGCTTGCGGTTCAAACCGACACGAAAATCGTCCTATTCGTCATCGACGGGCTGGGCGGATTGCCGAAAAACGGCAAGACCGAGCTTGAGACGGCCGCCACTCCAAACCTCGATCGGCTGGCCTCACAGTCAAGCTGCGGCGTCACCGATCCGGTGCTGATGGGCGTCACGCCCGGAAGCGGCCCGGCCCATCTGTCGCTTTTCGGTTACGACCCGCTCGTCCACCAGCTCGGCCGGGGCATTCTCGAAGCTCTCGGCTCGGATGTCGAAGTCCGTGAGGGCGACCTCGTCGCCCGGGGCAACTTCGCGACTTTTAAGGACGGCCTGATTTCCGACCGGCGGGCCGGACGCATCCCGACCAGCGAATGCGAGAGAATCTGCGCCAGGATCAACGCCGTCCGCTCGAAAATCTCCGATCCCGAAATCACTCTCTTCCCCGGCAAGGAGCATCGATTCGTCGCCCGCTTCCGAACGTCTGGGCTTTCCGATTTCCTGACCGACGCCGACCCGCAAAAAGACGGAAAGCCGCGCCTCCCGGCCAAGGCCGAAGACAATAAGTCCGAGAAAGCGGCGACCGTGGTCAACGCTTTCCTCGATGAGGTCGTCAAAATCCTGGCCGACGAGCCGACAGCCAACGCCGCCCTTCTTCGCGGCTTTTCCGTCCAGCCGACCATCCCGACGATGCCGGACCTTTTCAAGCTCCGGCCGGCGGCCATCGCCAACTACCCGATGTACAAGGGGCTGGCCCGGCTGCTCGGGATGCAGGTCTATAAAATCGGGCCCGAGCCGGCCGAGCTTTTCGACGCGCTCGAAGCCCATTGGGCCGAGCATGATTTCTTCTACGTCCATTACAAAAAAACCGACGCCGCCGGCGAGGACGGGAACTTCGAAGCCAAGGTCAAGGCCATCGAGGAAGCCGACCGCTTCCTCCCCCGAATCGAAGCCCTCAAGCCCGACGTCCTGGTCGTCACCGCCGACCACTCGACCCCGGCCCTGATGCACGGCCATTCCTTCCACCCGAATCCGTTCCTCCTGGCCGCCGACACGGCTATGCCCGACGATGTCGCCGCCTTTTCCGAACGAACCTGCGCCAAGGGCATTTTCGGCCGCTTCCCGTCGCTTCGGGCCATGCCGCTGATGCTCGGCCACGCCGGGAAGCTCAAGAAATTCGGGGCCTGAGAGGTCCTCTGCGTCTATTGACAACTCTGTCGTCATTTGTCATGATAAATGACGATAATGGCGACATCCCAAGCTCCCGCCCCGCCCTGGATCCCCCGCCGGCTCGATTTGTCCGGCCTCCTGGCCAAACGATCTCATTTCCTTTTCGGTCCCCGTCAAACCGGGAAAACCTCCCTCATCAGGCAGACGCTGAGAGGGGCGAAGGTCTATGACCTCTTGGACACATCGGTCTTCCTCGCGCTCAGCCGCAATCCCGGCCGGCTCGAAGAGGAACTGCGGCCGCAGGATACGACCGTCGTCATCGACGAGATCCAACACCTGCCGATTCTGCTCAACGAAGTCCATCGATTAATCGAAAGCCGGGGCCTCCGCTTCCTGCTGACGGGTTCGAGCGCCCGCAAGCTGCGGCGGGCCGGCGTCAACTTGCTCGGCGGCCGCGCCCGGGTCAAGCATTTGCACCCCCTGACCTGGCAGGAACTCGGAGATCAGTTCGACCTCGGGCGGGCGATATCCCAAGGGCTTCTTCCTTCCATCTACTTCTCGGAGGATCCCAAGGCCGACCTCGAGGCTTACGCCGGGGCCTATCTTCAACAAGAAATCGTGGCTGAAGGCGCCGCCCGAAACGTGCCCGCCTTCAGTCGTTTTCTGAAAGTCGCCGCGCTTTGCAACGCGACGATCGTGAATTTCACCAACCTGGCCAACGACGCCCAGGTGGCCCGAACGACGGTCTACGAATACTTCGATATCCTGAAGGACACGCTGATCCTCCACGAACTCCCCGCCTGGAAGAAAACGCGAAAAAGAAAACCTTTTTCCTCCTCCAAATACTACTTCTTCGACGTCGGGGTTGCGGCCTCTCTCCAGGGACGGGCGTTCCGTCCGGGAACGCCGGAGTTCGGTGCAGCCCTCGAAACGTACCTGATGCACGAATTGATCAGCCACGCGGATTACGTCTCGGGAGAGAGCCTTGGCTATTGGCGGTCGACGTCCGGTTTCGAGGTCGATTTCATCATAGGGGACCACACCGCGGTGGAAGTTAAAGCCAAGGAGAACGTTTCCCCCGGAGACCTGAGGTCGCTGAGAGCCTTGGCCGAAGAGAAGATCGTCAAGCGCCTCCTCTGCGTGTCGCTTGAACCTCGCTTGCGCAAAGTCGACGGCATCTCCGTGATTCCCCTCGCCTCCTTTCTCCGAGCCCTATGGAGCGGGGAGTACCGTTAACGGCTTCGCGCCCGGGGAGAACGTCCTCCGTCGGGACATCCGCGGCTTGATCGATCATCCGCGGTTCCGCCCATGTTATAATATTTTTTGGACAGGATGCGCATGATCCGACGAGCCCGCTTCTGGATGATCGCTCTCTGCTCCGGATTTTTGCCTGCGGCCGCAACCCTTTCTCCCCAGGTCCCGCCTCTCGTCAAGCAGGAGGTGCCCGTTCTGGCCGAAGTCTTTAATCTTCGGTCCTACGCCCACCCCAACTACACCCGGATCGTGGTGGACATCGGGGTCCTCCGCGAATATGTCTGGAACGAGACGCGCTCGCCCGAGGAAATCACCGTCGACGTCCAGAACGCCCGGCTCAACGCGATCGTCCCGGAAACCGTCTCCCCGGGCGGGAGCGGCTATATCCGGGGACTGCGGATCGTTCAGAAAAACGCGACGACGGTGCGGCTCACGATCGAGGCCGACCTGGGCAAGATCAAACGCTACCAGGTCTTCAACCTGTTCGACCCGTTCCGGATCGTCATCGACATTTTTCCCAAAGACGCCCCCCCGGGGCCGGCGCTGACCACCCCTCCGCCTCCCAAAGAACAAACGCCTAAACCCGCCCAACCGGCCCGCGGCGGCTACAGCCTCGCCCGCCAGCTCGGCCTGGGCGTGCGAACGATCGTCCTCGACCCCGGACACGGCGGGACCGATCCCGGCTGCCTGCTGACGGACGGACCCAGGGAAAAGGACCTGACCCTGGACCTCACCCTCAAGCTCAAGGCGATTTTAGAAGCCGAGACAGACCTGGCCGTCGTCCTGACCCGGGAAACCGACATCTATGTTCCTTTGGAAAACCGGACGATCGTGGCCAACCAGCGCAAAGCGGACCTGTTCGTCTCCGTCCATGTCAACGCCTTCCGGCTGAAAACCCGCCAGGGGATCGAGACGTTTTTCCTCAACTTCAACCCCGATCCCGCGGTCAACGAGCTGGCGGCCAAGGAAAACGCGACCACGACCAAGACCATGGGCGAAATGAACAACATCATCAAGAAGATCGCCCAGAACAGCCGGATCATCGAGTCGCGGGAGCTGGCTCAAAAGATTCAGTCGAATCTGGTATCATATCTTTCCAAGCGTTATCCCAACGTGAAGGACCTGGGGGCCAAGGGCGGGCCCTTCTGGACCCTCCTGGGAAGCGAGATGCCGGCCATTCTCGTGGAAGTCGCGCATCTTTCCCACCCGGAGGAGGCCAAACGCCTCCAGAACGAGGCCTTCCGCCAGAGCGTAGCCCGGGGTATCTTCGAGGGCATCAAGGCGTATATCCAGTCCCTCGGCAAAGGATGAGCACATGAATCGCAGAACCTTTTTGAAAGACGCGGTGCTGGGGAGCGCGGCGCTCGGCGCCGGAAGCAAATTGTTCGGCGCGTTCCCGGGCGCCGGGCAGGCGGCCGGTCCCGACCTGGCCGTCATCCAAGGCGAATCGCCGGCGGCGATCACCAAGGGGGCGGTCGAGGCGCTCGGCGGGATGGGCAAGTTCGTCGGCCGCGGCTCGGTCGTCGTCATCAAACCGAATATCGGCTGGGACCGGACGCCCGAAATGGCCGCCTGCACCAATCCCGACGTCGTCAAGACGCTCGTCCAACTCTGCCTGGAAGCCGGGGCCAAGAAGGTCACGGTCATGGACAACACCACCAACCAGGCCCAGCGGTGCTACGTCCGCTCGGGCATCCAGGCCGCGGCCAAGGAAGCGGGGGCCGACGTCCCCTTCGTCAATCCCCGCCGGATCAAGAAAATGCCGGTCAACGGCGCCTGGCTCAAGGACTGGGACGTCATCCAGGACTTCATCGAGTGCGACACGCTCATCAACGTTCCCATCGCCAAACACCACAGTCTCTGCCGGGTGACGCTGGGAATGAAGAACTGGCTCGGGGCGATCGGCGACCCGAGAAACCAGCTCCACCAGAAAATCGACGAGGCCTCGGTCGACCTGGCCGCTTTTTTCAAGCCCAAGCTGGTCGTCCTGGACGCCTACCGGATTCTCACCCGGAACGGCCCGCAGGGCGGCCGGCCCTCCGACACCAAGCTCCTGAAAACCGTCGCCGCCTCGCGCGACGCGGCGGCCGTCGAAGCCTTCGGGGCGACGCTGTTCGATATCAACCCGCCGGAGCTTCCGCTTCTCAAGCTGGCCCTGGAGAGAAAGCTCGGCCGGATCGACCTGGAGAAGATGAACATTGAAAAAAGAACGGTCTAAAAAGCACCGCCGTCTCCAGATCCTTCGGATCGCCGTCCAGGCCTTCTTCCTCGCCCTTTTCTTCCGCCTCCTGTTCGGAACGCATTTCACCGGCGAGGACTACATCGGCCCGGTCGAGGCGTTTTTCCATTTCAGCCCGCTTTTGGCCGCGGCCACGATGCTGGCCGCCCGCGCCCTGATCGTCTTTTTCGGCCTGGCCGCGGTGACCGTCGTCGTCTCCGTTTTTCTGGGCCGGGTGGCCTGCGGCTGGGTCTGTCCGCTCGGAACCATCCACCAGTTCTTTTCCTGGGCGTTCAAAAAATCGAAATTCCTCCGTCCGAAAAAACCGGCCGCCGGCGGGCTCTGGGTCAAGTACGCGATCCTGGCCTTCGTCCTCGCCGCGGCGCTGTTCAGTCTCAACGTCGCCGGATTTTTCGACCCCATTTCGTTCCTGACCCGGGTTTCGGCCACCAGCCTGGTCCCGGCCGCAAGCAACGGGCTTCAGGGCCTCATCGGTCTGGCCTACACCGTCAAGCTCGAAGGCCTGGGCGACAAGCTGGCCCAATCGGTCGAAACGCTGACCCTGAACTCCACCTTCATCCAGGGGTTCGCCATCGGTTTGATCTTTCTCGTCTTTCTGCTCCTGAACAAATGGCGGGAGCGGTTCTGGTGCCGGTACGTCTGCCCGACGGGCGCGCTCCTGGGACTCTTCGGCCGCTTGAACCTCTTCAAGCTGAAAATCGACGAGGGGAAATGCACCAAGTGCAACCTCTGTTCGATCCACTGCCCGACCCAGGCCGCGCCGTTCCCGAACGACCAGTGGAAAAGCTCCGAATGCATCTACTGTGAAACCTGCGCGGCCATTTGCCCGACCAAGGCGATCACGTTCCCGGTCCGTTTCAAACAGGAGAAGGCCCCGGCCGTCGATTTCACCCGGCGGCGGGTCATGGCCTCTTCCCTTCTGGCTCTCTTCAGCGTCCCCTTCTTCCGGATCTCCATGGCCCGCAAACGCGCCTCGGAGAAGCTTCTCCGCCCGCCGGGATCGCTGCCCGAGCCGGATTTTCTCCGCCGCTGCGTCAAGTGCGGCGAATGCATGAAGGCCTGCCCGACCAACGGCCTCCAGCCGGTCCTGGCCGAAGCCGGGCCCGAAGGGCTGTGGACTCCAACCTTGGTTCCGAAAATCGGGTACTGCGAGTATTACTGCTCGCTCTGCACCCAGGTCTGCCCGACCGGGGCGATCAAGGAGCTGACCGTTCCGGAAAAGACGACGGTCAAGATCGGGACGGCCTGGATCAACAAGAACCGCTGCATCCCCTACTTTCTCGGCCGGCCGTGCATCGTTTGCGAGGAGCACTGTCCGGTCTCGCCCAAGGCGATCAAATTCACCGAGGTGGAAACCGTCCGGCCCGACGGGACGATCGCGGTCGAAAAAGCCCCGGTCATCGACGTCGAGCTCTGCATCGGCTGCGGCATCTGTGAAAACAAATGCCCGGTGATGGATCAGCCGGCGATTTACGTCACCTCCGTCGGCGAGGACCGGTCCAAGGAAAACCAGCTGCTGCTCCAAATCGGGGAATGAGCGAACGGCCGGGACCGCCGGTTGAAGTCCCGGCGAATCTTTAATACATTAGACACCGCGACCGAACATCCGTCGAGGAGTCTCATCCGCCATGAACCAACGCTCTTCCGGCCTTTTCCTCCTGCTCGCTTTCTGCGCCGCTCTTCTCCACGGGGGGTTCCCCCCTCCCGCCGCCGCCCAGACGGGGCCGAGGATCACCGCTCCGGAGTCCTTCTTCGGCTTCCGGCTCGGAAGCGACCGGAAGATGGCCTCCTGGGAGAACATCGTCGCCTACTACCGCCTGCTCGAACGGGAAAGCGACAAGATCAAGGTCGTCGAAATGGGCCCGGCGACGCTGGGAAATCCCTTTCTTCTGGTCGTTATCTCCGCGGCCGATAACCTCGCCCGCCTGGAGGATCTTCGTAAAATCAACCTCCAGATCAGCGATCCGCGGGGCCGGGACGAAGCGGAGATCCGGCAGCTCGTGGCCGGCGGCAAAGCGGTCATGTGCCAGTCGATGAGTCTCCACGCCACCGAAATCGGCGGCATTCAAATGGCCCCCGAGCTGGCCTTCGACCTGGTCAGCCGAAGCGACGAGGAAACCGCGCGCATCCTGGACAACGTCATCTTCCTTCTGGTGCCCTCGCTCAATCCCGACGGGGCGGTCATGGTCCACGACTGGTACCAGAAGAACCTGGGCACGGAATTCGAGGGCTCGGACCTGCCCTGGCTATATCACGCCTACTCCGGCCACGACAACAACCGGGACGCCTTCCAGACCAACCTGGTCGAATCCCAATACATGGCCAAGATCCTGTTCCGGGACTGGATTCCGCAGGCCTTCATCGATCATCACCACATGGGCAGCTACGGCGCCCGGATTTTTGTCCCGCCCTACGCCGAGCCCGTCCGCCCTCTGGCCGATCCGCTGATTTGGCGGGAGCACAGCTGGTACGGCGCCCACATTGCTTATAAAGAGGAGGAAGCCGGGCTCTCCGGCGTCATCAACGCCGCCCAGTATTCCGGCTGGGGACATTTCGGCTTCCATTGGATCACTCCCTTTCACAACATCGCCGGGATGCTGACCGAATCGGCTTCAGCCAAGATCGCCTCGCCCCTCTTCATCCATCCCCAACAACTGGAAGGCGGCGACCGCCAGTTCCCGGAATACGCCGCCCAGACGACGTTCCCCAATCCCTGGACGGGCGGCTGGTGGCGGCTGCGGGACATCATCGAACGGCAGAAAGTCTCGGCTTGGGCGCTTCTGGACCTGGCCGCCCGGAACAAGGAAACCGTCCTCTGGAACGCCTACCTGAAGGCCAAGCGGCAGACCGAGCGCGGGGCCGAAGGGAAGCCGGCCGTCTTCGTCATCCCGGCGACCCAGCACGACCCGCTGACGGCCGTTAAATTCATCAACAAGCTCCTCGACCAGGGCATCGAGATTAAAAAAGCGGCCCGCGAATTTTCCTCCGGCGAAGGGCGGCTCTATCCCGCCGGTTCCTACCTGGTTTCCCTGGCCCAGCCGAAGATGGGGCTGATCCGATATCTCCTCGGCCGGACTTTTTATCCCGACAATTCCTACACCCGCGAAGCCGACGGCACGCCCATCCATCCCTACGACATGGCCACCGATACCATGGCCGAATTCATGGGCATCCGGGTCGACGCGCTCGACGCGGCCGTGGCCGGCGATTTCGAGAAATTGACCGGCTACATCCCGGCCGAAGGCCGGGTCGAAACGGGAGCCCACGGTTTCGTCCTCGACGGGCGGCTCAATGATGCCTTCAAGGCGGCCAGCCTGCTCATCGACAAGGGCGTGGCGCTGCGGCGGCTGGATCGGGCGGCCGGCGGTTTCCGTCCCGGCGATTTTATCGTCCCGCCCGGAACACCGCTCGCCCTCGTCACGGACATCGCCAAAAAAACCGGTGTCGATTTCCAAGCCCTCGAAGCCGACGTCCAGGCCTCGGGCCACGCGGCCCGAAGAATGAGGATCGGGATGTACCAGCGCTACTACGGCGGAAATATGGACGAGGGCTGGACCCGGCTCCTGCTCGAACAATTCGGCGTCCCGTACACGACCCTGAAGGACGCGGAAATGAAGAAGGGGAACCTCAACGCCAGGTACGACCTCATCATCCTCGCCGACGACATGCCGGCTCTGATCACGGGGGAAGACCTGGATAAAATGGGCGGCTGGTTCGATCCGGCCTCCACCCCGCCCGAGTACCGGAGCGGAATCGGCGCGGAAGGCGTCGAAGCCTTGAAAACATTCGTCAAGAAGGGCGGTACGCTGGTCGCCCTGGGCGAGGCTTGCGGCCTGGCCGTGAAAGAGCTCGCCCTCCCGGTTCGCGACGTCACCGCCGGAATCGGCCGGAAAGAGTTCTGGTGCCCGGGTTCGACCCTCCGGGTGAAATTCAATCCCAACCATCCCCTGGCCTACGGCCTGCCCGAAGAGGGGTTGCTTCTCTATCAGATGGGGAATCCCGTCTACGAGGTCAAACCGAACGACTGGAACGAACGGACGGAAATCGCCGCGGAATTCGTCTCGCGGGATCTTCTCCAAAGCGGCTGGCTGATCGGCGAATCCACCCTGGCCGGAAAAGCGGCCGCCGTTTCAATCAAGGTCGGAGAAGGACAGGCGGTCCTGCTCGGAACCCGGCCACAGCACCGGGTTCAAACGCACGGAACGTTCAAGCTGTTCTTGAATACCCTGATCAGGTAACCGGCTTCGCTCACCCCCTGGCGAGGGCCTTGAGCTCGGAAATCGGGGCCCGGAAGCCTTATCAGGAATCGCGCGGGTTATCGGAATTTCCCGAAGGTTCCGGGCTTGAGGGTGATGTTCAGATGATACCGGGCTCGATCATTCCCGGTGAAATCGACCCGTATCGAGCCGCATTTCTCCGCCGGGCCCCGAAAACAGGTCCAGTCCTCCTCGTTTTCTGAAACGCGAATATCCAACCGGCCGGTTCGATCTGATCGGACGATCAGGCGGAGACGGTCGCCGGCGGGATCCGTGCTTTCGTATTCCCGATCGGCCCATATCAAATGACTTATCTTGAAGATACGGGCGGGTGTCTCGGCTGAAGGATGCGGATCCGGCAATTCGCGCTCGACAACGATGTCGACGGCGACAAACCGCCAATATTGTCCCTGGGCGGACAGAGAGGCCGCCAGGACCATCCCCCAAAGAACCAATCCGACGGCAAGCATCAGTTTCCGCTTTGACTCCACGCTTCCCTCCTATTTTGCTCGGATTGCTTAAGATAGGCATCCAGATATTCCGGATATTTCCGGCAAAGCGCCTCGTGGCCGGCAATGTCAACGATCTCCCCGTTCCGGAGGTACATGATTCTGTCGCATCCGACCATATTGGTCAACCGGTGGCTGATTATAATCAAGATCTTATCGCGCGTGAAACGAACCAAACGATCCATGATCAGCAACTCGTTTTCGATATCAAGATGGGCGGTGCCTTCATCCAAAATGACCAGGTCGGGGTTCCTATAAAGAAGACGGGCCGCGGCGATTTTTTGCTTCTCCCCCCCGGATAATCCCGCACCGCCATGCTTGAGTTCATAATCCAGACCCTTCTCCTTTCCTTTCAGCATCTCATGGATTCGGAGTTCCGCTGCGATCCGCTCCAGACCGCGTTCATCGCCATGTCGATTGGCCAGGCTGATGTTGTTGTAAACCGTATCCGAGAATAAGATGTTGTCTTGAGGAATAATGCCAACCTTTTTAGTCAACTTGCTGATGGCTCTGATGTCCCTGCCATTGTATTCGATCACCCCGTGGTAACCATCATAAAGTCCCAGGAGAAGCTTGATGATCGTCGTTTTCCCGCTCCCGATAGCGCCGAAGAGGCCGAGCCTCTCGCCCCTGTCGATGCGGAAGGTCAGGTTCTTGACGGTTAGCGCCCCCTCATACCCAAAAGAGACATCCCGGAAGGCCACGCTTCGAATCTCGTCGATGGACTCCCCCCGCTCCTCGTCCTTTTTCATTCCCAGGATCGCCTGAATCCGCTGGAACGAGGCCAAGGCCGAGGCCAGATTGGAACCGTAACTCAGATAATTTTTAGTCGGGCCGAAGATATAGCCGAGAAAGGAATTGAAGGCGATCAAGGTTCCCAGGGAGAGCCGGTGATTGATGATCTCCCAGCCTCCAAAGTAAAGGACAATAACGGGTGAGAGCCCGCCGATCAAGGCCACGACGGTCATGAACAGGACATTGATCTTGTTCTGGCGAAGTTTGATATTATAAAAGTCCTGAAGTTTCCCCCGGATTACCCCGGAAGCATATTCATTTAACAGTAATGTCTTGATCAGAAAGATCATTTGAATGATTTCGTATAAGAACCCAAAGACTTGGGAATAGCCCTCTTGAAAAGCCTCGCTTTGCCGCTTGATTCGGCTCGAAAATACCCGCATGGCGGTGATATAGAAAGGCAGGAGAAGCAGGGAAATGGCTGTCAGCTTAAGGCTGAATTTCATAAGAAAGTACAGCCCAAATAGAAAAATGAGGGCATCGGTGACAATCTTAATGAAAAAATCCCAGAAAAAGCTCTGCAAATTCAAGAGTTCATTATGGATTCGGGAAATGACGTAGCCGGTGTTGTTTTTTTCGAAGAATTCGTACTTGATCTTGATTGTTTCGTCGATCACAGCCTGTTGAAGCTCGATGAAAGTCCTTTCCTTGAAGGCAAACATGAAATGCTGTTTGCCGTTATCGATCGCGAATTTTGCGGCCAGCAGCCCAACCAACAAAACAGCAAACGTTTCCAAGGAGCCGGGCTTCGCCTCGGTGATGATATGGTCGATGAAATATTTTAAAAATAGAGGCAGGGGGAGTTCGAGGGCAACGCCGGCAACGAGGAACAAGCTCAGAATATAAAAATAGCGCTTGTTCTTCAGGCAATAAGGGCGGAGAAACCGGAACAGGGCCAGGCTTTGCTTGATCAAGGCGCGTTCTTCATCAATCGGGCCACCGCCAAGACGTGATGCTCGTCCCCGGAAACACCGAGAAACCGCCCTCCCTGAATAACGGCCAGGGGGCGGAAGTCCCCCCTGACGACTCCGCTCCAATTCAATCCCAACGATCCATCGTTCCGGTAAGAATCGACGCAGAGTCCGCCCCGGGAATTTCGAAAAAAGTAAAGCAGATGGTTTTCGTTTTCCAGAAGCCAACTGAAGCCGCCCGTATACATATATTGCTGGCCATACTCGCCAAGATTTACTTTTCGACAGGTCAGCGCATCGAAATCGACACTTCGCTTTACTTCTTTTTCCACGGTCATGGTTTCAGCCGCCAGCCGGCGGATCCGGTATTCCTTCGTCTCCATCAGATAGATCCGGCCTGCAGAGTCCCGGTAGACCTCGGGATTGGCGAACATCGGCGGACAATTTGATTCGAGAACTTTAGCGCTTCGGATTGATCGGGAGCGAACATCTCCCTTCCAATCCGTTTCCCATATCGTTTCTTCCGCATCATCCAGTTTGAACAACCAGCCATTTTCGACCGGGAAAATACGCCGTGGAATAAACTTCAACACGACTTCGGACTCATAATCACCCTCGCGGGTGAAAATGTAAACCCGGTTAATCGTCAGCAGGTAGATCCTGTTTTCGTCACAGGCGAGATCGGCGAAGATCTGGCTGAATTCCCCGGGACCCTGGCCGCGACGCCCGATCCGCCGGATGAACTTCAAATCCAAGTCCAGAATCGTGATTTTTGCTTCCTTCCAATCGGCGATATAAATGAATCGGCTGTTCGAGCAGATCGTCAGGATATCGGCGAAATAGTACGGGGCTTGATCTTCGTCGCCGGACAATCGATTTTCGACGACAAAATTCACGTTAACCGCCGTTTCTTTCGCCCGATCCGCCGGAAATCCAGATCCTCCGGCCAATAATGAAGCCAGACTAACCGCGACCCAGGTATTTAAACGCATCGCTGATAATACCAGGCTCATAAAATCTCTCACCAAAGGCCTTTCCGTTCTTTTCCATGATTTCGACATAGTCCTTAAAACCATTGGAGAGCGCGATTTTTCTTCTTCGGCATGACTTTTTTTTCTCCTCTTTCGAATATCCCTGCTCCGTTAAGGCGCTTAGATAGCAATCCTTACATAATCGGACGGCCCAGCAATCACGGCAATGGTCCGTCATTTGAATGTACCCCTCGATCAAAGCGAAGACCTTTTCGACGTCAAATCCCCGATTAAGATCGCCGATGGCCTGGCTGTTGTCCGTTTTCTCACACAAATGAAATTTTCCGTCCGTGCCGACAAACACCTTATGCAAACCGGGGAGACAGATTCCGTTGGGATAGATGTCATCAGAGATCATGAGGGGAACCCGGCCGTGGATGTCCTGAAGGTTGCCCTCAAATAGATTGTTCAGGAGGACATCAGAGATCCCGGCGCATTTATTTTTTTTATAATTTATTTTCAATAAGTCTTCATCGTCCCGCAGCTTATGAAATTCGGCCTGCAGGTCAAATGCTTCGAAAAAGTCCGTCCACTTGGCCTCGACCATGGAGAACATGTAGACCCGCTTTTCGCTGAAATGATTTCGCCTGAAAAACTCAATCACATCCGTCAGACGAAATTCGGGCGACAAGACGATTGAAAAGCCGATCTTTTCAGAATAATACCGGTCGTCGATATTGCGAATCAACGCCAGTTTTTTCTCGATCACGTCGAACGAATTCTTGCCGCCGGCCATTTTCCTATATCGGTCATGAAGTTCGGCCGGCCCGTCCAGGCTGAGGAGAAGATGGAATTTATGCTTGATGAAAAAATGAATCATCTTCTCGGTCAACAACGTACCATTCGTCGTCATAGAAAAGCGAAAACGCGGAAATAGAACGGGGTGATTGTTCCGGAGGAAGACTACCGCCCGGACAATGTTGTCATATTCTAATAGGGGCTCTCCCCCATAAAAGCCAAGCACAAGATCCCGGTTAGTTTCTTCGATAATGTACGAAGCGTGGTCGATAAAATAGTTCAATGCTTTTCGAATCGTCTTCCAGCTCATCATCCTCGGGCCCCGGAGAGCCGCTGGATCGGCAGCCGTCGTCCTGCAGTACTGGCATCTCATATTGCAGCCGTTTGTGACATTCAACACCATATGATTGATGAGCCGGCCAAGTAAGCGCTCGTATTCGGACGGTGTAAACGGGAATTTGAGCCGAATTTTTCTACGGTTAAGGAATCCTCCGGTTTTGACGCGATAATCGAGAAATGCGGCTTCGGCTTCCCGCGTTTTTAAAGGTTCGACGTCCGGCGCCCCAGTTC
The DNA here is from genome assembly GCA_964411395.1 of uncultured Eubacteriales bacterium. GTDB lineage: Bacteria > Acidobacteriota > Aminicenantia > Aminicenantales > UBA4085 > JAAZPG01. The sequence goes on along the minus strand of CAYPKX010000026.1, from coordinate 1,497 downwards.
CGCCGGGATAAACAGCTAAATATCGATCCATCGCTTGGTCGATTTCCATAATATTGTTGACCCCGACATCATAACAATAATACTTGCCGTTATGCCGAAATCGCTTGATCCATAAGGGGGGAACTGCCTTTTTCATCTCATACCATCCTCTTCGCCATCGCCCTAACTCTGCAAGAAAATCACTACTCTTTGGAAAACGACAGTCTCTTCCCCGGCCTTCTCTCCCAAGTCGAGGCTGTCCCCCATCCGTTCTTTTTCGCTCGCGGGAGAATGTTTGAACGCTATTCTCTTTGATCTTGACCTTTAAGTGCGTGGGGGCGTTTTCGTTGCTTCAAGCATCACCTTCGGATAGAGGTCATCTCTAATTGCTACGCCATCTGCTCCAGATAACCCCGATAATAGGCTTGAAGGTATTCTTGATCCTGATCTTTACACATATCCTTTTTCCAACAGCGAATGATTGGAATCGGTATTCCAATCATTTGGGGCGCTTCGAAAACATTCTTTATCATCGTTCTTTCCTCCCATTCTTCCTAACGTCGATTTTGCCTTCAGTCCGCTCGGTCCTTCGGCCAGACAGGCCGAAAGATTAAACTTTGGGCGGATTGAAACTCGCGTCAACTCCCATCCGAAATCCTTTGCGATACTCGATGTTTTGAGGCGTTCCTGCCCCTCCAAAATCCCCGCAGCCGCACCCGCAGTTGATTTTGGCCGCTTCCGATTCTGGATCAACATTCAATCCCGCTGGAAAGAGAACAAGCATGTTTGATCTCCCTGTTCTTTCGTTATTTTACGATTTTATCCCTGGCCCCGTCCCGGCATCCATGATAGTACCCGCGGGCGTAATTATCGCTGTGTCCGATACATTGGCAATTGCATCCACACTCCGCGGACGGCTCGACTTCCGAGATGCTGCAGCCGAAAAAAGAGTGAATCATGTCTTTTACTCCCCGGATTATTAATTATTTTACCGTCGGGATTTTATAAAAATTGGTATAAGCGCAGCCATCGGTATATCCCGCCAGGTAGTATTGATTAATTTTCTCGCATCTGCACCTGCACGTACAATTTCCCGGAGGATCCTGAGTAGGCTCGCTTTCCAGGCCATTTAAAAATAATTTGAACATCCTCATCATTCCTTTCAACGGACCGGTTTTCGATTTTGGAGTTTCGTGAATTGATACCCATCCATGTAGCCAACCCCATAGGGAGTAGGCTTTCCGCAATTGCAGGAACACGTGCAGTCCACAATCTCCTCCTCGATCAATTCGGAGCTCTCGAAAATATTAATCATTGCCATCCCTCCCCTCATTTGCTGATCACGGTTTTCTTATCAAGAAAGAACTTTCTTTCCAAATTCCGGCCCTTTCGTCATGCGTCCTGTTTTCTCATCTTCAAGTTTATATAGGAATACCTATGATTCAAGCGAAAACATCTAACAATAATTTATAATGACTAACCGTTTTTCATAAAAGCGAACATTATTCGCTGCATAAC
>CAYPKX010000025.1:0-29597 GCA_964411395.1 uncultured Eubacteriales bacterium | reverse complement strand
ACGATCACCCGGCCGGCCTCGGCCGCTTTCGGCTTTTTCGGATTTTCGATCGTCTGCGCCGATCCCGAAAGAACAAGCGCCGCGCCAAGGCCGGCCATCCAGGCGATATTTCTCAAGGTCATGATCCCCGCCCTCCCGTTTATCGAATTCCCGATCTCCCCAATCCTATTATAGCGAACCGAGGATGTAAAGAGATTGAGCCGACGCGTGTGGTATCGACGGTGATCAGGCTAGGATGATTCGGAAAAGAGTTCCGGGTTGAAGATCCGGACGTCGCCGTACGAGACAACGAGGCAGGCCCAGACATCCGGATTCCGTCCGGCGAGAGCTTCGACCTCGTCCGGGGTCAGGACAAAGAAGGCGGTGGAAAGAGCATCGGAGAGGGCGGCGGAAGGGGCCGAAGCCCAGGCCGCCAGGTTCCCCCGGGCCGGGCGTCCGGTCCGCGGGTCGAGAATATGCCCGCCTTTGATTTCGGTTCCGGAACCGCTGACCGCCCGACCGGTAAGATGGACCGATGGAGGAGCGCCCGGCCAGCCGGCGCCGACGCCGACTTTCCACCCGGCGGCCGATTCCGGAGAAGGCGCGCCGGCGGCGAGGGCCGTGCTCGTTCCGCCATGAAGGAGAGCGTTTTCACAGCCCCATTCGCGAAGCGTCTCCAAGGCCCGGTCCAGGGCGTACCCTTTTCCCACGGCGCCCAAATCGAGGTCAAGGCCTGGGAATTCGGGCGGATGCGCGCCGGGCCGGCGGACCAGGAAAGCCCCGGGCTCGCGAACGAGCTCGAAGGCTTGGGAGAGAGGCCCCGGATAAGGCGGCCTTCCGGCCGGTTCTCCATCCGGTTCGGTCCGGGCCGCTACCCGCGAATTGATGTCGAACGCTCCGCCGGTTTCCAGGCGGACCGTCTCGGCCAGCGAGAGACATTCGAACGTTTCGATCCCGACGGGGATTTCGCCTCCGGCCGGAAGGCGGTTGATCCGGGCGATTTCGCTCGCCGGTTGGAAACGGCTGAACAACTTTTCGAGGCGGTCGATTTCTTTAAAAGCTTCCCGAGCCGCATCAGCGGCATAGACTGAGTCCTCGCCGGGAATAAGGATCTCGAACAGCGTCCCCATCGCTTCGTGGGAAAAGCGGGGGACGGCGGGGAGCGGACCGGTCATGTCCGCGGCCAATCCGGTCGGCCAAGGACCGCCGCGTCGAAAAACACGATCGCGGTCAGGACCAGGCCGAGAGCCGAGTACCGGTGGATCATGATCAGGGCGACCTGGGTGTTGAAGCTGATAATCGGCAGCATGGAGAAGAGGGCGGTCACGATCTGGACGAAACCGAGAACGGCGAAGACCCAAAAAAGGCCTTTAACGACCATCGCCTTGGGGATGTTTTTAAACAAGGGGCAGGCGAACGCTTCAAACGGCGCGGCCTCCTGCGGCGTGAAACCATAGGACCGGGCCCGAAACAGCATGATGAAGGCCAGTCCGAGAGCGAACACCCCGCCGCCCATGACGTGAGCCAGAAGCGGCAGCCCGAACATGCCCCGGCGGATAAACACGGCGTAACCCAACCCACTGGCCGCAAGATAAAGGAAAGCGGCGGCGAAGGCGAAGAAGATCCATTTGAGCCAACCGGGATATCGCCCGCCCGCCCAGCCGTCCCAGAGGGAAACGGAGCGCTTGAAGAAGGAGGCGGAGAAGAATCCCTTGATCCGGCTCCCGAGCCACTTGAGATAGGCCCCAACTTGGAATTTGGGATGGGAGGCCCGGAACCGGAGCTCGGACCGGAAAAAGACGGCCGTGGCCAGGCTCGCGATCGCGATGATGATGAACGCGGTCATGGCGGTTTATTTCCTTTTTTCGATCAGGCCGCTGACCCTTCCGACTGCCTGGACCAGGGCCGCCAGCAGCACCGCCCCGATGAGGAAGGCGGCGAACGCGAGGACGATTTTAAAATAAGGGCGGCCGAGGTAGGAGAGGCCGAACAACCGGTGATACGGGTTGCTTAAATCCATGAAAGAAACGCCGGCCGATGAAGTCGTTTTCGAGGTCAGCAGCGGCCCCCGGCCTTCGACCCGGGTGAAGAAAAAGTCCGATGTCGCCGTATGGCAATCGGTGCAGCCGTTCCAGCCGAGCGACTGGCGGGCCGGGCGGACCCGGTGGGCCATCGGCCAGGCCACCGGCTCGGCCGCCGGATGATCGCCGGCTTGGAGGCCGCCCTTTTCGTCGAGCCGGAACATCTTCCCCCCGGAAATATAAACGGGATTTTTCGTCCCGCCGGCCGCGAGAATTTTAAGGATCGAAACGACCTGGCTTTCGGTCAGCCGATGCTCCGAACCGGGAAGCGCCGTGGCCGCGTCCCGCTCCTCATCGGAAAGCATCGGGAGACGCGTCTCGCCCGTGATCCAGAACCAGGCCGCCCCGTCGGAGGCCTGATCCTTGATTTCCGTTTTTTCCAGCGTCCCGTCGACCAGGCGATACAGGAAGTTTTTATAAACGACAGCCGGCGTCCCGGGGGCGGCCGCCTGGGCCGCGAGAGCTTCGAGCACCCGTTGGACGGCGCCCTCCGGTTCGGCCGCGGCTTCGGTCTCGGCCGGATTGAAGTCCGGCCAGAAGGGGTTGATCCGGCCGTCTTTGACCAGGGCGAACGACCATCCGGAGGCAGGTTCGCCCGGGACGGCCCGGGCCGTCAGCCCTCCGTCGTAATTCTGCTCGAAATATTTTTCCCGGCTGACCAGGACGGGCTCGCCGGCGATGTCGGACATTCCCCGAAGCGCGGTCAAGATGCGGACGACCGCCCGTTCGGGGAAGAGCGTCTCGCCGGCGGCGGCCAGAACATCTTCGGGCCGGAGCGGTTGGATCGTTTCGTTTTCGAGCACGCCCCAGTAGGCCGGCCACATCATCCGGTGGGGAGCGAGTTTGCCGTTGGTGTCGGGTCGATAAACGGGTTCAACGACAACGGGCAAATCGGTCGACCAGTCGGCTTTTCCGAAGATCCCGAGCCGGTTGGCCCTGGCCGTCCGGACGCGGGCCGGCTCGTCGGCCGGCCGCGGGCCCGAATGACAGACCGTGCAGGACAACCGCTCGAAATGAACTTCGGGAAATCCCTTGTGGTAAGGATACGGCGCGCCCATCCGTCCCGCGTTTCCGAGCTCCTTTTTATTTTCTTCTCCGAGATGGCAGGCCCGACAGGTGAAGTCGGAGGAGATCAGGGACGGATTGTCCGCGAATTCGCCTTCGTAGCCCCGGACGATGTCGTGGGTGATATCGTTGCGGTGGCAGGAGGAGCAGGACAGGCCGGCGGCGGTGTGGACGTCGTCGTCGAAATCGAATTTCCGGGAGCCGGCCGGAGCGTTGGAATGACAGGCCAGGCAGCTTTGGTCTTTCGGCGGGTAGGCCAGGTCGAAGAAGGCCTGGAATTTCGAATCGAACAGCGCCGGATCGTATTTCACCGTCGGGACGACGGCCCACTCCGAGTCGTCGGGATTCGGGCCGTCGGCCGGATCCCAGGTTCCCTTCAGGCGCGAGGCCATCCCTCCGACTTCGCCGAAGCCGGCCGCGGCCGTGCCCGCCCAGCGGAAGTTCTCCCGGAGCATCTGCCGGGCCCACTCGCTGTGATCCTGGACCTTGGCCGCGTTGTGGCAGGCCAGGCAGTTGATCTCGGCTTTGCCCGAAACACCCCAGCGCGATCCGGGCGTTTCTTCGCTTTCCTCCGGCTCGGCCGGTCCGCCGCCGGGAAGATGCCGTCCGAACATCACGGTGAAATCCCAGGCCGAGAGGCCGAGATCGGCGGGTTTGAATATTCCGGGCCAGGCCCGCGGCGAGACGGGAATCTGGGTTCCGGTCCGTTCGTCCAGCCGGATCCAGGGCTCGCCCGGGCGTCCGGCGGGTTCCGCCGCCGAGAAGCTGTTGAAGTGGCGGCCCCCGGCGATCGTCTCGTAGACATGGCAGGGGGCGCAGGTGAAGCGGGTCGAAAAGGGCGCGGGATTTTTTTCCGTCGGGATGATTTTCTGGTCGAACGCGTCCTTCAAAGGAATCCGGTGAACGGCCAGGCTCCGGCTCCCGGCCCATTTTCCGTCCGAAGCCAAACCGGACGAAATCAGAAGCGCGGTCGAGACGGCGGCGGCCATCGAGGCGGCGTAAACGAGACGGCGGTTTTTCATCGATTCAGGCTTTGAAATCGGCCGGCCGGAACCGGATCTGGGATTTATTCCGAACGGCGTCGTTGACCTTGAGGACGGCGACGGCGCTCTCGTAAGCCAGCTCGGCCGGACAGGAAAGACGCGTGCCCCGCCGGACCGCTTCAAAGAAATTTTCCAGGTGGGGCTGGTGGGCGGGTTTGGCCAGTTCCACCGGGAACGGCCAGCGCCCCGCCTCGGCCGTGACCCGGACATCGACGAAAACATCCTTGGTGTCGAGTTTCTGGATGACGGGAGCTTCCGAGAGGAGCAGTCCTTCCTTGATCAGCGATTCCCATTCGGGAGCATGAGCTTCGCGAAGGGCCCAGTTGCCGCGGTCGGCGACCTCGGAGATCTGAACCGCCCCGTCGTCGCCCATGAAGACTTCGTAAAAGCCGCCGTACTTCGTGGTCGTTTGAACCTGGTACATCGCCCGGGCCGTTCCGTTCGGCGTCGCGAATTCGTAGACAGCCATCACGTTGTCGAACCATTCCCGGCCCTTGTAGTAGTCCACGCCGCCGGAGGCCATGACCGAGACGGGATTGGACCCGAAGACCCAGGCGAACAGGTCGATCTGATGGGAGCCGAGGTCGACGATCGGTCCGCCGCCGTATTTCTTGTACCACCGCCAGTTGCGGAACTCGGTCATGTTCGCGTAGCCGAACTCCTGGAGCTTGGCCAGGGAGATGGGGTAGGTCTTCGGCCAGCCGAGCATGTCGGCTTTGGAGCGGTTCCATTGGGCGAAGGCCAGATTGACCCGGCCGAGGATTTTTTTCTCCCGGATCAGGCGATCGATGGCGTGGAGGTATCGAGGATTGGACCGGCGTTGGTGGCCGATCTGAAGCAGCCGGCCGGTCCGGCGGGCGGTTTCGACCATCGTCCGGGCCTTCTCCAGCGAATTGGACATTTCCTTTTCGCAATAAACGTGAAGCCCGGCTTCAAGACAGGCGTTGGCCTGTTCGGCGTGCACCCAGTCGGGAGTGGCGACGATCGCCGCCGCCAGTCCTTTCTCCCTGGCCAAAAGCTCCCGGTAATCTTCGTACACGACCGGGTCCTGGCCGTATTTTCTCAGATAGCCCTGGGCATAGCGCTGGCTGTAGGACCAGATATCGCAGACGGCGGCGAGGCGGAGGCCGGGGATGCGGAGGCAGGATTCCATCAGGACCCGGCCCTGTTCGCCGGCGCCGATCAGGGCGATTTTCATGTCGTCGGGCCGGGGAGCGGATTTAACCGGAGCGGCGTCCTGACCGGCCGGGGCGTCGGCGGAGCCGAGGAGGGAACCGCCGAGAGCCGCGCCGAAACCGGCCGCGGCCGACGATTTCAGAAAGGAACGCCGGGACACGGCGGGCTTGGATTGATCGGGTTCAGTCATGCGCGTCCGCCTCCACGGGGGATTCAGCCCCCTATTATATCCATTCGGCGTCGAGTTGAAACTTTTTTTCCGGGACGTTCAGCGGCTTTTCATGTCCTTGTCGAAGGCGGCCGTCGACGGGGCGAAGTTGATCGAGGCGATGAATGTCCGGGCCTCGGCGGCTCCGAATTCCCGGTCCATGCCGTTGTCCTCCCATTCGACCGAAAGCGGCCCGCGGTAGCCCGCGTCGTTGAGCTCGCGGATGATCGCTTCGAAGTCCACGTCGCCGTGGCCGGGGGAGCGGAAATTCCAGCCGCGCTTCAAGTCGCCGAAGGGAAGATGGGAGCCGAGGATGCCCGATTTGCCGTCCAGCGTCACGGCCGCGTCTTTGACATGAACGTGGTAGATGCGGGCCGGGAACTCGCGGATGAAGAGGTGCGGTTCGAGGCCCTGCCAGACAAGATGGCTCGGGTCGAAATTGAATCCCAGGGTGAGCCGGCCCTTGAAGGTTTTGAGCAGGCGGCCGGCGGTATAGAGATCGAACGCGATTTCGGTCGGATGCACTTCGAGGGCGAAACGGATGCCGCCGGCGTCGAATTCGTCGAAGATGGGGGCCCAGAGCTCCCGGATCCTCTGGAATCCGGCCTCGATCATTTCCTCGGGCGTCGGCGGAAAGGAGTACCAGGCTTTCCAAAGCGGCGAACCCATAAAACCGGTCACGACACCGCAGCCCAGGGCCTTGGCCGCCCTGGCCGCGGCCTTCATTTCCTCGGTCGCCCAAGCCTGGATCTTATCGGGTTTTCCCTTGACCTCGTCGGGGACGAAAGCGTCGTGCCGCTCGTCGGCCGTATCCCCGACGCATTGTCCCGCCAGGTGCGTTCCGATGGCCCAGCAGCGCAAGCCGTATTTTTTCAGGAGGTCGAGGCGCGAGGCGGCGTAGTCCGGCTCGGCCGCGGCCCGGCGGACGTCCAGGTGGTCGCCCCAGCAGGCGATCTCCAGCCCGTCGTAGCCCCAGGCCGCCGCCTTTTCGCAGACGGTCTCAAAGGGAAGGTCGGCCCACTGGCCGGTGAAGAGTGTAATCGGTCGTCCCATGTCCGCCTCCTAAAAAAAATTCTTCCCATGTCCGCTTGAATCGGGAGCGAGATCATGTCGGTCTCCGCGAAAGCGAAGAGATTTCATTTTATTGGAAATCGACCCAGACCGCGCCCGCGTTCGAGCTTTCGACGCACTTCTCAATGAAGCGCACGCCGCGGACGCCGTTGCCGGCATCGGGAAAATCGAGGTCCTCGGCCGTCGGCGGCAGGCCCGCCTTGATTTTGCGAAGGGCCCGCCCGTAGGTCGAGTAGATGTTGGCAAAAGCTTCAAAATATCCTTCGGGATGGCCGGACGGAATCCGGGAGAGGGCCTGGGCCGCAGCCGACATCCGGTCCCGGCCCCGCGAAAGCCGGACCGAGGGCCGGTCGAGGTAGCCGACCTTGACGTAGTTGCATTCCTCCTGGTTCCAATCGAGCGAGGCCTTGGTTCCGAAGATTCGCACCCGGAAGCCGTTATCGTTCCCGACGGCGATCTGCGAGCTCCAGAAGAGGCCCTTCCCCCCGCCCTCGAACTCGACCAGGATTGAGGCGTTGTCGTCAAGCGTCCGGCCGGGGCCGAACGTGTCGAGCCGGGCGCAGAGCGATTTCATCGGGAGGCCGGTGAGATAGGAGACCATGTTTTCGACATGGCTTCCGATATCGCCGACGCAGTTGGAGATGCCCGCCCGCTTCGGATCGGTCCGCCAGGCGGCCTGTTTCTGTCCGGTCGCCTCCAACGGGCCGGCCAGCCAGTCCTGCGGATACTCGGCCGCGACAAATCGGATTTCGCCCAACTCGCCCGAGGCGATCATGTCCCGCATGTGATGGACGATGGGATAACCACGGTAGGCGTAGGTGACGGCGAAGAGCCGCCCCGCCTCGGCGGCCAGGCAGGCCAGATGGGCGGCGTCCCGGCTCGAGGTCGCCAGGGGTTTGTCGCAGACGACATGAAATCCGTTCTCCAGGGCCAGACGGGCGATCGGATAGTGCGAATCGTTGGGGGTGACGATCAGGATGAAGTCAGGCCGGTCCTCTCGGGCGGCCTCGGTCGCGAGCATCTCCCGATAATCGGCATAGAGCCGGTCGGCGGAAAGGCCCCAAGCCTCGCCCGTCTCCCGGGTGATGGCCGGGTCGCGGGAAAGACAGCCCGCGGCAAGCTCCGCCGTGCCGTCCAGAGCGATCGCTTTTCGGTGGACGTCGCCGATGAAGGCACCCTTCCCGCCGCCGATCATCCCATAAGTCAGCCGGGCGGCTTTCGTCAGGGTGTCCTGGCCTTCGATCATGGCGGCCTCCTGGGTCCGGAATGGCGGACCTTCCCATCTTATTCAACCTCGAGGCGATTTTCAAAGAGAACTTTGCCGACGTGACTGTGCGGCCGGGCTAATGGCCCGGCCGAAGGAGGGTTTATGAACGCAAAAATGGCGGCCGCAAGTTGCCTTTCGGAGCCTTATTTCTTGGCGACCGGGAACAGGATCTCCGTTCGGAGCTTTTCGGGGGCGGTTTCAGCCGGATTGTCCAGATAGATTTCCAAAGCCGGGCCGATGACCTGCCAACCGTTCTGAGCGATGAACGCCGATACCCTGGCGTAGGTTTCAGAGACTTTTTCGTACGGCCCGACATGGAGAGCATACGCGACTTTGGGGTGGTCGAACACGTCCTTCTTGAGGGGGGCGGAGGGTTCAGCCTCTTTTCCGATCGGCATGCCGATCCGCCATCTCAACTCGGCTTCAGGGACCTGGCCGGGGGAGTTGTAGTAAACGGACATGAGTCCGGTAAACGAACCCAGCCCCTGACTGAAATAAGCCCCCATGAACTCGCCGATTTTCGCCTGCATCTGGGTATAGGAACCGGTGCATTCCAGGTAGGCGTAAAAGAACGCCTTCTGGTCCTTGATCTGGACGTCCTGCCCGAATCCCAGGGAGGCCCAGGCGGCGATGATGATCAACACGACGGTCGCTTTTTTCATAGGATTTTCCTCCCGCTTCATCTTCCCGTTGGAATGGATCGCCCGGAAAATCATAATCCAAATTCCCGCCGCGCTCAAGCCGGCGGAGGGACGCGGCCGGACCGAGTCGAGAGGTTCGGTTTAACCGAAGGGACTTCGCGTCTGTTCCCCGGAGGAAGAAAAAATCGTTTTACGGAGAGGCCCGTTCAGCGGAATTCCTTGCTGATGATGGTGATCCGGCCGGGATAGACGATCGGGCCGATGGGCGTGGTGACCGTGGGTTGGGCATCCAAAGCGATGCGGGTCGTGTCGCGACGGGTTCCGCCCAGGGCCAGAGCCAGGTTGATCAGGCCGTTGTATCCTTTGTCGGCAAAAAACGAATACAGGTCGACGGACATCCGGATGGGAATGAACGAAGCCTGGCCCGTGCCGGGGATCTCGATGGCCCGGTCGATGTTGCCGATGACCGTGGGGACGTTATCGATCAGGAGACGGCTTTCCAGCCCGGTCAGGGTCGAGACGGTCTGGGGGGAGCCGCCCCGGCCGTCATTGGGGTTGACCGCTTCGATATTGATGACGAATTCGGCCGGAAGCCGTTTGTTGGTGAAAGCCTGAACCAGCCGAAGGCCGTCGGCGACGTTGAAATCGGATAGGGCGGATTTGCCGCCCAGCGAGATCCCCATCACCGAAAAATTCGTCACATCGGCCAGCCGGAATTTGAGGCGTTGAAGATTGGAGAGGGCGGAGACGAATTGTTCCAGCGAGGCGCAGCTTTGAAGCGTCCCCGTGACGACCAGGCTGCAGACCAACAGTACGGCTGTTCTTAAGCGCGGGCGCATGACGAACCTCCTCGGAAAAGGTTATTTCTTGATCCGGGCGGCGATCGGTTCGTACAGGAAATTCGGCATGAATTTGATGATCTTGGAGCCGGCCCACATGGGGAAGGGGAATTGGACGTACTTTTTTCCCTTCTTCATTCCCCGGAGGATGATGGCCGCGGCCTTTTCCGGAGAAACGATGAAGGCCATTTTCATCTCGTTGCCGGAGACCATCGGCGTTTGGACGAAGCCGGGCTTGACCGTCAGGACTTTGATCCCGTGTTTTTTCGATTCGACCCTCAAAGCGTCCAGAATAAAGGTGACGGCCGATTTGCTGGCGCTGTAGAAGCCGTTGCGGGGGAATCCCCGGCTGTCGGCCAGACTGGAGACCCCGACGATCATTCCGCTCCGGCGCTGTTTGAAGTCGGGCAGGAGCTCGCCGATAAAATCGATGACCCCGAAGACGTTGACCTCGAAGATCGCCCGGCCGGCTTCGGTATCGAAGGGCTCGATGCCTCCGTGGTAGGCCAATCCGGCGTTGAGGACGGCAATATCGACGCCGCCGAACCGGGCTTTCACTTCCCGGCACACTCTTTGAATGTCGTCCTTCCTGGCCACGTCGCAGGGAAGGGGGACAACGGCGCTGCCGGAATCTTTCAATTCTTCGGCCAGCTTGTTCAGCAGGTCGGCCCGCCTGGCGACGAGGGCGAGGTTGAGCTTTTCCCCGGCCAGGAGGCGGCTGAGGGAGAGGCCGATGCCGCTGGAGGCCCCGGTGACGATGACGGTTTTGCCCTGAAGGTCCATGGAATCAGTATATGCCGTTTCCGGCTTCCTGGCCAGAGAGAGTATTTTGCCCTGGGGCTATTCTTGACATATCGCAGGGACGGAAATATTCTTCGGAACGGATTCAAAAGAGGAGAGTCGATAATGAACGCTTCAACCCGGCGGTGTTTTGCGGCGGGAGGCGGCCTGATTTTTTCGGCCGCGATCTTACTCGCGTCCGGTTCGGCGGGTTTGGCCGTTCAAACCGCGCCGGGGAAAGCGGCGCCGGTCCTCGCTTTTCCGGCAACGGCCGCGGAGCTGGTTCTCTCCCGGGGCCTGGCCGTGGGTTTGGTCGGCCAATACGCCCGGTACGCCGTTCCGACCGATCTGCTGGCCTGGCAGATTGCGACGGGAGCGATGGCCGAGCCCCGCGAGGGACTGGAAATCGGCCGGAACTCCCGCAACGAAGCCCAGACCTGGTTTCCGGTCGAAATCAAGAAGTCCGATGAAAATAAGGACGGCTGGATCGAACACCGGGCTCTCTCCGGCGGCTCCCTGTATTTTGTCGTCGATTCGGAAAAAGCCCGAACGGTCGTTCTCGAGGCCTCCTCTTTCTATGTCGGCCGGATCAACGGTGAGATCCGGGGAGGGGAAAAATACGGTGAAGACTGGGTTCGCCATCCGATCCGGTTAAAGAAGGGCCGGAACGAATTTCTCTTCCAGGGGGAGCGGGGCCGATTCCGGGCCCGACTCCTTGAACCTCCGGCCGAAATCTTTTTTACCGATAAGGACATGACTCTTCCCGACCTCGTCTGCGGGGAGAAAGGCCCGTTCTGGGCCGGCCTGCGCCTGGTCAACGCGACGGGGGAGAGACTGGAAAAAATGGAGTTCATCCTTCGGGCGGCCGGATCGGAAAAACGCGGCGTCCTGGAGACGACCGTGGCCCCGCTCCTGACTCAAAAGCTGGCCGTCCTCCTGCCGCTCGACGCCCCCGCGTCCGAGGGCAAGGTTCCGGTCGAAATCCGGCTCCGGACGCGAGCGGGAGGCCGGACGATGGAGACGCCTCCCTTCACGTTCGAACTTACGGCCGTTTCTCCTTCGACTCATCATTCCCGGACGTTCCTCAGTGAAATCGACCGGAGCGTTCAGTCCTTCGGCGTCGTTCCGATGAAAGCGTCCGACTCGGCCGAAAAGCGCCCAAAACCCGCGCTCGTTCTTTCTCTTCATGGAGCGGGCGTGGAGGGGATCGGCCAGGCCCGGGCTTACCAGCCCAAGGACTGGGCTTATATTGCCGCGGCGACCAACCGCCGGCCGTACGGCTTCGACTGGGAAGACTGGGGACGCCGGGACGCACTCGAGGTGCTGGCCGAAGCCTCCCGCCTTTTCGGGACGGATCCGGATCGAACCTATCTGACCGGCCACTCCATGGGCGGTCATGGAACCTGGCAGGTCGGCGCCACATTCCCGGACCTCTGGGCGGCCATCGCTCCGAGCGCGGGTTGGACCAGCTTTGCCTCCTATGGCGGAGGCGTGTCCTATAAGGATCCCACGCCGGTCGAACGCTTCCTCGTCCGGGCGATGAACCCGAGCGATACGATCGCCCTGTCCCGTAATTTTCTCCATTACGGAGTCTTCATCCTTCACGGCGACCAGGATGACAACGTCCCGGTCGCCCAGGCCCGGACCATGCGGAATCTTCTGGGCCAGTTCCATCCCGACTTCGCTTACTATGAGAGGCCGGGAGCGGGCCACTGGTGGGGGAACGAATGTGTGGATTGGCCGCCGCTGTTCGATTTTTTAAAAGCCCGAATCCGGCAGCCCAAATCCGAGAAAAAGAAGGTCGAATTCACGACGGCCGATCCCGGGATCTCTTTGCGTTCGGGATGGGTCGAGATCCTGACCCAGGTCAAACCGCTGGAATTCAGCCGGGTTTCGATCGAGCGGACGAACGGGGAGAAAAACGTCGTCTTCACAGGAACGACGGAGAATGTCGGACGGCTCGCGATCGAAATGCCCGGCTCGGCCGCCGGGACGGTTTGTCTCTTCGAGATCGACGGCTCCAGAGCGGAAACGACCTTGGCCCAGGCCTCCGGCCGCGTTCTTCTCCAGCGCGGGGAGAAAGGCTGGGAAATCGCCGGGTTGCCGGCGCCGATGTCCAAAAATCCGGTTCGCTCCGGCGGCTTCAAGGACGCCTTCCGTCACGGCTTTGTCCTGGTCTACGGGACGAAAGGCGACCGGGCCGAGGACGCCCGGGCGTTCGGCAAAGCCCGGTTCGATGCCGAAATGTTCTGGGTTCGGGGAAACGGTGGAGCCGAGGTCCTGCCGGATACGGCCTTCGACCCGGCCAAAGACAAGGACCGGAACGTCATTCTCTACGGCAACGCCGACACGAACGCCGCCTGGCCGCTCCTCCTTTCCGGGAGTCCGGTCGTCGTTCGAAACGGCGGCGCGATGCTCGGCGAAACCCCGTACCATGGAACCGACCTGGCGGCCTATTTCCTCCGGCCGCGGCCGGGAAGCGAAACGGCCTCTCTAGCCGCGGTAGCCTGGACCGGCCCGGCCGGCTGGACGGCCGCTTCGCCCGGACAGTATTTCGTCAGCGGCTCCGGCTACCCGGATTTCCTGCTGTTTTCGGCCGAGTCGCTACGATCCGGGACGGACGGCGTCCGGGCCCTCGGCTGGTTCGGTGACGACTGGTCGCTCGAACGGGGCGAAGTCGTGCGAAATTCCGGCCGCCCCCAAACCGCCCCGGCGGGAAAAAAATAGCCGCCGCGGCCGGGAAGTTGTCCCGGACCTCGATCGAAAGTTTCGCCGGCGCGGCGCCAGTGGACGGCCGTGGAACCGGTGATTGAACATCCCTTACTTTCCTGATACAACCAGGGTCATCCCCGGTCCGAGGAGGGTTTCATGATCGCTTCCCAGCGGCGGATCATCGTCTGGTCGACGGCGGCGCTTTTTGCCTTGGGCGCAATGACCGCCTGCGGCGGCCGAGGTTCGGACGCCGTTTCCGACGGAGGGTTCCTCGGCGACCTGGCCAATCCCCAGACCGGCCGTTCGATGAGGGCGACTTCAGCCATGCGGGTTGGAGAACTCCGCCGCGGTCCCGACGGCGAGAGAAACGCCGGTCCCCGGCGCTACGATCCCACCGCGGGTTTTCGCGGCGATGCCGAGGTCCAGAGCAATTGGGACAACTTCAACGTCCCTCCGGGAGCGACTCATGTCCTCATGGACGAAGCCGGTCCGGGAATCATCACGCATCTCTGGATTACGTTCCTCGGCCCTGAGCCGCAGGGCTGGGCGACCCGGGGCTCGGCCGACCACCAGGAAATCATGCTCCGGATGTACTGGGACGGAAACCCCCGCCCGGCCGTCGAGGCCCCGCTGGGAGATTTCTTCGCCAATTGTTTCGGCGAGCGGAGCGAGGTGATCAGCCTTCCGGTTGTGGTCGAGGGCGGCGATTCCTATAACGGCTACTGGCGGATGCCGTTCCGGAAGTCCGCCCGAATCGAGGTTGAAAACCAGAGCGACAAGCCTCTGAGCCTGCTCTATTTCAACATCGACTGGATCAAGCTCCCGCGTCTGTCTTCCGACGTCCCGTACTTCTATGCCCAGTACCGGCAGGAGTATCCCGTCGAAAAAGGAAAGGATTACGTCCTGCTCGAAACCGCGGGAAAGGGGCATTATGTCGGCACGGTGCTGGCGACGCGCTTCCGCAGCCCGGCCTGGTTCGGCGAGGGCGATGAAAAAATTTCTATCGACGGCGAAGCCGAACCTTCGATCTGGGGGACCGGGACGGAGGATTATTTTCTCTCCGCCTGGGGCCTGCAGAAGGCCGGCACGCCTTACTTCGGCGTCCCGTTCTATGACGAGCGCGGCGTCGGGGGGCGGACCAGCGCCTACCGCTGGCATATCGCCGATCCCGTGGTTTTCAACACCGGGATCAAAGTGACCATCGAGCATTGGGGCTGGATGTCGCCCGATGAAAATCCCGAATATGAATCCAACAGCTGGAACGAGCGCGAGGACGACTACTCCAGCGTGGCCTTCTGGTATCAGACAGGGGAGCCGACGTTCGCCGCCCGGGCTCCCGGAGCGGCTGAACGCAAAATCCCGAGCCTGGACCGGATCACGGTTGCGGCGGCCGATCCCGGCTCGGGGATTCGATCGGGCGCGGCCGAGATCTCCCGGCGCCCGCACGGCGAGCGGGGAGCATTCGAGATCGTTCTCCTACCCAAGGGTTCGAGGCCGGCCTGGCTTGAGCTTCCTTTCGAAGTCAAAGCCAAAGAGCCCCTCCATTTAATCCTTACGGGAACGGCCTCGCCCGAAGGCGGCCTGTATCGGGTCTTGCTCAACGGAATCGAGATCGGCCGGCCGATCGACTTTTATGCGGCGAACACGGCGGAGCGGGTTTTCGACCTTTTGGATTTCTGGCCCGAACCGGGCCGCTACGTCCTTCGCCTGGAAGGCGCGGGCCGCGATGTTCGGAGCGCAGGGACGGTCTGTGCGGTCGAATCGATCCGGCTTTTAGAGCGGCGGCCCCGCGTCGCCGTCTTCGGCCACGATAAAGACAAGGACTGGCGGAAGAATCCGACGCTTTACTGAGGTCGGGCGGAGCCGGACGGTTTACCTGGCGGCCGGGAGGAGAAGAGACGCTTTCAGCTCGGCCTGCCGGGCGAAATCGATCGCATTGGCCAGGTTGCGGGCGGCTTCCTGGGGGCTGTGAAAGCCGGTTCCGTTTTCGGAGAAAACGAAATCCCAGCGAAGCTGGCCGCGCCGGATGAGGGCTCTGGCTTCAGCCAGCTTCTCGTCCGGAACTCCGGCGTCCCTGGCTTTGATGATCGCGTCCATAGCCGCAAGCAGGGCCGTCTCCGTTTTGCGAAGCAAACCCGCGGTTTTATCCTGGATGTCCTTGACCCTGGTCTTCAGCTCCTCTTCGGTCCGCGGGTGGCAGGCTTGACAGGAAGCGGCGATATTGGTCAGGGGGCTGCGCACCCAGTGATCGGAGACTTTGACGCTTCCCGTCCGGATGTAGGGCATGTGGCAATCGGCGCAGGCGACGCCGGACTTGGCATGGAGGCCGGTGCCCCATGTTTCGAATTCGGGATGCTGGGCTTTCAACATCTGCGCTCCGGTCTCTTTATTGACCCAGTCGACATGGCCGTTTTCGTCATAATAGGCTTCGATGTCCTCAATTGTCCGGCCCTTGGCCCAGGGGAACGTCAGCTCCTTATTCTCCCCGTAAAAATAATACTCGACGTGACACTGAGCGCAGACATACGTCCGCATCTCCTGCCGGGTGGCTTTGCTCAAGTTGACGCCGGACTCGGCCATGGCCTTCTTGAACGCCGGGCGGGTGATGACCAGGTCCATGGTCTTCGGATCGTGACAGTCGGCGCAGACCGAGCCGTGGCGGAGCTTGGGGGCCAGCTCGTTATACGGGAGGCTGTTGAATTCGTCCCAGCCCAGCTCTTTGATGAGCCGGGGGGCGATCCCGCTGTGGCAATTGGCGCAGGCTCCGGGCTGGTTGAATTCCTTGACCCGGCGGGTCATTTTCTGGTCGGTCAGGGCGAAAAATGACCGCGTTCTTCGTTGTATTCGACGCTGAACGCATATCCGGCCCAGAGCCGTTTGGCCGCCGGAATTTCATCGATCCGGCTGAAGGGCTCCGATCCGCCGTAAAATGTCCGGCCGTAATTTTCCTGCGTCCGGATGAAGGTGTCGTATTCGAGGGGGAAGTTTTGCCCCCAGACCGCCGGGTCGATTTCGCCGTCCGCAAGCTCGACGACTTTGAGGGGGTACTGATAGGCCTCTTCCCGCCGCGTCCTGATGTTGAAGAGAAGGGCCAGGATGGCGACGATGACCGCGGCCGCCCCGAGGAAGGCCGCTCCGTACAGGATCACGCTTTTCCGCGAACGCTTGGTCTCCATCATCCGCTCTCCTTCATCCTCAATGTCCGGTGTCCCGGTGGCATCGGCTGCAGTCGGCCGCTTCGCCCCGGCTGTTCGTCCGCATCCGCGCAATCACCGGCTCATGGCAGCGGAGGCAGTTGGCCAGGAGGACCTTTTTGTTGACCGGTCGAATCCGGATCGGCTCGTGGAAGTTCCCGGTCGTGAACGCCTTTCCGTGATTGAAGCCGTTCAGTCCCTTGATCGCCCAATGGCCGATAAAATCTTTCGGCGTGTGGCAGTCGTTACAGGTCGCCGCGGCTTTATGGGAGCCCCGGTTCCAGTCGTCGAAGTGGCTTCGCATGATGTGGCAGTTCATGCAGGTCTTGGGGTCGTCGGTCAGGTAGGATGCGCCTTGGGCGAAAAAGAAGGTGAATCCCCCCAACCCGGCCGCCGTCCCGGCCAAAGCGAAAAACAGGATCAGCGGCCACCGCCGCCGGCGGACGGCCGTTTCGGTTCCGGTCTCGGTCCGAGTCATCAGGTCCTCATTCTAACCGGAACGCCTCCTTTTTCAAAGAGGTCCGGCGATTGTCTCAGGACTCGTTCCACGGGAGCAGGCGGCGCTCGCCTTCGAGAGCCCGAAGCGGCCCGATATTCTGCGATACTTCGATCGTGCCGCGGTAGGCCCCGGCCTCGTCGCGAACGGCGAAATACCGGATATGGACGAACAGGCCCCCCTCGCGCCGGATCCAGAATTCAGCGACGTCCTTGCGGCCGTCTTTAAAGGCCCGGACGATTTCCTCGACGACCCGGACGCTTTTCGCCGGATGGCAGTTCTGGACCTTGCGGCCGATGACTTCCGGGCTTCGGGGAAAGATCCGTTCCTTGGCGTCGGAATAATACGCGACCTGATCGTTCTCGTCGACGAAGGTGATGTCGACCGGCAGGTGCCGAAGCATCAAATCGACCTGTTCGGCCGTCAAGGAGCCGCGGGAGAGAGCGAGCCGGGCGCTTCCGCCGACAATCGGTCCGGGAGCGGCCGCCGGCGAGGCGGTTTCGGTTTCGTTGCGGGACGGCCCGTAACCGGAGGCTTCCGGAGCGGCTGTCCGGCCGGCGCCCTCGAAAGCTCCGGCCGATTCGGCCAGATGGGCATCCCAGACGGCGGAGGGCTTGATCCAGGCGTAGCCGATCTCCGGCTCCCCGTTTTTGATCCGGGCCCAATCGAGCGTTTTCAGCTTGCGAGCCGAGGTCGGAAACAGAATGCTTTCCTCGAGAAAGATCATTTTTTTAATCGCCGAGGCGAGCGTCCCGAACCGGTCCTTGAGTCCGCCGGCGTCTCCCGCGGCCAGACTTTCGGCGACCTTTTTGAGGTGGCCGCGGATTTCGTCGTGCTTGCCCCACATGACCTTGGTTGGGCCGGTGAAACCTTTGGCCTCGAGAGCCGGAAACAGCTGGTTTTCCTTCCGGGCGTAATGCTTTTCGACGTCCCGGAACGAGGCGAACAGCTCTTCGAACACCGTCCGGCCGCGGTCGTCCGGCCGGTCGAAGCGGACTTTTTTCAAGGCCCGTTTAAGCTCTTTGAGCCGCCGTTTCATCTCCCGGTTCTCTTCGACATAGGTATGAACGGGGTGGCCGGGGATTTTCGTCGGTTTGCCGGCTTTTTTCAGGGACTTGTCGAAGACCTCGGCGTGGACTTCGCAGAGCCGCTGGATCTCCTCGACGGGGAATCCTTCGCGAATCAGGGCGTTTTCCATGTCGGCGATCTCTTCGGCCGATGTATTCTTGATAATCGCGGCGAACCGCTTGCGGAGGTCTTTAACCGACGCTCCTCCGTGAAGGTCCTTGATGATCTGCTTGAGCGCTTCCTGGCGTTCGTTCCGGACACCATCGGCGGTTTCGACCATATCGCCCTCCTTTCTTTCCTCGGCGGGATCGTTTTTTCGGCTACTTCGCTTTCAGCTTTTTTTCGATGGCCGTAACGGCCGCCCCGGCCTCGGCGGCAAGGTCCGGAGTGTTGAGCATCGCCCTGGCCAGGGCCAAAGCCGCCGGACAGGCGAATTCCGGAAGCGCCGCCAGGACCATTCGCTTTTCTTCAGGGCGCCGGGCCATTTCCACAGCCAGTCTGAGATCGGAGACGGCGTATTCAGGAATACGGAACCGGCCCAGGGCCGTCATCCGGATGAAGCCCCGGAGCGCCAGCAGCCGATGATTTTCATTCAAAGACGATTTGGCCAGGTCGTAGACGTCCTCGATCGGAGCGGCCGAAGGCCATTCGATCAGGGCCCGGATCGCGGCCTCCCGCACCGGCGTCTCCGGCACGGCCAGTTCCCGCCGCAGGTCGGCGAGAGAGGAATCATCGCCGATTTTCCCCAGAATGCGGATCAAGGCCGCTTTCCGGTTCGGGTCGGTTTCGGACCGCAGCCGCGTTTTGACCGGGGCGGCCCGGCCGATCGGCTCGGCGATTTTCCCCGCCAGGACGGCGACGGTATTTTCCGTCTCCTCGATTTCGGCCTCATCCCCGGCCGTAACCAGGCGGTTGAGCAATCCGGGAACGTCCGAGGGAGTCCCGATGAGCTTGAGGACCTTCAAGGCCTGGATTCTCATGGGAATCGAGGGGTTTGAGAGGATCTTCATGAGAGCGCTTTTCGCTGTAAAGATCCGCCGCTCGCCCGCGGCCAGGATCGCCTCGGACTTGACCGCGTCGGGAGCTTCCGAATCCATAAGGGCGAGGATGGCCGCGTCGGCTTCCCGGCCTTGGACCAGGCCCAGGGCCGCCCGGGCGGCGATTTGCTCCGGGCCGGTCGAGCCGGCGGCCGCCTGGGCCAGGACCGGAACGACGGAGGCGTCGCCCGCGGATTCCAGCGCTTTCAAGGCGGCGATCCGTTCAAAGACGAGATCGCTTTTTAACGACGGAAGGATCGCCGGACGGACGAGCTCGCCGGGATACCCGGAGAGGACGGCGATGAGCTTGATCCGACACCCCGGAGACAGGTCGGGAAGAAGGGGAGTCACTTGGCCGATTTCGCCGGCCGGGAGGACATCTTTGATTTTGGCGATCGCCGCTTCCCGGGCGACTTCGTCCCCATGCTTGAGAATATCGAGAAGCGCGGCTCGGGCGTTATTTCCCGAAGCGGCGATCGTGAGTATCGTCGCCGCCCGGAGAATCGCGGCGGAGGGCTTTTCGGCGAGCACGGCGTTGATGATCCGGCTCTGGACGGCAATCTGGGCCGGGAGCATCGTTTCGGCGCAGGCCAGGGCGGCGGTCATGGCCGCTTCTTTGACCGCAGGTTTCGGCGATTTGAAAGCTTGAACGAGGGCTCCGGCGGCGTCCGTTCCTCCGATCCGTCCCAGGGCGGAAGCCGAAGCCACGGCTTCCCTTTCGTCGTTCGCCCCGAGGGATTTGGCCAGAGGTCCGACGGCTTCGGCCGTTTTCCGGAACCCGAGCGAGGAAATTATCCCGAGGCGGAGGTCGCCCGATGTTTTTCCAAGAGCCCGAAGCAGGGCTTGATCCGGGGCCGGCCCGGCAATGTCCTCGAGGGCATAGCGAGCCGGGTCGGACAAGTTTTTATCCGCCAGCAAGTTTTCGAGAGCCGGCACCGAAGCCGCGCTCCCGACAAGCCGCAGCTCCCGGCAGACGGCCATTTTGGCCGGGAGAGGGGCGGCCGACTTCAAGAAGTCCAGAAGCTTTGCTTCGGCCTCAGACCGTCCGGCCGCGTCGGAGCGAAGGGCGATGACGGCCTCCCGGAATTTCCAATACGCCGCCGAGTCGATGTCGGCCTTGAACGAGGCCAGGTTTTTCAAGGCGGTTTCGAGCGGCCGCAGGTCGGCTTGAGCCGCGGCCGGAGAAACGACTCCGGAAAGGAGGACAAGAAGAACGGCGATGGAGGGGAGGAGGGAGCCGGAAAGATGGTTTTTCATGAGGCGCCTCATCAAACCGGCAGGACGTACGGCTTGCGGTACGAACGATCGAGGAGGCGGCTCGCCTCCGGATCGCCGAGGATTGTTTCCGTCGCCGGGTCCCATCGAATCGTCCGTCCGGTCTCGATGGCGATCACGCCGAGATGGCCGACGCTGGCCGAGCGGTGGCCGGTCTCGGCCGGGGCGATCGTCTCGCCGCGGCTGCGGACGGCTTCGAGGAAGTTTCGGGCATGGTCGCGGCTCCGGGTCAGCTTGATTTCATTGGGGCCGATGACCTCGCGGGCGAGGTCGCCGGGCTGGGTCTCAAACCCGCCCCGGTCGACCCAGATCCAGCCGCGTTCGCCGATCCATTTCGTCCCGCTCTGGATCTCGGCGTATCCGCCGGCGATGACGATCGGCGTCCCGTCGGCATACTTTGTTTCGACCCAATAGCGGGTCGGGCTGTTGTAGATTCCGGACGTCGGAAATTCACCGGTGCCCTTGATTTCGACCGGACCGGTCTGGTCGAAGCCCAGACCCCAATGGGCGATGTCGAGGTGATGGCCGATCCAATCCATGAGCTGGCCCCCGCCGAAATCCATGTTCCAGCGCCAGTTCATATGGACCCGGGCTTTGCAGTAGGGCCAGAAGGGGGCCGGACCCAGCCAGGTGTCGTAATCGAAGCCCGGCGGCGGCGAGGTCAGCTGCTCCTGGCCGAACGTTCCGGCAAAGTCATAGTGGCCGGAGGGGAGGCCGACCTCGACCCGGAGGATTTTCCCGATGCGGCCGTTTCGGACCAGCTCGCAGGCCCGATGAAAATTATCGACGGAGCGTTGCCAGCTGTCCGTTTGCCAAACCCGGCCGTAGCGCCGGACGGCCTCGCAAATGGCCCGTCCTTCGACCAGGTTGTGGGTGAGGGGCTTTTCGCCGAAAACGTCCCATCCCTTCCGAAGGAAGGCGATCGAGAGGAGGGCATGCCACTGGTCGGGGACGGCGATCGAGACGGCGTCGAGGTCGGAGCGGAGAAGAAGCTCGCGGTAATCTGTGACGGCCGTGCAGGCCGTGTTTCCGTAATGGGTGTTGACGATCCGGGCCGCCTCGGCCAGGTGGTCTTTATCCAGGTCGCAGACGGCGACCCACTGGACCTCGTTTTTCTGGAGAAAGGACCGCATATTGGACCCGCCCTGCATGCCGAAACCGATACCGGCCATGACGATCCGGTCGCTCGGCGGAATCGCCCCGTTCCGCCCCAGGGCCGAAGCCCGGACGATCGAGGGGAAGGCGGCCGCCCCGGCGACGGTGGCGGGAAGAGTCCGGAGAAAATCGCGGCGGGAGTATGTTGAAGACGGACGTTTCATGGAGAGCGTCTCCTTGAAGGGATGGAATATCCTTATCCCAAAGGCCGGAGAAAATCAAACGGCGAAGCCGGAGCGGCCGGACCCATAAAGAATCTTGGCTTCGAATAAAAGGGATGGCGAAAAGAAATTATTTTTTCAGATCAGCGGCGTTTTTCCAGGAATAGCGACCGGATCGACCGGGTTGGGGCCGAACTCGTACTTTTTCGGCGAGAGATCGAGTCGGCTGGCGTTCATGGCCCAGTCCCAGGAAATCGCCCGGCCCGTGTAAGCGCTCATCCGGCCGATGATCGCGCACAGGGTGCTTTCGGCGATTTGCCGCCCTTCATTGAGCGGCGTGCCTGCCCGGATCGAAGCGACGAGGTCGGCATGTTCGACGACGTAGGGATTGGGATCCTCGCCTTCAAATTTCCACGGCTTCTCGCCCTTGATTTCGCCGTAACCGAAGGCGACGCCCCTGGTCCCGACGATCCGCTCCTCGACCCGCTCGGCGCAACCGTCGGTCTGGCGGCAATAACTCGAGACCCGGACGCCGTTGGGGTATTCAAACTCGACGGCAAAGTGATCGAAAATGTTTCCATACTCGGGGGCTTTCCGGACCTCGCGCCCGCCCATGGCGACGATGTTTTTTGGCCTGGCTCCGATCGCCCAGTTGACCACATCGATGTTGTGGACATGTTGTTCGACGATGTGATCGCCGGAGGTCCAGCTGAAGTAGAGCCAGTTGCGGCACTGCCACTCGATCTCGCTCATCCCGGGCTCCCGGAGCTTGACCCAGAGGGCGCCCTGGTTCCAGTAACATTGGGCCCCGACGATTTCGCCGATCTGTCCGTCCCGGATCCGCCGCATGAGCTCGAGGTAGCTCTTCTGATGACGGCGCTGGGTTCCGGCGACGATGGCCAGGCCTTTTTTCGCCGCCGCCTCCGAGGAGGCGATGATCGAGCGGACGCCGACCGGGTCGACGGCCACGGGCTTCTCCATGAAGACATGCTTGCCGGCTTCGACGGCGGCCTTCAGGTGGAGCGGCCTGAAACCGGGCGGGGCGGCGGTGACGATGAGGTTGACCTCGGGGACGGCGCAGACCTTGAGGTGGTTGTCGAATCCGGCGAAGCGGCGGTTGGCCGGGACGCGAACCCGGTCGGGAAATTTTTCCATCAGCCGCTTGAGCGAGGATTCGACCCGGTCGGGGACCAGGTCGCCGAGGGCGACGACTTCGGTTCCGGGGGAGGAATTGAGGCAGTCGATCGCCGCCCCGGTCCCGCGGCCGCCGCAGCCGATGACGCCGATCTTGAGGGCGTCCGACCCTTGGGCAAAGAGGCCCAGGTTTCCGGGGATGGCCGCGGCCAGGGAAGCGGCGGCGGTCGTTTTGATGAAATCGCGGCGGGTGAGGTTTTTTTCGTCGGTCATGATGTGCTCCCTTCTTTCCTTTCTCGTCGTCCGGTCTCAGAACGCGTCGCAGGCCCGGTAGGACTCGATCACCGCCCGTTCGCCTTCTTTTCCGGCCTTGCTCTTGCCATGCTCCAGGCACAGGGCGCCCGCGTAGCCCTTGTCGTGGATGAACTTGAAAACGTTCTTGTAGTTGATCTCGCCGGTCGTCGGTTCCCGGCGTCCGGGACTGTCGCCGATGTGAAAGGCGGCGATCTCGGTCCAGGCGGCTTCGATGTTGGGGATGATGTTCCCCTCGGTGATCTGCTGGTGATACATGTCGTTCAGGATTTTGCAGCAGGGATCGTCGACCGCCCGGCAGATCTCATAGGCCTGGGGAATTTTGGAAAGAAACAGGCCGGGGTGATCCTTCGGATTGAGCGGCTCGAGGACGAGCTGGAGGCCGGCCGGGCGGCAGACGTCCAGACAGGCTCGGAGATTATCGATGACGTTGGCCGTCTGGTATTCCCAGGACAGGCTCTCGTCGTAGCGGCCGGGGACGACCAGGGCTTGCTTGCAGCCGGTCCTCTTCATCGTTTCCACGCCCTGCTTCATCTTGTTCAGGAGAATGGCCCGGGCGTCCTTGTCCTTGAGGACGAACGTCTTGACGGAGAAATCGGCGTAGAGGACAAACGGGCCGAGAAGCATCCCGCGGCGGGCCAGTTCTTTCGATATCAGCATCTGGTCGGCGGGGGGGCGGCCCATGATCCCGTTATCGAACATCGCCGTGAAGCCCTCGTCGGCGCAGAACCGGATCTGGTCGGCCAGACCGTCGCCGGCATGGGCTTTGAACATTCCAAAGCTCGGGGCATAGGCCAGCTTGAATTTCCCGGCTTTCCCGGGCGGGGGAGGGGCCGTTTGACCGGCGGAGGCCGTCTTGACGGACGCTCCGATCAGGGGCAGGGACAGGGCCGCGGCGGCACCGAGGCCTTGGGAAATGAAGGCGCGTCGCTTCATGGCGGACTCCTCCTCGGCGGGATGCCCCCATCCTTATATCAACGGCCGGAGAAAATCAATCCGGGGCTTTGGCGATGTCCTTCGACCGCTTCCTCAGATCGAGAAACGTCATTTTCATGTCGAGACTTCTTTTCGTTAAGCGATCATTTGAAATGCACAAAGAATACGGCTTCCCGTCAAGATCGCGTCCTTGGCCGTCTCGATCATGGACGGATCCGGTCGGAGGATTTTTCACGAGAGCCGGGATGAAAACGGAGATCATCCCTGGGAACGGCCGGACCGATTCGATCCCGGAAAAGTCGTTATAAAAAATCCCCGCACGCATGTATCGGATTGCTCGGAAGCTCCTGAATAACCATCTCTGAGAGAGACGAGACTCCTCGCGTTCCGCCGGGTTGCGTCTTGACTTTCATCCTGATATATTGCGCTCAGGGTGAGCTTGAGGCTTTAAAATGAACCCGACCGAACATTCCGTTGGAAAGCCGTCCCGATGAAAATCTATGCCGGCTTGACGGATCAGAGGTGGTTCGATTTTCTTCAGGGTCTTCCCGGTATCGATGAAGTCAACTTTTGGCGGCCTTCGGCTGAAGATGAGTTTAACGCAATCGGCCAGGGGGATCTTTTCCTCTTTAAGCTCCACAAGGGAAAGAGGACGCGCCATCGTGATCTCGTTGCCGGCGGAGGCATTTTCAGCTCATTCGCGTTTCTTCCCGTCAGCACCGCGTGGGAATATTTTGAAAAGCGAAATGGAACAGCGAGCTATATTGAGTTACGTCGACAGATCCTGGAGTATCGGGAAAAACCGACCCATGAAAACGAGGATTTTAAAATCGGTTGCATCATTCTGACCCAGCCCTTTTTCTTCGAGGAATCAACATGGTTCCCGGTCCCGGATTGGAAACCGCAAATCGTCCGCGGCAAAGCAAAAGGCTACGAGCTCGATAAGGAAGCCGGCCGATTCATCTGGAAGAACGTCCAACGGGGATTGGAACAACGGCGCATTTCGGACCTTCTGAACGAAACCCGGCGTATCACGGAAGAGCGCGATCGCTACGGGAAGGAGACAGTCATCAGACCGCGCCTCGGACAAGGGTCCTTTAAAATCGCGGTCACCGACGCCTATGGGCATTCGTGCGCCATTACCGAAGAGCATTCCCTTCCGGCGCTGGAAGCCGCCCATATCAAACCCTACGCCGAGGATGGCCCGCATGAAATCAACAATGGCTTGCTCCTGCGGAGCGATTTTCATCGGCTTTTCGACCGGGGATATCTCACGGTCACGCCCGAATACCGGATCGAGATCAGCCGGCGTCTTAAAGAGGAATTCGAGAACGGCCGGTCTTATTATCCATTTCACGGCAAATGTTTGAATCACTTGCCGAAAGCCGAGGGCGATCGTCCTCAGAAGGACATGCTGGTTTGGCACAATGAAAATCGGTACCTGGGATGAATTACGCGGAGATCGAGTTCGACCAGGACGTCCGACTGGCGGCGTTTTCCTTTATTCAGGAACAAACACAACACTTTGGCGATCTCATCCCGCATAAGGTTTTAGCCGCGGGTTTTCAATATCATGGGGCAAGAGTCCCGCTCCTTGGTCCGCCGGGAATCTTCAAGCCTCGAATCCTTCCCGAAATTCCCTTGACGATAACGACCGCTCCGGAGAAGCCCGGAAAACCGCGGCCGTATGATGACAAGCCGGCCGATCAGGGGGGCATGGTGTATCGGTATCGCGGGACGGATCCGTTTCATCCCGACAATATCGGCTTGCGCAAGGCGATGATGAACGGCATCCCCCTTATTTATCTGTTCGGAGTCCGAGAGGGGTTCTATAAGCCGATTTGGCCGTGCTTTATTAAGGAGGATCATCCGGAAAATCTCGCCTTCCATGTGACCGTGGATGAAGCTCCGGCGGCCCTTAACAAGGAGAGTTGGACTTTTAATCCCGATCTGGACTTGCGCCGCCGGTATATCACCGTTGAAGTTCAACGGCGGCTCCATCAGGCGACATTTCGCTCCCGGGTTTTGCATGCTTATCGTGATTCCTGTGCGATCTGCCGGCTGAGACATTCGGAGCTTCTGGAAGCGGCCCACATCCTCGAGGATAAACATCCCCAAGGCATTCCCGCGGTCAGCAACGGCCTTTCGATGTGTGCCATCCACCATAAGGCTTTTGACAGTCATATCCTGGGCGTCCGGCCCGACTTTTCGGTCGAAATCAGGGAGGATATCCTCAATGAAACCGACGGTCCGATGCTCCTCCACGGCCTGCAGGGATTTCAGAACAAGGTGATTCTTCTTCCCCGGAGGGCGGAGGAGCGGCCGGACCGCGACAGACTCGAGCACCGTTATCAGCGTTTCAAATCGGCCGGATAAACGAAGGCCCTCCGAACGAGCGAAAGCCGCCGCATCTGACAAACCGGGACGGAGCGCCCGCCGGATGTTCGCCGCGATGCAACGGACAGAGGTCCTTTGAGGTATAAGAGCCAGAGAGGTGTGCTATGAAATTAGCAGTTCGTTCCGTTTTTTGCCTGATTTCGGCCGCCGGCCTTGTTTTCGGACTGGCCGGTCCTGTTTCCGCCCAGAAAATCGAAACCGTCGACGGAGTCAAGATCGTCCATAATCCGGCCGCCGGGAAATGGGGAAAAACGTCTCCGATTTCCCTCCAACCTGTCCGGGTGATCGGCGACGTCGATACCGATGATGAAAACGTCGCCTTCAATATGCCCAACGACTTGGACGTCGACGCCCAGGGGCGGCTTTATGTCCTGGATGCCGGAAATCACCGGATCCAGGTTTTCGACCGCGATGGCAAGTACGTAAAGACCATCGGCCGGCGCGGGCAGGGTCCGGGCGAATTCAACATGCCCAGCTCGATTTCCCTCGATCGGGCCGGAAACCTGTACGTTGTTGAATCGGGCCCGGGCCGCGTTCAGGTTTTTGCTCCGGACGGAAAAATCCTGAAAACCCTCAAGATGCCGGAAACCGGTATCTCCAACGCCCATATCCTGTCCTCCGGCCAAATCCTTTCGGCCGGGTCGGGCGCCGCTTTTCGGATGATGCGGATGTCGTCGGACGACAAGGAAAAGGCCGTGGCTTCACCGGCTTTGCTCAAGATCTTTGACGCCGACGGCAAGGCCGTCCGCGAATTCGGCCAAAGAAACTCCTATGGCGAGTATATGCTCGATGATATGGCCAATACCACCCTCTCCTCGATTGACGGATCGGATCATGTTTTTCTCGTTTTCCCTTACCAGAACCGGGTCGACAAGTACTCCTCCGAGGGGAAGCTGCTCTGGCAGGCCGACCGGGTGCTGCCGTATTCGATGGAAATCAAAGGCAAGGCGGACGTCAAGCGGGAGGGCACCGGACGGAGCATGATGGTTTCCGTCAAGATGCCCCAGCTGACCCGCTGCGCCACGGGCGCGGCCGCCGATGCCAAGGGCCGGCTCTGGGTCGTGACCATGGCCCGCCAGCTCCGCGAGAACGAGCAAGTCCAAACCTCGATGACGGTCTCCAACCAGGGAGGGGTGGAAACCTCGAGCTCAAAAACCACAGGAGCCGTCGACCTGCGGACGACGGATGCTTACAAGCTCGAAGTTTTTGACGCCGACGGCGTCCTGCTCGGATCGATCCCCGTCGGGATTTTCGTCGACGGGATCTTCATCAAGGGCGACCGGTTGTTTCTCGTCGACCGCCAGCGGGGCGTCCAGATTCACGAATTCAAGATCACGGAGTGATGTCTGCGTCCGGCGGGGCGGCCTTTACGGACTTTAAGCGCGGCGGACAGGATCCCGTTGATTCTTCGGGCCGTGGATTGGGCCGAATCGAAGCTGTTGAAATCGCGGGGCCGTCGCCGGAAAGACCGCCTCACTTCAGGAGCGGCCTGACCTCGTCGACCGTCGCAATCCCGGCATAGGTTCCGTTCAACGCCGCCAGAACCGCGGCGTGAACTGAGGCCGCTTTGACCGTCGTTTTCTTGTGGATCAAGTCGCGGGTGGCGCAGGCGTCTTCCACGAGGACGACCCGGAAACCGGCGTCGGCCGCAAACCGCGTCGCGGCTTCAACGCACATATGGGTTTGCATCCCGCAGATCACCAGCGTTTTCGCGTCCAGCGCCCGCAGCCGGTCGGAAAGATCGGTTTCGCGGAAGGCGTTGGCGTAATGCTTGACGACGACCGCTTCGCCCGGGGCGGGAGCGACGTTTTTGTGAAACTCGTATTGGGGATCGGGCTTTTCGGGCTTCTGAGCCGGCATGTGGGCGATATGGATGACCGGAAGATTTTTTGCCCGAAAAGATTCCAGAAGCGTTTTGGCTTTAAGGCTTGCCGGGATGCTCCCGACCAGCGGAATCCGTCCGCCCTCGAAATAGAAGTTCTGAATATCGATGATCAGCAGGACGGGACGTTCGAGCGTCGCCGCCGCTTCCGTTTTCGAGGGAGATTGAGCCGATGCGGTCAGCATTCCCAACCCGATAGCGGCCAGCGAAATCAAAGCGATTTTCATCGGTCCCTCCTTTTTATTCTGTTTCTTTGGCCCGCCTTGGAATACAAGATCGGAGTCATCATCCTCTTCGTCGCCATGGGCGACGGCGCGGCCTCGCCTTCCGCGGCTCCCTGACTCGGGCCCAACCCGGGCGAAAAAAATCCCCGCCCCCTCGAGGAGGGCGGGGATAACATGACGATTTTCCGGGAATCCGCCCGCGGGCTATTTTTTGTCCGGCTGGGGAGGGTTCTTGTTCGACAGGACCATTTCCCGGAGATACCAATCGGGGAAGGTCAAGGGCAGGCGTTTCCGGGTTTTGGCGTCGTAGATCCAGAGCTTGTTGTACTTGACCAGGAGGGCGTCGCCCAGCTTCCACCAGGCGTCAGTCACGGCCTGGACGTTGTTCCAGGAGTAATCGGTGAGGAATTTCATGGCCTCGGCCGGATTCTTCTGCCAAAGCTCGAGAGCGGCCTTGTCGATGACCGGGGTTCGTTCGATGGCCGCGGTTTCGTACCGGGCCTGGGCGGCCCGAACATCCTGGATGGCGTGGGAATAGACGGCCTGGGTATGGAAGTCGACGTAATCGAAGGCCCACCGGGTCGAATCACGGTTGAACTCCCAGTGATCGCCGATCTGGAAACCGCGGGGGATTTCGGGCATGGCGTTGTAGAGAGGCATGTAGCAGGAGGTGTCCTGCGAGCCGAAGGCCAGCCAGACGATCCCGCCGATCGGATCGGGGAGCCAGCTGCGGGACTGGGTGATCGTCACGTATTCGGCCCGGTTGACGGCGATGATCCGGGAGGTGTTGTAGGTCTTGCCGTCCAGCTTGAAGCCGTAGGGGAGGAAGTTGGGATTTCCAAACGGTCCGCCCTGAAGGCCGCGGGCCGGGTCGAAGACCGTCCCTTCGCACTTGTCGCGGAGGATGGTCATGACGTCCTGAACCGACAGCTTCTTGTCCGGCTTCACCGAAACGGGGAAGTCCATGTTGTTGGTCTCGGGGCCGAGGTTGAGCGACGGGGCGACAAGGTTGTAGAAACGCCACATCCGGACGCGGCTGCCGTTGGTCGAAGCGGCGCTCATGTCGTTGGGGGAGTAAGCCCTCTTCCAGTTGAAGGGCTTCCCGCTTTTGGGATCGTAGAGCTTCTGGTCGATGGCGAACTGGACGACGTTGGGCGAGAACATGAACATGTCCTTGTCGTTCAGGTCGATCTCGCCGATCCGGGACTCATTGGGGCAGACGGCGACGTGGTCGTCGGGGATACGCTGGGCGCACCAGACCGCGCCGGGTTTGCCGCTCTGGGGCGTCCAGAGGGCTCCGACCGGCATGATCTCGAACAGCCAGACTTCCTTCGGATCGGCCACCGCCAGCATTTCGCCGGAATCGGTGAAGCCGTAGCCGTATTTTTCGGCCAACTCGCCCATGACCTTGATGGCTTCGCGGGCGGTTCCGCCCCGCTCCATGGCCAGCAGGGTCAGCATGGT
>CAYPKX010000024.1:10973-29848 GCA_964411395.1 uncultured Eubacteriales bacterium | reverse complement strand
CCGATCCTGGCCGGCCGGATCGCCGACGCCACGGGCAGCTACGCCCGGGCATACCGGGTTTCGGGCGTGCTGCTGCTCTTCGCTGCGCTTGCGGCAACCCGGATCCGCGCCGGATGGCCGTTTAAATCGTCCGACCGGCGGGCCGACCGACGAAAAGCGCCCTGAACCGGCCTTTCGCCCTTCAAACCGAGGCGGGGTCATCCGAAGTCTCCTGAATGTCGGCCGTCGTCATGAACCGGTTCGGTATTTCAGCGAAGCATGCCGTTGCCGCGGACCGACGCCGGCAAAGTCCGGTCTGTTCCAGAATGATTTATCCGGATCGCAAACCGAACCGGGGCGTTGACAGGCCTTACGGCCGGTGTCATGATTTCGTCGATGCGCCGGGCGCTGATTCCGGAGGTTTCATGAAACGCCTGATATCGGCAATCCTTCTATCCGCCCTGTCCGCCGTTTTCGCTTCACCCTGGGAGGGCCCGGTTTTGCGCTGGTACAAGGGCAACACCCACACCCACACGCTCAACAGCGACGGCGATGTCCCCCCCGATGAAGCCGTCCGTTGGTATCGCGGACACGGCTATCATTTTTTGGTTCTGTCGGATCATAATTTTCTGACCGAAACGGCCGGATTGAGCGCTGTGTTCGGCGCGGAAGAAAAATTCCTGCTCATCGCGGGAGAGGAAATCTCCGATGAATTCGAGAAGCTCCCGATCCATCTGAACGGACTCGGCCTCGACCGGCTCGTCGCTCCGCAGGGCGGGACAAGCGTTGCGGGTACGATCCAACGCGACGTCGAGGCCATCCGCCGGGCCGGCGGCCTCCCCCAATTCAATCACCCGAATTTCGGATGGGCGGCCGGAGCGGCCGATCTCACAGGAGTCGAAGGACTCCGGCTCTTCGAAGTCTTCAACGGCCACCCCCAGGTCAACAACCTGGGAGGCGGAGGCTCGCCGGGAACAGAAGAAATCTGGGACGAGGTCCTGTCCTCGGGCCGAGTCCTCTATGGGCTGGCGACAGACGACACCCACAACATCAAATCTCCCGGGGAAATCAACAGAGCCTGGCCCGGCCGGGGCTGGATCATGGTCCGGGCCGCCCGGCTCGCGCCGGCGGACATCCTCAGGGCTTTGGAGGCCGGAGATTTCTATGCCTCGACCGGGGTCGGGCTGAAAGACTACCAGGCTGATCAAAAAGAAATCCGGATCACCGTCGCCGAATCCGGCCGGACCAAATTCACCGTCCGCTTCATCGGCCGGGGCGGGACCGTCCTTTCCGAGACGTTCGCCAATCCCGCCGTCTACGCCTTTCGAGGCGACGAGCTCTACGTCCGGGCGAAGATCGTCGACTCCAACGGATTCGTCGCCTGGACCCAGCCGGTCTTTCCGAAAAAGTAAAATCCCACGCCTCCGGCACACCTGAAGGCTCCGGGGCCGGATTGACAGGCTCCCGGACAGATGTCATGATCCCTTCATTGTGCCCGGAAAATCATTCTTCCGACCGGATTAAAGGAGGTCCGATGAAACGCATTCTCTCTTTCGTTCTCATGCTCGGCCTGGCCGCGGTCCTGGCTTCAGCCCAGGAACCGCCGGCCAAGCCGCCGCAGGACATGAAACCTCCCGCGGCCGACCAGCCCAAGCCGTACGACCAGGTGGTGACCCCCGAGTTCAAGACGCAGTCCGGCGTCTTTAAAGTCCATCTATTGAAGAGCAAGCTGCTGCTGGAAATCCCTCCGGCCGAACTCGGCCGGGATTTTCTGCTGGTCGTCCAGATTAAGGGCAGCCCCAGCGCTTCAAGCTACCCCGGCCAGGGCGTGGACGACATGGTCGTCCGCTGGGAGCTCCGCGAGAATAAGGTCCTGTTGAAGGCGATCTCCTACGCCAACATCGCCGATCCCGCCGATCCGATCAAGAAGGCCGTCGACATGATGAACACCCCGACGATCATGATGGCCTTCAACGTCGAAGCCCTGGCGGCCGACGGCGCTCCGGTCATCGACGCCGGCAAGCTGTTTACCTCCGACGTGAATGAGATTCCGGTCAAGAGGAGAGTGGGCGGACAGAATATCGATGGTTCCAGGTCCTTCCTGGAGAAAGTCCGGGTGTTCCCCCTTAACCTCAATGTCGAAGCCCTCCAGACATTCAATCCCAAACCGGCGACCCCGCCGGCCGGCTTCCCTCCCCAGTATCTCGACATGCTGCCGTCCCCGCCCAGCCCGACGGCTCTCGTTCACTATTCCTTCGTCAAGCTTCCCGAAAAGCCGATGATGGGCCGCCTCTATGACGACCGGGTGCCCTACTTCTCCCACAGTCACACCGATTACAGCCGGCCCGAACACGAAACCACCGTTCGCGAATACATCGCCCGGTGGCGCCTGGAGAAAAAAGACCCGAAAGCGGCCAAGAGCGAGCCGGTCAAACCCATCGTTTTCTACATCGACCCGGCCACTCCGGCCAAATGGGTTCCCTATATCAAAAAGGGAATCGAGGCCTGGCAGCCCGCCTTTGAAGAAGCCGGATTCCTCAAGGCGATCATCGGCCAAATCGCCCCGACGCCCCGGGAGAATCCCGATTGGTCGGCCGACGATGCCCGGATTTCCTGCATCCGCTGGGTTCCCTCCACGACAGCCAATGCCATGGGCCCCCATGTCTCCGATCCCCGAAGCGGGGAAATCCTGGAAGCCGACGTCGAAATCTATCACAACGTCCAGCAACTGGCCCGCGACTGGTATTGGACCCAGAGCGGTCCGCTCGACCCCCGGGCCAAAACGCTGCCGCTTCCGGATTCGCTGATGGGCGACATCATGCTCTACATCGTCACCCACGAGGTCGGCCATTCCCTGGGCCTGCCCCATAACTTCAAAGCTTCGGCCCTTTATACGATCGAGCAGATCCGGGACAAAAACTGGGTTAAAAAGAACAGCCATGTCCCAACCCTGATGGATTACAGCCGGTTCAACTACGTCGCCCAGCCGGAAGACGGAATCGATCCCAAAGACCTGATCCCCAAAATCGGCCCCTATGACGTCTTCTCCATCAAGTGGGCCTACACGCCCATTCCCTCGGCCAAGACGCCCGACGAGGAGAAGACGACGCTTAACGAATGGTGCAAAGTCCAGGAGACGACTCCGTATCTGCGCTTCAGCACGGCCGGAACCCGAGGGACGGACCCGGGCGAGGAATCCGAAGCGGTCGGCGACATCGATGCGGTAAAAGCCACGACCTTGGGCTACAAGAATCTCAAACGGGTCATGGCCATGCTGCCCGGGGCCGTCCTCAAACCCGGCGAGAACTACGACCAGTTCGAACACATGTACGACGCCGTCTGGAGCCAGGCCCGGCTCGAAGCCGGCCATGTGGCCAATATCATCGGCGGCTACGACAGCCTGCCCAAGGTCGGACCGGGAGCGGGCGTCCGCTTCACCCCGCTGTCCCGGGCTCGCCAGGCGGAAGCCGTGGCGTTTTTCAACGAAAACGTCTTCAAGACGCCGGACTGGCTCATCCCGGCCGACATTCTCCGGAAGATCGAGCCGACGAGCGGCCAGGCCCGGGTTCTGGGTCTCCAGCAGTCCGTCTTGAACGGCATCCTGAGCCCGGCCCGCTTGATCCGGCTCCAGGAA
Organism: uncultured Eubacteriales bacterium; assembly: GCA_964411395.1. Classification (GTDB taxonomy): domain Bacteria; phylum Acidobacteriota; class Aminicenantia; order Aminicenantales; family UBA4085; genus JAAZPG01. Next base: position 26,235 of record CAYPKX010000024.1, on the reverse strand, counting down.
CACCAGGCGATTCTCGGCGACCAGGCTTATAACGCCGCTCAACTGCTGGCCGATCTTCGCGGCGGCGTTTTGACCGAGCTCCTGACCGCAGCTCCGACCGAAGTCGATGCCTTCCGGCGGAACCTGCAGAGGGCGTATGTCGACATGCTTGGCGCCCGCCTCGCGCCTGCTCCCGCGGCGGCAGCGGGAGGGTCCACGGTCCCGAAAGACGACAGCCGCGGCGCGATTCGGGCCGAGCTGAAAACAATCCTTGATCTTCTTTCCCGAACGGTTCCCTCGACCAGGGACACGACGACGAAAAACCACTGGAACGACCTGATCGACCAGATCACCCGGGTTCTGGATCCGGGCAAGTAAAAGATATCCGGCGCAATCGATTCGGCCTCCCCCTCGAAATCGAGGGGGAGGCGTATTTATCGATTTCCCGCCTCAATGAATTCCTTGAAAAGCGTCCGCCCTTCAGAGACAATGAGGGCCGTTTCCATTTCGAGAGAAAAACGGGAGAAGACCATGCTGAGCCGCGTCCTTCTTTGCCTCTTCGTCCTCTTTGGCCCGGCTTTCGGGCTTGGATCATCCATTTCCGCAGACGTCAACGACCCTCGGATGAAGGCCATTCTGGAGCCCATCCGCATCAAGCATAATCTTCCCGGCTTGGCCGCGGCGTTGGTGACCGGTCAAGGGCTGGAAATCGAAGGAGCCGTCGGTGTCCGAAAAGCCGGCACGGACATACCGGTCACCGTCGACGACCTCTGGCACTTCGGCTCGGATACCAAGGCCATGACGGCCACCCTGATCGGAAATCTGGTCGAAAACGGCCTCCTGAAATGGGAGTCCACGCCCGCCGACATCTTTTCCGATCTTCCGGATTCGTCCCCGTCCGCTTTGACCAAGGCGAGTCTCCTCCACCTGCTATCCCACCGGTCCGGCCTTCCGGCCAATCTCCCCTGGGGCTTGATCCGGCGAACTCTCCCGATGCGAGACCAGCGGCTGGCGGTGATCAAAGCGGCCTCCGGATTGAAAATTCCGGTGGAGCCGCCCGCTCCGTTTCTCTATTCGAACCTCGGTTATACCATCGCCGGGGCGATGGCCGAAAAAGCCGCCGACTCCTCCTGGGAGGACCTGTTAAAAAAGCGCGTTTTTGAACCGTTGGGGATGACCAAAGCCGGATTCGGCGGAACGGGAACTCCGGGGCAGGTCGACCAGCCGTGGCCGCATTACGAGAACGGGACACCGGCGGAAAAAAACGGCCCCGAAACCGATAATCCTCCCGTAATCGGTCCGGCCGGCACCGTTCATGGCCGTCTGGCCGATTGGGCGAAATTCATCGCCGACCAGATCCGGGGTGTCCGCGGCGAGCCGGCCCTTCTGAAAGCCGAAACCTACCGGCGGCTGCAAACCCCGCCTTTTTCCGGACCGTACGCCCTCGGCTGGGGAACCGCCGAATTCGACTGGACCGGCGGCCGGACCTTGACCCATAACGGAAGCAACGGCTTGAATTACTGTTCGGCCTATGTCGTCGCGGAAAAGAATTTCGCCGTTCTTGTTTGCGTCAACCAGGGAGGCGAGGCGGCCGGCCAAGCCTGCGCCGAGGCCGCCGGGGAGATCGTCCGGGTTTTCCGAAGCGGAAAATAGCCGAACCTTTATCGAATCACTCTGATCAAAACGACTCCGTGGGGATTAACCCTGGCCGCATAGGTTCCCCGGTAGGTCCCGAGATCCTTCTGCCGCCACAGGTCGCGGACAACAGCCTTCCCTTCGAATCCAAGATCCCGGAAGGAAACCGACACGCTCTTGGGGGTCAGGCCCAAATTGAATAAACCGACGGCCTGGGATCCGTCTTCGAGCTCCTTGACCAGGAGCATCTCATCGGCGGTCTTGCGGATGATCCGTCCCTGTCGGCCGAGGACATCCTGGTCGACATCGATGACCTCGGCGTTGCAGAGGATGTTCAGGGTGAAGTCATCCAGCTTGCCCATGTCTCCGGAAAAGACCAGCGGGGCGGCCATCAGGCACCACATCGACATGTACGTGTACTGTTCGTCTCCGGTCAAGGGCGTCGGACGCGACTCGCCCGAGGAACCGACCCAGCCGATCAGAATATAGTCCGGGTCATTCCACTGTCCGGGCCTGGCGAAGGCAAAATGACCCGCATTGGAAAGACCGATTTTGAGGAAGCCGGGCAGGACGTCCGAGGGCTCATTCCCCAGGTCGCCGGTCGTCCGCCAGCAATTTCCTCCCACGCTTCCGCCCCATTCCCAAACGCGGCTCATCCCATACTGGCAAAGGTTGTAAACGATGTCCCGGCTCTGCGTTTTCAGGATGTCGCCCATCCGGGAATAGGGCTTCATGGCTTTTTCCCGGTCCGCCCCGGCCGCCTCGTCGCCGTAGCTGCACCAGTCGTATTTCAAAAAGTCGAAGCCCCAGGAGGCAAAAGTCGCGGCATCGATTTCCTCAAACCCCTGAGAGCCGACAAAACCGGCGCAAGTCCACGGTCCGGGCGAGGTGTAAAGACCGGCCCGGAGCCCCAAACCGTGGATGCCATCGACCATCCCCTTGATATCGGGGAACTTGGCGTTGGGCAGGATCGCGCCCTTGGCCTCGCGGTAAGGCGTATCGCCTTTCTTTTTCATCCAACCGTCGTCGATGTTGACGTACATATAGCCGTAATCCGCCATGCCCGAAGAAATCATCGTCCCGGCCGCAGCGCGCATCTGTTTCTCGGTGACCCGGTCGTAATGGATGTACCAGCTGTTCCAGCCCATCGGCGGTGTCAGGGCCAGCGTATCCCCGACGACAAGGGTGAAGACCCGTTCGGCCGAGCCCTTGGCATTTCCGGCCGAAAGCGTCATGGCGTAACGACCCGGGGACTTGGGAACGGTGCCGGTGATGATCCCGCTCGCCCCGTCGAGGGACAGGCCGGCGGGTAGATTTTTTACCGCGAACTTCACCGGCTTTTCTCCCGTGCAGGGGATCCGGTAAAGGAACGGCCGTCCGGGCCGGGCTCCGAACACTTTCGGTCCGTTGATTTTGGGTGCGGGACCGGGTTTCGGGGTCAGGATGACTTTCCCTTGATAGGCCGCCTGGCCGGAGTCGGTCCAGGACGGAATCAAAAGCATGGCGGCGGAAACGAATCCCCATAGCATCAGGCATCTTCTCATCTTCGCCTCCTTCAGGCAGCCCGGTCCCGCTCGATTTGCTCCAGCGTCCGGCCCCTGGTTTCGGACAGAAAAACGATCATCATGGCCAGTCCGAAAACACAGATCCCGGCATAGATCCAGAACGTCACGGCGGTCCCCAGCAGGGTTTTCAATATCGGGAATGTATAGGTCAGAATGAAACAGGCCAACCATAAAGCCCCGACCGCGACGGACATGGCCGCGCCGCGAAGGCGGTTTGGAAAAATCTCGGCGATCAAAACCCAGGTGACCGGAGCCAGCGACATGGCGTAGATCGCAATCGCCGCCAGAACCAGGCCGAGGAAGAGATACGGCGAAAGCGGCGACCCGGCCGCCTTGAGATGATAACCGTAGCCGATGGCGATATAGACGGCCGTCAGACCGCCAAAACCGAAGATCATCAGCGGCTTCCGGCCGAGGCGGTCGACCAGGAAGAGAGCCACGAACGTAAACAGAAAGTTCACTGAGCCCGTGGCGATGATGCTGGTCAGCGTATCGTTCATGTCGAAACCCGCCCGGGTGAAGATCTCACCGGCATAGTTGAAAATCACGTTGATTCCGCTGAATTGCTGGAGCACGGCCAAGAGGCAACCGAGAAAAAGAACCGGCGCCATCCGCGGGGCGAAGAGCTCGCGAAAACGAGCTCGTCCGGGCTCGTCTCCCAGGGTCGCGGCGATCTCGCCGAGCGCCCGGCGAGCGGCCGCTCCGTTTCCCATTTTTTCCAACACATTGAGGGCTTGCGCCTCCCGGCCCGCTTTGGCCAGCCAGCGGGGGCTCTCCGGGACGAAAAACGACCCGGCCAGGAAGACCGCGGCCGGCACGGCGCAGGCGCCGAACATCCAGCGCCACCCGGTCGTCGCGTTCCAGGACGAGGCCAGCTGTTCGGGCGAAAGCCCGGACGGAACCGGCCGGGCGATCAGCCAATTGACAAACTGGGCCGCCAGAATCCCGATGACGATCGTCAGCTGGTTGACCGCCACAAACAGGCCCCGCTTCTCCGCCGGGGCCACTTCGGAGATATACATCGGGGAAACCGCCGAAGCCAGTCCGATGCCCAGCCCGCCGAGAATCCGCCAGACGATAAAGCCGCCGAAGCTGCCGACAAAGGCAATCCCGAGCGACGACACGACGAAATCGGCCGCGGCGGCGATCAGGACGGGCTTGCGGCCGAACCGGTCGCTGAGAGCTCCGGCCAGAAGCGCCCCGGCCAGGCACCCGAGCAGGGCGCAGCTTTGCGCCCAGCCGACCGGCGACAGCGCGTTGGCCCAAAACCGCTGTCCGACCGTCGCCTCGGCGGCGGCCATGACCGCCGTATCCGTCAAGTGAAAAAAGGCCTCGTAGAATTTCGCCGCTCCGCCGATAACGACCCAGTCGTATCCGAAGAGGAGTCCACCGAGCGCGGCCACGGCCGAAATCATCCCGACGTATCTCAGGTTGAAGCCGGTCGGGCCCTTTTCCCCGCCGCCGACCGGATTATCCCTGATCATCCGCGCTTATCCTTCCCGGAATTTTCGAACCGTTTCAAACAGAGCCAGAAGGTTATCGAGCGGCGTGCCGGCCACAATGTTGTGAATCGCGTTGAACACATATCCGCCGCCCGCGCTGAAGATCCGAATCCGCTCCGCGGCTTCTTTCCGGACCTCGTCGGGAGTCCCGAAAGGAAGCGTTCTCTGGGTGTCGATGCCGCCGCCCCAGAAGACAAGCCGGCCGCCGAACTTTTTTTTGAGGCCGGACGGGTCCATTCCCGCAGCCGAGCACTGAACCGGATTGAGGATATCGAATCCGGCTTCGACGATTTCGGGAAGGAGCGGCTCGATTCCGCCGCAGCAGTGCATGAACGTTTTCCAGCCGGTCTGGGCGTGGATCCAGCCGTTGACCTTCCGTTGATAGGGCAGAAAGAGATCCCGGAAGCGCGCCGGCGAACAGAACGGCCCGTTCTGCGTCCCGAAATCCGTTCCGTTGGTCTGGATCACCGAAATTTTTTCCCCGACGGCCCGATGGAGTTTCTTGAGATTTTCGATTGCCGCCTCGGTCTGGAAGGCGAAGATCTTTTTAACATATTCCGGCCGGGTGACCAGACTGACATACCATTCCTCGATGTCCCGGATGCCTCGGGGTTTTTTCAATGAAACGCCCGGCACCAAGGCGATATCGCCGAACGTCAAACCGCCGAACGAACAAAAGAGGGCTCTCTCCGTTTCGGCGAACAGACGGTCGGCCGAAAGGCGGAGATGCTCGATTTCCGCGTCGGGGACCGGCCCGAATTCCTCGATATTATCCCTGAAATCGAGCCGGTCTTCGTCCCGAGGCTCCTGGCGGATGACGGCGTCGAAAAAATGCCCGCCGGCCGGCATCCGCCCGCTGGCCGGAACGGTTCGATCTCCTCCCGGATACTGGAAGAGGTCGCCGTTTTCGGCCGCGGCCGTGTTAAAATCGACCGGGACCAGCACCGGCGTCCCGTCCGCCAGCCGCCACTCCTTGAAATCGACGGCAGGATATCCGAACATCGTCCCGGTTCCGAAAAGAGGAACGGTGTCGGAACCGATCCAGTCCTGAAGGTCGGGTTTGATCTCCCCCAGCATCTGATACACTTCGACGACTTTTACCGGAGTGCCCGGCGGGTCCAGCCCAAGGCGCTGCCGAAGTTGATAGACCAGGCTGACGGCCATTCCGGTTTGGAATCCGCCGCCGAAATCGCAGGGCAGGATATCGGACGGGCGATGGGACAGGGCCGCGGCAATCCTCTCCCGGGACGTCATGGGCGCAGTTTATTCCGGCCCCGGGGACGTGTCAATTTCACCAGGATCTTTCGCGGCATGTTCGAGGGGAAGGCCTTCGCCTTTTCGGAATCCCGGCGGCCTGAATCCGCTCCGACATCCGGAGGGCGGGCGGAGAGCGCGGGAGGCTTCAGCGCCGCCCGGGGAATCGTTTTTTGATTCGGAGAATCCGGCCGTAGGATTCTTCGATTCGTCCGGCGGGAATCTCGCCCTCGGCAACGGCATTTTTCAGGATGCCGGCCGCGGTCCGGGCGATTTCAGGATCGAAGACGGAATTGTTGGCGAAGGTCAGAACGTCCACCCCGGCCTTCACGGCCCGAAGGATCGCCTCTTTCAGGCCGAAATTGGCCGAGATCGCCTTCATCTGCATATCGTCGGAAATGACGATCCCGTCATAACCCAACTCCCCGCGGAGCAACTCCCCGATGACAGGCCGGGACAGCGTCGCCGGATATTTGGCGTCGAGCCCGGCGTTGAACACATGAGCGGTCATGACCGCATCGCCAAGCCCGGCCTCGATGATCTTCCGATAGGGTTCGAGCTCCGTTCTCGTCCACGTCCCGGTCACATCCGTGAATCCCTGGTGGGAATCGGTTTTCGAGCTGCCGTGTCCCGGAAAATGCTTCGGAGTCGCCAGGACTCCGGCGGCCTGGCAGGCCCGAATGACCTCGAGGGCGTGGCCGACGACGACCGCCGGATCGGCGGAAAAGCTGCGCTCGATTCCTCCGATAACGGGATTGGCCGGATTGACGTCGAGGTCGACAACAGGAGCAAAATTGAGGTTGAATCCGGCCTCGGCCAGGACCGCGGCCTGGGCCGCGGCATAACTTCGGGTGAAGGCGAGGTCATTCCGGGCTCCCAGGCTTTTTTGGGAGACCGTGGCGGGAAAGCCGAATTTCTCCTTGAGCCGGCAGACTTTCCCCCCCTCCTGATCGACGGCGATCAAGAGCGGAACGGCGGCCAAGCCCTGCAGGGAATCGATCAACGCCTTGACCTGCCCGGGAGATTCAATATTCCGAACCGGATTTTGCGAAGGGACATCATAATCGAAAAGGATCACGCCGCCGATTTTCCGGTCCCGGATATCGGCGACAACGGGATTTTCACCGGAAAGATCGAGGCCGCGAAAACCGACCAGGATCATCTGCCCGATCATCTCGTCCAGGCTATCCGGGCGCTGTCGCCGGCCGGAATTTCGGCCGCACTTCGGGCTGACAGCCAGGACCGCGGCCCCGCCGGCAAGAAATTCCCTTCGGGTCAAGGTCGTCCGTCCGCTCTGTCCGAGAGGTGATTTCATTTTAATTTTCGACCGGTTTCGCGCAGGACATCCCCGAACGCCTCGGGAGGCCGGCGGTGTCTGGTTGCTTGCTCAAAAGCGAAGGCGATCCGGATCAGTTCGGGCTCGCCGAACAACCGGCCGACCATCTGGAGGCCGGCGGGCCATCGCCCTCCGACATAACCCATCGGCACGGTGATCCCGGGAAGCCCCGTATGAGGCGGGATGGTCTGGCTGTTGTCGCCCGCCGGGCTTTTCATGTCGCCGATCAAGCGGGGCGGATGGCTCCAGGTCGGATAAATAATCGCTTCCACTTTCTCGCGATCCATGGCCGAGAGAACGGCTTCCCTGAACGCGATATTCCGCGGCTCGGTGTAAAGATCCGCGCAGGACGGCGCGTTCGCAGGAGCTTCGACCGCTTGGCGAAGACGCCGCTCGCTGGACGGGCAAAATCGTCCGGAATCCAGGATTTGACGGAGAGTTCGGACGGGAGCCCGATCGCCGAGCGAGGCCAAATACGCCTCGACGTCATGCCGGAACATGTCGCACCAGAGATTTTTCGCAAGATCGGCGAAGCCCGGGATCACAAACGGATCGACGATTTCGGCTCCGGCCTTCCGCATGTCCGCGATCGCCCGCTCAACGAGCGCTTTCACCTCAGGATCGGCCGTCGGGGTGTCGATATATGTCCGGAAAACGCCGATCCGTTTTCCCTTCAAGCCCTTCGGATCCAGGAAAGCCGCATAATCGGCCGGAATTTTCCCGCGGCCCCGCTCGGTGACCGGGTCGGCCGGATCAAAACCGCCGATTACGGACAGGAGGCGGGCGGCATCCTCGACCGTCCGGGCCATCGGGCCGCCGACGTCGTTGCGGAGGTAGAGGGGAATGATGCCGTCGCGGCTGGCCAGACCCATCGTCGGACGAAGGCCGACGAGGGCGCAGTGGCTCGAAGGCCCGCGGATGGAGTTGCCGGTGTCGGTTCCCAGCCCGATCAAGCCCAGGTTGGCGGCCACCGCCGCCGCCGTCCCCCCGCTGGATCCGGCCGGGACACGGGCGAGGTCATAGGGATTTCGAGTCACGCCCGCCGTCGAGCTTTCGGTGAGATAAGGGCTGAAGGCCCACTCGGCCATGTTGGATTTGGCCAGAATGATCGCTCCGGCCTCGCGCAGTCGCCGGACCTGAAAGGCATCATCGGGCGGAAGGAATCCCTTCAGCGCCGCCGATCCCGCGGTTGTCGGCAAATCGAAAGTTTCGTAATTATCCTTGACGATGACGGGGATGCCATGAAGGGGCCGGAGACGACCCGTTTCCCGAAATTCCTTATCCAGGGCTTCGGCGGTTTCCAGGGCCCGCGGATTGACGCAGGTCAGGGCGTTCAGCCCGTCGGGAAGGTTATAGGCCTCGATCCGGGCCAGGTAGGCTTCGACCAGGCGGCGAGCCGTCAATCGTCCTTCCCGCATGGCCGCATGAACGCGGGCGACCGTCGTTTCCAAAATCGGAAATTCCCCGGGGGCGGGATATGTCCGGAGGCGGCCTCCTCCGAAACCGGAAACGGCGGCCGCGGCCACAAGGACCGGAAGAAGGCTTCCGCTGCGGATCATTCACTCCTCCCGCATCGGCTTAGAATTCGAGACCGACCATGAAATCAAAAACCGGAAGCTGCATCCAGTTGTATTCCCGATTTCCCTGGAGCTTGAGTTTCAGGGTGCTCAGAGCGAATGTGACCTGAAAATTTTTCCCGAACGAAACCCGGCCGCAGGGCCCGAAGGCGAGGTACGTTCCCCATTCGGACTGTCCCGTGTTCCGGAGACGGCTCAGGCCGATCCGGGGAAAATAGCGCATTGTCCGGCTTCTTCCCCGGCCGTGCAGACAGAGGTAGAAATCGAAGGATGAGGGGAAGGGAAATTCATCGCTCAGGGCCGTCGTCGTAACCCGGTTGGTCACAATCCCCCCGATGACGGAATTCATCGGGCTCGTAAATTGAACATACAAGCCGTAATAGCGTTCGCCCAACAGGAAGATATGCTCGTAACCCACGGAGAATCTCCCCGACAGAACGAGATCCAGGGGATTCCAGGACAAATAGTTTTTGTGGGCCGTCTTGGCCGCCGGAGGAGCCTGGGGAAGCGGTTTCGCCTGTTCGGCATCGGGAGAAGCGGAAGCGGTTGAAAAACCGAACAGAACGAAAAAAAACGCCGTCGTCCAGGGTCGGAGCCTGCATTTCAAGGGAGGGTGCATCGAGATTTATCCTTTCGGCTGAAGCCCCTCGAGGCTTGCCGGATGGCGGTCGACTTCACTTGATCTTCAATCCCAGATCGGCCAGCTGGCGTTCGTCGACTTCCGAGGGCGAACCGGTCATGAGGTCGAGAGCGCTCGTCGTCTTTGGGAAGGCAATCACCTCGCGGATCGATTCCTCGCCGGCCAATAGCATGACGAGGCGGTCGAGGCCGAAAGCGATCCCGCCGTGGGGCGGGGCTCCGAAGCTCAGGGCTTCGAGAAAATAACCGAACTTGTCCTCGGTTTCCTTGTCCGAGAGTCCGAGCGCGCGGAAAATCCGGCGCTGGAGGTCCATGTCGTGAATCCGGACGGATCCGCCGCCGACCTCGGTCCCGTTGAGGACGAGGTCGTAGGCCTTGGCCCGGACGGAGGCCGGATCGGTTTCCAGGAGCGGGACGTCCTCTTCGACCGGCGCCGTGAACGGATGATGCATGGAGACGTGGCGGCGGTCTTCTTCGCTCCATTCGAACAAGGGAAAATCGGTCACCCAGACGAATTTGAGAAGGGCTTTTTTCGCGGCTTCATCCATGGGCCAGGTCCGCCGGATTTCGCCGAGGACCTTGAGGGCGATGTTTCTCTTATCGGCGACAAACAAAGCCAGGTCGCCGTCCCCTCCGCCCAGGGCGGCCCAGAATTTCAGAAAATCGGCTTCGCCGAGCTTGAGCGACGACTTCCATCCGTCCTGTTTTTTGATCCAGAAAAGACCTTTGGCCCCCAGCGCCTTGGCTTTCTCGCCCAGCTTGTCCAGCTGGCCGCGCGAATAATTTCCGGCCGCCGGGACGAGGAGTCCTTTGAGCTCCGCTCCGGCGTCCAGGGCTCCGCGGATGATGTCGGAGGCGACATTGCCCCCGACGGGCGTCAAGTCCTTCATCTCCAGAGGCACGCGCAAGTCGGGCTTGTCCGAACCGTATTTTTCCATCGCCTCGGCATAGGACAGCCGGGGGAACGGCCGGGCCAGCGCCCGGCCGGAGACGGCAAAGACCGCTTCCATCAAGCCCTCATTGAGCCCGTAGAAATCCTCCCGGTCGATAAAGCTCGTCTCGATATCGATCTGGGTGAACTCGGGCTGGCGGTCGGCCCGAAGATCCTCGTCGCGGAAGCAGCGGACGATCTGGAAATAACGGTCGAATCCCGAGATCATCAGCGTCTGCTTGAACTGCTGGGGCGATTGGGGCAGGGCGTAAAACCGCCCCTTGTAAACGCGACTCGGGACAAGATAGTCCCGGGCGCCCTCGGGCGTCGGATTGGCCAGAATCGGCGTCTCGATTTCCAGGAATCCGCTGCCGTTGAGATAGTTGCGAACCGCCAGGGCGGCCTCGTGGCGGAGACGGATCTGGCGCTGCATTTTCGGCCGGCGGAGATCGAGGTACCGGTATTTGAATCGGAGCTCTTCCGAAGCCTGCGGCGGATCGGCGATCTGAAACGGCGGAAGCTTGGAAACGGCGAAGACGTGAAGGCCGGCGGCCTCGACTTCGACCTCGCCCGTCGACAGCTCCGCATTCACGGCCGAACGCCGCCGGACGCGCCCGCGGATGCCGATGACCGACTCGTTGCGGAGCCGCTTGGCTTCCTCCATCAACTCAGGCCGATCCGATTGAAAAACGGCCTGGGCCAGGCCCTCGCGGTCGCGAATATCGACGAAGACCAGATGGCCCATGTCCCGGGTTTTCTGAACCCAGCCGCACAGGACGACCTCCCGGCCTTCATCGGCCGGACGGAGGGCCCCGGCGTATTGCGTTCGCGTCCAGCTTTCAACGAGAGGCTTATCATTCATGGCGGTCTCCGCTAACGTCCTCGAAGGATTGGGCTATTCTATTCGATTTTCACAGGGTTGTCCAAAAACGCCGGAATTCTCTTGACGTCTCCCCCCGCCGGGCTTACGATGGGGTGTTGAAGGATGCGCCCGACGCCGAATACCGGCCGGCCCGCGTCAATCCATTCCCTCAAGGAGGCTCGCATGCGCAGGTTCACTCTCGTTCTGACCGGATGTCTCGTTCTGGCCGGACTTGCCGCCGCCGGCGTTCCCGCCGCCGAGGATTCCCTCCCCCGGCTCCTCGGAACATGGAAAGGCGTCGAACGGGACATGCACTGGGAGGAATCGGGCTTCGTAACGACGGGCGACCTGCCCGTCCAGGTCGCCTTTGAAATCAAGGAACAGAAGGGCCGCCTGTTCACCGGCGTCCGAACCTGGACCAACCGTCAGGGGACGTTCTCCGAGTCCTTTTCCGGCGTGATCGCCGCGGATGCAAAACGGCTGTACATGGTCGACCACGAAGACGGGTACCTGTTCGCCGACCTCGTCGGAACGGACGAAATCCACTTCTACTACCTGGAGAGCGGCGCATCGGCCAAAGTCGTCTACACCAAAACCGTGCGCAGCAAGTAATCCCGGCGGAGACGGCCGCTCAGCGGATCGTTTTGATCAGGGCCTCGGGCGAGCCGGAGATCTGGGTTCCGGCGGCCATATCCTTGAGAAGGAACTCGCCCTTGGCCACTTCATCCTCGCCGACGATCAGAACCCAGGAGGCCCCGAGCTTGGCCGCCCGGCTGAACTGGCTTTTAAACCCGCGGCCGGCGAACTCGATGAGCGTTTCGACCCCCCCCCGGCGGAACAACCGGGCCAGTTCGACAGCCTTGATTCGGGCCGCGTCTCCGGCGTGGACGACGTAGACGAACGGCCGGGGCGAGGGTCTGATCGAAACAAGAGCGATCAAGCGCTCGAGGCCGCAGGCAAATCCGATCCCGCAGATGTCCGGCCCGCCGAAGTCTTTCATCATGTCGTCATAACGCCCTCCGCCCAGGACGGCATTCTGCTGGCCGGCATCGAGGCGGATGACTTCGAACGCGGTTTTCGTGTAATAGTCGAGGCCGCGGACAAGGTTCGGCTCCACCCGGTACGGGAGGCCGTACCGGTCGAGGCAGCCGCGAACGCCGGCGAAATGATCCCGGCATTCGGGACAGAGAAATCCGGCGATTTGCGGAAAACCCTTGGCCAGTTCCCGGCAGGATTCGACTTTGCAATCGAAAATCCGGAGCGGATTGGTTTCCATCTTCCGCCGGCAATCGGGACACAGCTTCTCCCGGACTTTTTCGGCTTCCGTTCGCAGGGCCTGGGAAAAGGCCGGCCGGCAGGCGCGGCAACCGACGGAATTGACCAGGGTTTCAGTCCCGGTGACCCCCAGAGAGACGAGCATGGCGTCGGCCATCTCGATGATCTCGGCGTCGATGGCCGGGTCTTTTTCCCCAAACACCTCGACGTCGATCTGGTGAAACTGGCGGTAGCGGCCCTTTTGCGGCTTATCGTAACGGAACATTGGGCCGATGAAGAAATACCGCATCGGAGTTCCGAGCAAATCGAGCCGGTGCTCGACGATCGCCCGGGCGACGGAAGGCGTGTATTCGGGCCGGAGGGTGATCGACCGCCCGCCTTTATCGACAAAGGTGTACATTTCCTTCTGGACGACGTCGGTCGTTTCGCCGGTGCCTTTTTCGAACAGCTCCGTATGCTCGATGACGGGAGCCCGCAGTTCGCGGTAACCGTAACGTCCGAACAACCCGGACACCGCCGCTTCGACCGTCTGCCAGACTTCGGCCTCGCCCGGCAGAATGTCGTGCGTGCCCTTGACCGCGGCGAGATCCTTGACGGACGTCCGATCGGAGCTCACGAGGCGACGAAGACCCCCATTTTTCGGAATTTTTCGTAGCGTTCGGCGACCAACTCGTCCGGAGTTTTGCCCTTGAGCCTGGCCAGGGTCTGTTGCAGGAGCTTGTCGGTGTTTTTATAAGCCGTCTCGGGGTCGATATGGGCGCCGCCGGGCGGCTCGGGGACGATCTTGTCGATAACGCCGAGCTTCAACAGATCGGTCGCCCGGATGTGGAGATTTTCGGCGGCTTGCTGCACGGCCGACTGGTCCTTCCAGAGAATGGCCGCGCACCCTTCGGGGGAAATGACCGAGTAATAGGCGTTTTCGAGCATCAGCATCTGATCGCCGACACCGATGCCGAGCGCTCCTCCGCTCCCGCCTTCCCCGATGATGATGCAGACGATCGGGACGCGCAGCCCGGACATGACTTTCAGGTTGTAGGCAATGGCTTCGGCCTGGCCCCGCTCTTCGGCTCCGATGCCGGGCGCCGCCCCCTGCGTGTCAATGAAGGTAATGACGGGAAATTGAAATTTCTCCGCTTCCATGAACAGGCGGTGGGCTTTGCGGTATCCCTCCGGATTCATCTGGCCGAAATTCCGGTCGAGCCGCTCGCGGGTTGTCCGGCCTTTTTGATGGCCCAGGACGGCCACCGTCTGTCCTTTATAGAAGGCCAATCCCCCGACCAGGGCCGGATCATCTCCGAACCTCCGGTCGCCGTGCATTTCCATGAAATCGGTGGTCAGGGCGCTGATGTATTCGAGGGTTTGCGGGCGCTTGGGATGCCGGGCGACCTGGACGATCTGGCTGGGAACCAGTTGATTCTGGATCTTTTTCCACTCGACCTCGATCTGGAGGCGGAGGGCGGCAACCTTTTCCCTGGTCCCCGGTTCGCCGACGGCCAGAAGCTGGTCGATCTGCTCCTTGAGAGCCGCGATCGGCTTTTCGAGAGTGTAGAAATCCTCGGGTTTGGTCATGGAGCTCTCTGCGTTATGGAATGTTACCGGGGTATTCTAACGGCTGGCCGGAAGGGCTGTCAAGCAACAGGCCGGCCCTCGCCGGCCCGGTCGCGGACGCGCTGCCGGGCGGCCTCGAAGAAAAAAACCGAAGCGGCCGAAGCGACGTTCAGGGAATTGACCTTGCCCCGCATGGGGATGGAAAGGATCCGGTCGCACTTTTTCCGCGTCAGTTGCCGAAGGCCGCTTCCTTCCGAACCGAGAACAATGGCCACGGCCTGGGTATAATCGAACTCGTAAAACAACCCGTCGCCGCCGCTTTCCGCGCCGACCAGCCAGAATCCCTTCTCTTTGAGCTTCTCCATGGCCTGGGCCAGATTCGGCACCCGGGCGACCCGAAGATGCTCCAACGCTCCGGCCGAGACTTCAAAGACGGTCTCGGTCAAACCGGCCGATCGCCGCTCGGGCAGGACGATTCCGTCCGCTCCGGCGCCCTCGGCGCTTCGGAGAATGGCCCCCAGGTTCTGGGGGTCCTCGATTTCATCCAGGATGACCAGGAACGGCGCCGGGCCGGCAGCCGCGAGGATCTCCTCGAGAGAAACATACTCTTTGGGCGAGAGGATCGCCACAACGCCCTGATGATGAGGCGACATCTTGTCCAGGGCCTGCTTGGGCAGAAAAAGATACGGGATATGATTGGCCTTGGCCAGGCCGACGATCGTCCCCAGGGGTCGATGGCCTTCCTCCTTCTGGAGAAGGAGCTTGTTGACTCTTTTGGGCGAAGCCTTGAGGATCTCGACGACCGGGTTGATTCGGTTGATCTGATCCATGGGCTTCCCGTCGATTATACGCCATTCCGGAAACGCCGGCGAATTTCGCCGCATCCCCTCTCCCGTCGTCGGAGATAAACGGTTGGAAAATTATCGTTGCACGCCCCCGGCCGGGCAGGTATAATACCGCGAACTTGCGGAGCCCCCCATGAAAGCGGTCCTCGTACTCGAAGACGGCAGCGTCTGGCCGGGCGAAGGTTTCGGCGCTTTCGCCAAGGTCTCGGGGGAAGTTGTTTTCAGTACCGGGATGGTCGGTTATCCGGAGTCCATCACCGATCCGTCCTATCACGGGCAAATCCTCTGCCAGACCTATCCGCTGATCGGCAATT
>CAYPKX010000024.1:0-10963 GCA_964411395.1 uncultured Eubacteriales bacterium | reverse complement strand
GCGTTTCGTCGAAATCCTTCGAATCCGACAAGCCGAAAATCCAGGGTTATGTCGTCGGCGAAGCTTGCGAAGGGCCCTCCCACGCAACCTCCGAACGGACCCTCGACTCCTGGCTGAAGGAATACGGGATTCCGGGAATTTCCGGCCTCGACACCCGCGCCTTGACCAAAAAGCTCCGGTCCCGCGGCGTCATGCCGGGAATCCTCGAAACGTACTTTACCAGGGTCGATCTCGGAGCCTTGCGGAGGGAAGCCCGGATGATACCGGACCCGAACCGGCGCGACCTCGCCGGCGAGATGACGGTCAAGAGGGTCAAGATCTATAACCGCGAGGCCGCCCCAACGGTCGTTCTGATCGATTGCGGACTGAAGTTGAACATCCTCCAGAGCCTGCTCCGACGGGGGGTTAAAGTCGTCCGGGTGCCGGCCGATACCTCCGCGGCCAGAATCCTCGAATACGCCCCGGACGGCCTTTTGATCTCCAACGGGCCGGGCGATCCCAAAAAGTGCGCCGCGACGATCAAAACCCTCCGTGTCTTCCTCACCGGCCGGATTCCGGTGTTCGGCATCTGTCTCGGAAACCAGCTTCTGGCCCTGGCCGCAGGCGGCGACACCTACAAGCTCAAATTCGGCCACCGGGGTCAGAACCAGCCCTGTCTCGAGAACGGCACGAGGCGCTGTTATATCACCAGCCAGAACCACGGATTCGCCGTCGACGTCCGGACGCTTCCGAGAGGCTGGCGGCCGTGGTTTACCAACGCAAATGACGGAACCAACGAGGGCATCCGCCATCTCACGAAGCCGTTCTTCGGCGTTCAATTCCACCCGGAAGCCGCCCCCGGCCCGACCGACACCGATGTCCTCTTTGACCGTTTCTGCGGGATGCTCAATCCGCGCTATTCCCGAGTCGAAACGGCTGCGGAGGCAAGGCGCGGAGGGCGATGAGATCTTGATGAAACATGCGGGTTTGAAAAAAGTCTTGATCCTTGGCAGCGGCGCCCTGAAAATCGGAGAGGCCGGCGAATTCGACTATTCCGGGAGCCAGGCCATCAAAGCTCTCAAGGACGAAGGCCTCGAAGTCGTCCTCGTCAATCCCAACATCGCCACCATTCAGACCTCGGAATTCCTGGCTGACCGGATCTATCTCCTGCCCGTTACCCCGGATTTCGTCGAGAAGGTCATCGCCCGGGAGAAACCTGACGGCATTTGTCTATCCTTCGGCGGCCAGACCGCGCTCAACTGCGGCGTCGCCCTGGCCAGGTCCGGCGCGCTGGCGCGTTATGGCGTCGAGGTTCTCGGAACGCCGATCGCCTCGATCGAGGACACCGAGGACCGCGAGAGGTTCAACGCCCGCCTGGCTGAAATCGGCCTGAAATCACCCCAAGGGATGGCGGCCGCGACGATCGAGGACGGACTCCGGATCGCCCGGCGGATCGGATACCCGGTCATGGCCCGGGTCGCTTACGCCCTGGGCGGACGGGGCAGCGGGATATCCCGAAACGAAACGGAACTCCGGGAAGCCCTGAAAAAAGCCTTCGCCTCCGCTCCCCAGGTCCTGATCGAAGAATATCTCGAGGGCTGGAAAGAGGTCGAATACGAAGTCGTCCGCGACCGGGACGACAACGCCGTCACCGTCTGCAACATGGAGAATTTCGACCCGATGGGCATCCATACGGGCGAAAGCATCGTTGTCGCTCCTTCGCAGACCCTGACCAACGCCGAGTATCACCTGCTCCGCGAGATCGCCCTCAAAGCGATCCGCCACCTCGGGATCATCGGGGAATGCAATATCCAGTACGCCCTCCACCCCAAAAACGGCGATTACCGGATCATCGAGGTCAACGCCCGCCTGTCCCGAAGCTCCGCCCTGGCTTCCAAAGCCACCGGCTACCCGTTGGCGGCCGTGGCCGCCCGGCTCGCCCTCGGCCGGTCCCTGCCGTCGATCCTCAATTCCATCACGAAAAAGACTTCGGCCTGCTTCGAACCGGCGCTCGATTACCTCGTCGTCAAGATTCCCCGCTGGGACCTGAAGAAATTCCGCCGGGTTTCGAAAAAGATCGGCTCGGAGATGAAATCGGTCGGGGAAGTGATGGCCATCGGCCGGTCGTTCGAGGAAGCCCTGCAAAAAGCCGCCCGGATGCTTCAGATCGGCGTTTACGGCGTCGTCGGAAACGACAGCTACTCTTTCGACGACCTGGAGCTCGAGCTGCGCCAGCCGACCGATGAACGGTTGTTCGGCCTGGCCGAAGCCCTGAAAAAGGGATGGACGATCGACCGCGTCCACCAAGCGACGAAGATCGACCGCTGGTTCATCACCAAGATCCAAACGATCATCGCGACCGAGACCCGGCTCCGGGCCTTGAAGAAGGGGGCCGTTTTACCGAAGAATTTGCTTCTCGAAGCGAAAAAACGCGGTTTTTCGGACAAGCAGATCGGGATTCTCACCGGCTCGAAGGAAAGCCTCGTCCGGTCGCGCCGGGAACGGCTCCGGATCCATCCGGCCGTCAAGCAGATCGACACCCTGGCCGCCGAATTTCCGGCCCGGACCAATTACCTCTATGAAACCTATCACGGGACCGAGGACGACGTCTCGTTTGTCCGAAAAAATAAAAAGGTGATGGTCCTCGGCTCGGGGTCCTACAGCATCGGCTCCTCGGTGGAATTCGACTGGTGCTGCGTTTCGGCCGTCCGAGCCCTGAAAAAGCTGGGGTACGAAACGGTCATGGTCAATTACAATCCCGAGACGGTTTCGACGGATTATGACATATGCGACCGGCTCTATTTCGAAGAGCTCAGCTTCGAACGGGTTCTGGACATCTACCGGAGGGAAAATCCTTTGGGCGTCGTCCTTTCCATGGGCGGCCAGATTCCCAACAACATCGCCCTCAAATGCCGCAAGGCGGGGATGAGGATCCTCGGCACTCCTCCCGAATCGATCGACACGGCCGAAAATCGGTATAAATTTTCCAAAATGCTGGACGAATTGGGGATCGACCAGCCGGCCTGGCGGGAGCTGCGGAGCATCCCCGAGGCGGAAGCTTTCGCCCGGGAGGCGGGCTACCCGGTCCTCGTCCGGCCCTCCTACGTCCTGAGCGGCGCGGCGATGACCGTCGTCTTCGACGAAAAAGACCTTCAGACCTATCTCCAGAAAGCCTCCAAAGTTTCGCCCGCCTATCCGGTCGTCATCAGCAAGTTCATTCTCAAAGCGAAGGAGCTCGAGTTCGACGCCGTGGCCTGCGCCGGTAAGATCGTCGTCTCGGCCGTGGTCGAGCACGTCGAAAACGCCGGCGTCCATTCCGGCGATGCCACGATGGTCCTCCCTCCGCAGAAGACGTATATCGCGACCATGCGCAAGGTCCGGGAGACCGGCCGACGGATCGCCGAGGCGCTTCGGATCACCGGACCGTTCAACCTCCAGCTGATCGCCAAGGAGAACGCCCTCAAGGTCATCGAATGCAATCTCCGGGCGTCCCGATCGTTTCCGTTCGTCTCCAAGGTTTCCAAAGTGGATTTCGTCGAGCTGGCCGTTGAAGCGATGATGGGCCGGAAGCCGAAATGCGGCAAAACCACGCTCGATCTGAACTACGTCGGGGTGAAAGCGCCCCAGTTTTCCTTCTCCCGGCTGAAAGGGGCCGATCCGACCCTGGGCGTGGAAATGGCTTCGACCGGCGAAGTCGCCTGCCTCGGCGACGACGTCCAGGAGGCTTTTCTCAAGTCGCTGCTTTCGGCCGGATACACCCTGCCGAAGAAGGGCATCCTCCTCAGCATCGGAAATCGGGCAGACAAGATGCGGTTTCTCGAATCGGCCCGGACGCTTCAAAGAATGGGCCTCCGGATTTACGCGACGGAACAGACCTCGCGGTTGTTGGCGGAAAACGGGATCGCCAACAGCCGCCTCTTCAAGGTTCATGAAAGGAAGCGGCCCAATATCCGCGACGGGATCGCCGACAAACGGATCGACTTCGTCATATCGATCCCCGATCCGGAGCGCAAGACCGCTTTCGACAGCGATTATGAGATGCGGCGGATGGCCGTCGATTACGGCATACCGCTCCTCACCAACCTCCAGGTCGCGGAGCTTCTCGTCCAATCCCTGGCCGCCAAAACGCCGGGAGATCTTCGGGTCAAGTCCTGGGCGGAGTACACATAACCCGGTTTATGGACAGGGCGGGAAGTCCCCCGAGGCTGAACGAAAAAATCCGAGGCGGGTTCGGCCGCTCCGCCCGGAGGGAAGACCTCCCGGCCCTCGAGGTCAAAAGAATCATCCGGACAGGGAGAAATTTTGAACTTCGTAAGAAAAAAAAGCCCGCCGGCCCTGACGGACCGGCGGGCTTTTGTCGGACGTTTAAAACACGTTTCCGATCAGCGCTGGATGTCGCCCACGCTGATCGTGGCGTTCTTCTTGAAGCCGGCGGGAACGGTGTAGGCTCCGGCCGGGGCGTTCTTCTTGGAGATTTCGACGACTTCGGTCGTCGACCGCATCTTGGCCCCCATGATGTCGCCGGAGGTTTCCGAAGCGATCTGGTAGCCCTTGATCTTGGCCATTTCTTTCACCGAAGCGTCGTCCAGGCGCATCATGCCCTTGGTCATCGCCGCTCCGAATTTCTCGTTGAACTTGACGGCGTCGAAGGGGACGTCGGTCGAAGCCCAGACCTTGGTCGTGATCGGCATGCCCATGACCGACATGGTCATGGTGTAGCCCTGGCAGTTCCAGGACCCGAATTTCTTCGTTTCACCCGAGGGTGTCACCTTGGCCGACATGATGAACATGGAGGCCATGGAGGCCATCTCCGGCGGGAGGATTTTTGTAAAATCGAGGGGCAGCGGCGTTTCGACATAGGTCTTCTCGGCGTAGTTGATCATCATGAAGACGTTTTTGGCCAGGTCGATGATGACCCCGTTGTCTCCCGTCCGGTTGGCAAAAACGTTGTCGCTGATCCACTGCTCGGAGATCGTGTCCGTCGCCGGGGTGCTTTGCCCCATGACGGTCATGGCGTCGGTGTGGGATTTGCTCTTGATGTAGACGTCCGCGCTCAGAGAGAGGGCGGCCATCGCCACGATTGTCAGTCCGATGACAAATTTTTTCATGCGGAGATTCGCTGAGCTTCGTTCGCCGTCGGGCTTACTTGCCCAGGACGAACGTCGCGCCGATCACGCCGCCGATCCCCGACCAGTTGCCCGTCAGGGAGCCGACTAGCCGGATATTGACGGCGATCTTGGGATTGAAGAAATAGCGGGCCCCGACAAAAATCGGAATATAGATGCTGGACGCGCCCACGCCTCCCCAGTCCTCATAACCGGACTTGTATTTGTAGGAGTACACGGAATAGCCCAGGCCGCCGCCGGCGTACAGGTCGAATTTCTGGGCATTCACCTTCGTGAAGTGGTAAGCCACATCGGCATTGAAGTTGATCAGGGTGGAAGACCACCAGGTTTCGTTCCAGAAATTGAGCATCACCGAACCGCCCAATCCGATATTTTCGGTCAGGCCGAATTCGCCGTTGACGCCAAACGGAATGCTTCCGCCCCAGCTGTTGAAGCCGAACTGCGGAGTGACATAAATGCCGCCCTTCCAGAACTCCTTCGGACCGGCCGCCGCCGTCCCGGCGAAAACCGCCAGGGCCAAGACAACCACCATCAGTGTTTTTTTCATGTGTTCTCCTCTCAGAATTGAGATGAATCCATCATAAGAGGCCGGCCGGCAAAAGTCAAGAAATATTTTCTATATATCCTATAATATATACGTAATATCAGCCGGTTTCGGTAAAAAACGCCTCCGCCCGCCCTTCCGTTCCGGCCGCTCCTTGTGGTAGAAAGAAGCGATGTCCCGGAAAACCCTCTTCTTCCTTCTCCGCCTGGCTCTCGGCCTGGTCGGACTGGCCGTCGTGTTCATCATCTCCAGGGCGAACATCCCGGAAATCGGACGGGCCTTGAAAGGGGCGGGCTGGGGCTGGCTGGCGCTTTCTTTTTCCCTTCATGCCTTCGGGCTCTTTTTCAGCGCCTACCGCTGGCAGATCCTGGCCGAGGCCCAGGGAGACCGAATCCCCCTCGGCTATCTGGTCAAGTCCTACCTGATCGGCAAGTTCTTCAATACCTTCCTGCCGACAAGCTTCGGCGGCGACATCGTCCGAATCTGGGACGGCTCGAAATACTCCTCTTCAATCGTCAAATCTTCGGCGATTGTCGTCGTTGAGCGGATGACCGGCGTTCTTGTCCTTTTCCTCTTCGCCCTGGCGGCTTCGATCGGCCGGCTGGACATGGCCGAAAGCATCCCTGTCGTCTGGATCGCTCTGATCCTGGGCCTGGTCGGCCTGATCGTCCTGGCCGTCTTTTTTCTTCCCGCAACCGGGCGAGCCCTCCGCCGCGGCCCGGCCGGAGGATTCCTCCGCAAGGTCTGCGACAAAACCTGCCTCTTCCGGGAAACGATCCTCGCTTACCGAAAATGTCCCCGGCCGTTTTTTCGGGCGATGTTTTACGCCATCCTCCTCCAGCTCACGGTCGTCATCTACTTCATCCTCATCGGGAAAGCCCTCCATCTGCCGATTCCGGTCCTCGATTATTTCATCTTCATCCCCCTGGTTTTACTGCTCCAGATGCTGCCCGTAACCGTCAACGGACTGGCGGTTCGGGAAGGGGCTTACGTGGCGATATTCGCCTACTACGGCCTGTCTCCCTCGCTGGCCATCTCGTATTCGTTTGTCGACCTGGCCTACAGTCTGCTGATCGGGGCGGCCGGCGCCGTCATCTATCTCACCCGCAAATGACGCGTCGGCAAGCCGGGCTCCTGTTCTTCGCCGGGTGGCTTCTGGCCGTCCCCGGCCTCCTTCGCGCCTCGTCCGCCCAAGCCGCGCCCCCGTCCGGCCAGGCCGAGGAATATGAAAAACGCCTCTCGGCGATCCGGTCCGACATCGACCGCCTCCGGAGCAAGCTCGCCCGGGAAGAGAAACGGGAGAATTCGGTCCTGTCGGAGCTGGACCGGATTGCGGTGAAGAAGCGGCTTCTTCGAAGCGAATGGAACCTGCTCCGGGTTCAACTTTCGAAAACCCGGTCGGAGCGCGACGCCGTTTCGAAGACGATTCCCGAACTCCAGATGTCCCTGGCCGCCGACCGGGAGCGCCTGGCCCGGGTTCTCGTCGCCTTGTACAAGCACGGCCGCTTCAACCCCGCCCGGCTGGCCCTGGAGGCCCGGGACCTGAGGGTTTTTCTCGAGCAAGCCCGCAACCTCGGCCTCATCGCCGCAACGCAGGACCGGCTGATCACCGACTTCATCGCCCGGCTGGACGAGTTGGGCCGCGCCGACCGGGAGCTCCGGAAGAAGGAAATCGAAATCGCCTCCCTGACCAAGCAGGCTTCGGAAAAGCGGACGGAGCTGGAGGCCGAGGAGCGCAAGGACAAGGCCCGGATCGCCGCGATCAAAACAAATCAGAAATCCTATGAGCAAGCCATTCGCGAGCTCAACCTCAGGGCCCAGGAGCTTGAAAACCTCCTTCGCGAGCTGCAGGCCCGTCCGGGCGAAGTCCTGCCCGGCCTGCCCTTCGCCGAGACGAAGGGCCGTCTGGCCTGGCCGGTCGCCGGCCGGGTGACACAGAGCTTCGGCCTGCAGCGCGGCAGCTTCAATACGAAAACACAGAATAACGGGATCGAAATCGCTCCGCCCTCGGCCGAGGTCAACGTCCGGGCGATCCACGCCGGGAAAGTGGTGTATGCCGATTTCTTCCCGAGTTACGGCAACCTTCTGATCCTCGACCACGGGGGAAATTATCACTCGCTCTACGGCCATTGCGCCGAATTTCTGGTTAAAACCGGCGACATCGTTGCCGCCGGCGCGCCCATCGCCGTCGTCGGCGACACGGCCTCCCTGGTCGGCGTTTCCCTCTATTTTGAAATCCGCTACCAGACCAAGCCGGTCGACCCCCTGCTCTGGCTTCTCAGGCGCTAGGACCGCCGCCCGGTCGGAAATCACGTCGGTCGCTTTGGCGGCAAGAAAGCAAAAGGATGGATCCGGCGCTCGGACTCCGTTTCCTTCGATTTCCCTGAAGCCCCCCGGGAAGTTGACTTCCTCGAGAGGCGCCTTTATGCTTGACTCCTCCTATGGGTCGAGATTCGAAATTATGAGGAACCGCCGCATCGTTTTCGCCGTCGGCCTGGTCTTTTGCGCTTTGACGGTGCCTGCCTTCGGCCAGGCTCCCGGCAGCCGGGAAGCGCTCCTGCAAAAAGCGTCCGGCGACCTTCGCGCCGGCAAATACGCCGCCGTGATCGCCGCCTGTGAAACGCAGCTCGGCGCCGCCCCGGGCGATTATGAGTTTCGCTTTCTTCTGGCCCGAGCCTGCGCCTTTTCCGACCGCTGGGACAAGGCCCTGGGAGTCCTGGATTCGCTTCTGGCCGAAAATCCAAAAAACACCGATGTTTTGATCTTCCAATCGCGAATCCGCCTGTGGAAAAAGGAATATGACAAAGCCGAGGCCGGGTGGAGGCGCGTCCTGGACATCCGGCCGAACGATGTCGAAGCTCTGACGGGGCTGGGCGACCTGGCCTTCACCCGGGAAGATTTGTCCGGGGCTCTGACGTTTTACCAGCACATCATCCAAATCGCGCCGGAGTCCGCGGCCGGATATTTCGGAAGCAGCCGCGTCTTCAAGGCCCGCGGAGAATTCCAGCAAGCCCGGGCGGCCATGCAGAAGGTCATGGCCCTCGATCCGAAAAACCAGGACTATAAAAACGCCTGGAATACGGCCGCCCTCCCGGTCCCTAACCAGTTCGGCTTCCGTTACCAGTACCGGATCGAGCGCTTCGCCGACGACCGCGATGACTACCTCAACAACCAGCTCCTGTTCCATTTCAAAGTTCCCAAATCGCTCGGTTCCCTGATCGCCAAGTACAATCACACCCGCCGGTTCGGCCGAAGCGATACCCAGATCGGCCTGGAAATCTACCCGAAGCTCTGGAAGAAGTCCTATGCCTACATCGATTTCGGGTATTCTCCGCGGGCCCTTCACTATCCGGAGACGACGATTCTCGCCGAGGTCTTTTTCAGCCTCATTCCGTCCACGGAAATGTCCGTGGGCTTCTGGAACATGAATTTTACGGACAACCGGGTTTCCCTGGTGGTCGGATCGCTCGGGTATTATTTTGGCAACTATTACGCCGTTGTCCGCGGGACCTATAATCCCGACCCCGAGGCGCGCTCGTTTTCCTGGACCGCCCAGATCAAACGCTATTTCACTGATCAGAACTATCTCTATCTCGGATACGGCCGGGGTTCCCGGCCCTACGAAATCATCACTCTCCAGGACGCGCTGATCCGCTCCTCCTGGCAATTCATGGCCGGCCTCGCCTGGCATTTCTTCGATGTCATCCGCCTGGAAATCCATTTTTCGACCATCCAGGAGGAAGGGGGACCGCGCAAAGACACCCTGGCCGTTTCGCCCGGCCTGCGCTGGTAAGAGGATTTCCTCATGGGAGACATGCGATCATGACCGTCAAAAGCAAAGTCCTGATTTTTCTTGGGATCGTCGCCGTCTTATTCGCTGTCGCCGGCTGGATGGTTCTCGTCAATCCGGACAATCCGTTTACCCGTCTCTTCTCCCGGAAAATTTCCGATATCGACGCCCGGATCATCATCGGGCCGTACCCGAATGAAAAGGACTTCCGTCTCCTGAAATCGAATGATGTCGGAATGGTCGTGACCTTGCTGAACCCGGAAATCCCCTATGAGGCCGTTTTGCTCAAGGAAGAAAGAGAGAGGGCCGAACGATTCGGGATCCCGCTTAAAAACTATCCGATGTCCAGCATCCTCGGCCAGCGGTTCGGCGACTCCTACGACAAAAGCGCCGACGAGGCCGCCGAACTGATCGCTTCGTACCCGGGCAAAGTCTACTTGCACTGCTATCTCGGCATGCATCGAATCCAGGCCGTCCGCGACCGGCTGGCGGCCAGGGGGATCGACTCGGGGACCTACGCCGTTCGCCAGGGAGAGCGGAGCCAGGCGAGCATCTTTCTGGATAAAGCCGAAGCGGCGTTCGCCCAAGGTCAGTATGTCGAAACAATCGCCGCCCTGGATCAGATTCCGGAACCGGATCGATCCATGGCCGCGTCTCTTCTCCGGGCCTGGAGCCTCTACCGGATCGGCCGGATCGCGGATGCCCGGACGATTTTCCAGGCGGTGCTGGCGGATGATCCCGGCAACGCCGGGGCCAATACCGGCTTGGGATATGTCTCCCTTCGGGAAGGCGACAACATCACCGCCGAGGAAAGCTTCAGAAAAGTCCTCGCGCTCGAACCCGAGAATCCGGAAGCCCACGGCGGTTTGGGTCTGGCCCTCTACCGGAGCGGCCGTCTCGAAGAGGCGGCCCGGAGCCTGGAAAAATCCCTGAACATCGCGCCGAACGCCGAGTTGAAGGAAATTCTGGACCGCATCCGCGGCGCGGGCTGAGCCGGCCCGCTTGCTTCGTTTCCGCGGAAGGTGATACGATTCCTCCCCACGGAGCCGAACATCCCCATGAACTTACCGCGTCCCCGGATCATCGTCCCTTATGCCCTGGCCGCCGCCTCGGTCGTTCTTTTTCTCTCGACCCGGCCCTCGCTTCAGTCGTCCAAGTTCCCTCCCGCCCAGGAATTCGACATCCTGGAGGCGGCCGTCGGGCACATCAGAAACGACTATGTGGACGAGGCCGATCCGGCCCGAACCATGGAGGGAGCGTTCCAGGGAATCATCGGCTCGCTCGACCCGATGTCGGCTTATCTGAACGCGGGATTGATGACCAAGGCCTCTTCGCCCCGAATCGACCGGCTGTATGACGCGGGGCTGGCCGCCTATAAGAAACCCGGGGCGTTTCCCGTCGTGGTCGGAGTTGCGGAAGGCTCCCCGGCCGAAAAAGCCGGGATCAAAGTCGGCGACGCCGTCACCGCTGTCGATGACCGATCCACGCTCGTCTGGAGCTACAACGAGCTCCGCTTCATTTTAA
>CAYPKX010000023.1:5342-31598 GCA_964411395.1 uncultured Eubacteriales bacterium | reverse complement strand
CCCCGGTCTTTCCCGTCTCCTTTTTGTGGAAATGGGTCAAGGTCAGCGAATTGGGGGCTTTGACCGAAAAGACGAAATCGTCCGGAACGGCTGCGGCATACGCTTTAACCGTCCGGGCTTCCGGGAGGCGAACCGCATCGGGGAACAAGCTCCAGAACCATTGATCGACCTCGACCGAATTAAAAAAGCGGGCATAATCGGCCAGGTAATCGTTCGGGCGATAGGTTTTCTCCCGGTCGTAAACGAGGCCTTTCCAGGAATCGTATTTCCAGGAACATGTCCCGAGGCGAAGGAAAGGTTTGACGGAGAAAGGGATATCAGGCAATCGAAAAATGCGCCCCGGATCGTTCCTCATCGAAGAGAACCTAGAAAAACAAATAGAGCGCCCCGAGAAGCCGGAGATTTCCGACCCATTTCGCATCCTTGACCCGGCCGTCGGTTCCCGTTGTCCCATATGCCGCGGCCGTATATTCGAGCTCCGCCGCCAGCCTGACTTTTCCCGTGTTGTAGACGGCCCGGGGGGCGATTCGGTAAACCGCGTCGATGTCGGAGCCCCGGGAATAATACGGACCGAGGATGTCTTTGCCGGCCCCGTAGTTCTTCGTATAACCGCCGAAGAGGCCGGCCTGGAACGATGGTCCGTTCGTCTGGATTTCGGCCCAGAGGGAGAGATTTTCGGTCGGGACGTAAACGGCCTCGGCCCGGACGGAGTCGACGATCTCGGCGACGGCGTACCCGCCCATCATCGTCAGATGATGGAGATTCTGGCCGTACACGGCCTCGGCTTTGACCGTGAAGGCCGATCTCTTCATTTTCCAATACACCATCCCGGCCCAATCATCGAGAACGGCTTCGGCCACATATCCGGTCGTTGTCGCCAAGCGGGGTTTGATCCGTTTGTTATCCAAGCCGACGCCGAACACGTCCTCGCATCCGGCCTCGCAGGTCCGCCTGTATTGGAGATTGAGGTTGAGCTCGGGCCGGACGGCATTCCGGGCATAGGCTGAGCTCGCCCCGTCGGGACCGTTGGAGACGAAATCCCGTTGCGACAGAGCGGTCGCCGAAACGCTCCACCAGGTCCCCATTCTCAGGGTGAATCGAACCTGCGGAGAGCGGTTGAAGGGCTGAAAGGGAGCCCCGGTATCGAAGGACACGACATCGGGAAAGCTGTCGGTGACAAACATCGGATGCCAGTACTGGCCGATCAGGAGCTCGGATTTCGCCCAGGTCAGTTTGATGAAGGCATGGCGAAGGCGGAATCCATGCATGTCCAGGTCGGAAGTCCCGAAATACTCGGCTTCGATCAAGCCCGAGGTTTTCGCTCCGAACGCGTCCGGACCGGTGATTTTTCCCACGAACCTCGACTGCAGAGAAAACATCTGGAAGCCGTCGGCTGCGTTTTTATCCCGACCGTCGGGATCCAGGGCTTCGGATTTGGGATAAAGGAAGAAATGGCCCTCGCGGATACTGACGGTCTGGCGCGAGTCATGAATCATGTCCGTTTTGATGAAACCGGAAAAGGTGAGGCCGAAAACCGGGGTTTTGGCGGCCTCTCCCTGACCGGCGGCGACCGGGAGGACGAACACAAATAAAGCGACCAACGCCGCTGCCGCGCAATTCTTCATGGGAACGCTCCATTTCTTCATACGGTAATGCCGAATTTATACCCGAAAACCGGACGGAAGGGAATCTCCCGGATCGAACCCGGCCGTCAATCCAGATCCTTGGCCGCCTCGACCAGGGAGCTTTGTTCGTCGAACCGGACGTTAAAATTTCGTTTGGTGAAGACGGCAATCATCCGGGGATTGTCCGAGGTGGTCACGGCCGTGATTTTTCGGACGCCCCAATCCCGGGCAATCTCCAGGCAGCGATCGGTCAGCACGCCTCCGAGGCCCTTGTCCTGCCAGGCATCGCCGACCAGGACGGCGTATTCGGCCGAGGATTTCATCGGATCAGCCACGAGGCGGCCGACGCCCATCAACTGCCGTTTGTCTCCGGTCCGCGATTCGGCCACGATGGCCAGTTCCCGGTCATAATCGATGTAGCAGTAGCGGGCGGCCACCTCGTGCGATTCCCAGTGAAAAAAATACCGGAAGCGGGAATAGATGGATTCGCGCGAGCATCCGGCCAGAAGCTCCAGCCAGAGGCGTTCGTCTTCGGGCTTGATCGGCCGCAGGCGGCAGTTTGATCCGTCTTCCAAAACAACATCTTTCGTATAATGATCGGGATACGGCTTCAGGGCGAGATGGGCAAACGGCTCGGTTGTATTTCCGACGGTCCGGTCGACGGAGATCCGGGCATCCAGGGCCAGGACCGAGGCGGGTCCCGCCAATAAGGGATTGATGTCGAATTCCTTGATTTCCGGGTGATCGGCGACGAGGTACGACAAACGGATCATGGTTTCCATCAACCGGTCGAGGGCGACGGCCGGCCGGCCGCGGTATCCCTGGAGAAGAGGCCAGATTTTCAGGGACTCCAGCATCCGCCGGGCCAGGCGCTCGTTGAGAGGCGGAAAACCCAGGGCCCGGTCCCGAAAAAGCTCCGCCGTCGTTCCGCCCATTCCAGCCATCATGACCGTTCCGAAGGTTGGATCTTTTTTCGCCCCCAGAATCATCTCGACAGCGTCCTTGGTCCGGATCATCGGCTGGATGGTCACACCTTCCCGTCGGGCCTCGGGCCGGGCGGTCGCGACCGCTTTCATGACCCTGCGGAAGGCC
The DNA here is from genome assembly GCA_964411395.1 of uncultured Eubacteriales bacterium. GTDB lineage: Bacteria > Acidobacteriota > Aminicenantia > Aminicenantales > UBA4085 > JAAZPG01. Next base: position 28,881 of record CAYPKX010000023.1, on the reverse strand, counting down.
GCTCGAACCTGGCCGGCACCCCCCAGGTCGAGAACGACGCCTCCGACATCGGTCTTATGGGTGATATCCGGGGAATGGATCTTGAGGACCGCCGGATAGCCCATGGCTTCAGCGGCCCGGACCGCCTCGTCTTCGTTTCCGGCAAACACCGGCTTCGTGACCGGGATGCCATAGGCCTCCAAGACCGCCTTGGAAGCGTCTTCGGTCAGGATTTCCGGGCCGCGAAAGACGGCCTCCCTGACCTTGGCCGCCCGTTCCTCCCGTCCGAGAGCGAATTCGACGGGGCTTTCCTTGGGCGTCTCATACAGGATTTCCAGATTGCGGGAATAGGAGACGAGCGTCATGAACGCTCCGACGGCCCGCTCCGGAGTGTCATATGTCGGGATCCCGACATCGTTCAGAATCCGAACGCCTTCGGCCATGCTCTTTCCGCCGAGCCAGGCGGCCAGCAGCGGTTTGTTCGTCCCCTGGGCCAGGGCCCCGATTTCCCGGGCAATCGCCGCGGGATTCGTCATGCCTTGAGGAGTGATGATCACCAGAACGGCGTCCACGCCGGGATCGGCCAGAACGAGCGACGTCGCCTTGGCCGCCATCTTCGACTTGGCATCGCCGAGGATATCGACAGGATTTCGGTGGGACCAGGCGGGCGGCAGCGTTTCATCGAGCGCCGTCCGGGTCTCTTCGCTCAGGGAGGCCGGCATTCCACCGGCCTGAATGAGGGCATCCACGGCCATCACCCCAGGCCCTCCGGCATTGGTGACGATTCCCAGGCGGGGCCCTTTGGGAATCCGGTGGCGGCCGAGGAGCTCCGCCACATCGAAAATATCGCCGATATCGAAGACACGGGCCAGACCGGCTCTCTGGAAGGCCGCATCATAAACCGCATCCTCGGAAGCCAGCGCCCCGGTATGGGACGAGGCCGCCTCGGCCGATTCGGGGAAACGTCCGGCTTTGTAAGCGATAATCGGCTTGGACCGGGCAAATGCCCGGGCGGCGGTCATGAAGCGCCGGGCGTTCCGGACCGATTCGATGTAAAGGATGATGCTCTTCGTTTTTTCATCCTCGCCGAAATAATCGATGAGATCGGCGAAATCGACATCGGCCGCATTCCCGACCGAAACGAACGCGGAAAAACCGATTTTCTCCTCAAGCGCCCAGTCCAGGACGGACGTGCACAGGGCTCCCGACTGAGAGATGAAGGCGATCCCGCCCGCCTGGGGCATGTCGGCGGCGAAGCTGGCATTGAGCCGCCGGCCGGGGACGATCACGCCGAGGCAGTTGGGGCCGAGAATTCTCATCCCCTCGAAAGGGGCCGCCTCAGCTAAAATCCGCCCCTCCAAAACCCGCCCCTCTTCCCCCGCTTCGCGAAAACCCGCGGAAACGACGATGACCGCTCTGATTCCGGTCTCGCCGCATTCCTTGATCAGGCCGGGCACCTGAACCGCCGGGGCGCAGATGATGCCCAGGTCGGGTGGACGGGGAACGCTCTTTAAATCGGGGTAACAGGGAATTCCGGAAACGGCCTCGAAAGCGGCATTCACCGGGTAAACGACGCCGGGAAATCCCCCGCCGACGAGGTTGGACAGGATCCGCCCCCCGACGCTTTTGGGATTGGAAGTCACTCCGATCAGAGCGATCCGCTGGGGATTGAAAATTCGATCCAAATGATGCACGTTCATCGATCAGTCTCCGGGTTCGAAGAGCGGATATTGTCGCCTATTCGGTCTTGCGTTTCAAATCGTCCGGGGTGGAATTCGTTTCGATCGTCATATGGACAAGCGCCGGGATTCCGGCCAATCGATGCTTGTATTCGTCGGCCGGAGCGCAGGCGGACGATTCGATCGAAATCAGGCAGGCGTATTTTTCTTCGGCGACCCTCCATAAATGAAGGTCGACGACCCTGGTTCGACCGTCGGCTTCCAGCCTCGCCTGGATTTCCCGCAGAAGCGGCGCATCGGTCCTGAGACCCCGGTCGATCAGGATGCCCGACGTTTCCCTGAGGAGGGAAAACGACCAGGAAAGGATTAAAACGGCCCCGAAGATTCCCATCAAGGGATCGAGAAACGTCCAGCCAAAGGACCGGGCGCCCAGGAGGGCGGCGATCGCCAGAAGGGAGGTCATCGCGTCGGCCAGAACATGGAGATAAGCCGATTTGAAATTCAGATCCCGATGAGCGGCGGGAGACGAAGCGTCAGGAGACGGATGATTCGTTTCCGAATGGAGGACGGCGGCGCAAACGAGATTGACCAGCAGCCCGATCCCGGCGACGGGAAGCGCTTGGCCGAAACGAATCGGGGCCGGATTGAAAAACCGCTCTAAGGACGTGACAGCCATGACCAGGCCGACCAGACCCAGGGCAATCGCGCTGGAATAGGCCCCGAGGATCTCGACTTTCCAGGGGCCGAACGTGAAACGGTGATCGTGGACATGGGTTCGGGCAAAGATATAGGCCAGGAGAGAGAGACCCAGGGCGAAAGCATGGGTTCCCATATGCCAGCCGTCGGCCAGCAGGGCCATCGAATGAGTCAGCCAGCCGAATACGATTTCGGCAATCATCATCGCCAGGGTGATGCCGACGACGATCAAGGTCTTCCGCTCCGCTCCGGTTTTATCGACATGAAACTCGTGAAGATACCGGCCCGAATCCAGCCGCGCCCGGGTCATGCCGGCTTCCCCGACCCGAGGGCCTCCAGCAGGCCGGCAGCCGAAGTGCGAGGTCCGACTTCCAGGCGGATGACCGGAATCCCCTTTGCCGCGTAATAATCCACAAGCGGCCGCGTCCGCTCTTCGTAAAGGGACAGCTTACGCCCGATGTCTTCCGGAGTATCATCTCCCCGGCCGGCCCGGTCGCCGGCCGTATCCCTGGCAATCCGCTCTCGAATCGTTTGCGGGGAAGCGGTCAGAACCACGAGCCCGACGACGGCGGCGATCGATTCGATATCCCGGGCCTGGCCGACGTGTCGCGGCAGGCCGTTCAGGACAAGGAGATCTCCGGGTTCCGTTTGAATTCGTTCGATAAACTTCTCGAGAATCTTTCGGGCGATGGAGAAACGGCCATCCTCAAGCAAGACGCCATCGCGCAAAACCGCCCGGACGACCTCCCGCTCCCCCTCGGAAAGCGCCGGGACGGCGCCGGCGTCCGCCTCCGCTTCCCGGAGGCGCGCTCCAAAATCGAAATGACGACAACGGCGTCCGTTCCATCCGCCGAATTCCAGAGCCTCGCCTAACGGCGTTTTTCCGGAGCCCGTCGGTCCGATCAGCAAGAGGGCGTCGATCGCCAAACTCCTACCTGGCATAGAAGAGGATCATCTGCCGAACGGCCTCAGCGCAAACCGGGCAGTACGGCTTCCGGCCCCTGGTGAACATGATACAGTCGACGGCCGGACGATACAGGCCTTTGGCCGCGTAGCCGGCCCCTTCATAGACGCCGGCTTTGCCGGCGAACGCGCTGGCGGCCAGGAAGGCATCCACCCAGGCGGCCTGTTCCTTCGATTTCCTGTCGGATTCCTCCTCCGCCTTGGCCACGTCCCCGGCCGAGGCGCCGCCCAGCTTCAAGGCCGCGATCCCGTCATTGAGCCGCCGGCGAAGCTTCTGGTAGGCAATGTCGTTTCGATCGTACTCGTCCTTCTCCCAGGGGGTGGGGATGGCGATTCCCGGAACGGTCTTCCATTTCACGTTTTTGGGGTCCAGAAGAGCGGTGATGTTCGGCTCCCGCGGTTCGACCCCGGGAGGGTAGAATTCATTGTAAGCCACTTCGGACGTATAGTACTCGTCGGCCAGGCCGGTGAAGGAGTGCCCGAACTCATGGAGAAACAGGTAATCCCGCCATTCGTTTCCGGCCGCGCAGGTGCAGAAGGCGTTGTAGATGCCCCCGCCCCCGTACCGATTCTGGTTGATCATGATGACCAGAGCGTCGTAGGGGACATGGCCGGCGATGTCCCGAAGGGACCGGTTGTCCTCGGTCAGGACATAGCGATCCGTCCCGAGGGAGTCGAACGTCGTCGAAACAGCGGTGTTTTTATAAAGGCCGAATCCCGGTTCGTCATTTCCGCTGTCCTCCGAGGGTTTCCAAACGCCATAGAGGTTGAATTTTGAGCTCAGGCTACGATAGGGCTCCTGGCTGAACAGGATCTCGACCATCCGGTCGAGGTCGGCCCGGAGACGGCTTTCCTCGGCCGCAGTATATCCCTCCGCGATAAAAGCCAGGTCCGCCTTCTCGTTCGGGCTGCCGTTTTTCCGCAACTCAAAGACTTTGACGTCTTTCAGGCTCCGTTTGGCTTCCAGCTTCGCTCCCCGAATCGGAAGGATCGTCTCGAAGACCTTCCGCATGGAATTGTCCCGTTCCCGGGCTTCCAGAACGAAGGTGACGTTCGACTTGGGCTGGGGAATCAGGGCCGTTTCGTGATATGTCCGCTTGACTCCTCCGGCGGCTGCGTCCGTCGTGCGGTATTCGCCGAAATAGGAATCGAAACCCCTGGAAAAAAGCAACGTCTTTCCCGTCTCGTCATAGATCTTGATCGCGTAACGGCCGCGGTCGAAGGGATCGATAAGGCCGGTCTTCGACCCGGCCCACGGACCTTCCAGGTAAACGCCGTCGATCGTCACGATTTCTTCTCCGGCATCGCCGATATGGTAATAATCGACCCGAAGCGTCCGGTTGAAAAAATGCGTTTCGAACTCCGGGCCGGCCGCTTTCCCGAACACCGGAAGGGCGGCCAGCCCTATCATCACCACGGCTCCCCACGGCGTTTTCATGGGCTTCTCCATCCGAAGGATTGTGACGTTTTATTATAACAGAAACGGCGGCCTCCCGGGCATGGTCAGACGGCCCCGGATGCCCTATAATGAGGAAGAATTCATGTCATCAAGGAAACGCTGGATCACTCTCGGGCTATTTCTCTCTCCCCTGGTCGTCTTCCTGTTTTCTCTGACCCTGGGCCCCTCGGACATCGCGCCGGCCGACCTCGGGAAAACTCTCTTGTCCCCGCTGGTCAAATCCTGGGAGGGGGCCGTGTCCCCCGTCCAAAGAGATATCATTTTCGGGATCCGTCTTCCCCGCCTTCTCCTGGGTTTGGCGGTTGGGGCGGCTCTGTCGGTTTCCGGAGCCTCCCTCCAAGCCGTCTTTAAAAATCCCCTGGTCAACGAATATATCCTCGGCATTTCTTCCGGGGCCGCCTTCGGGGCCTCTCTATCGATCGTCGTTTTGGGGCAGGCCTTCCCTCCCCAGGTCGGCGCCTTCGGTTTCGGCCTGGCCGCCGTCGGCCTGGTGCTTCTCGTCTCCCGGGGCCCGCGATTCTCTCCGGTCTCGGTTCTCCTGACCGGGGTCATCATCTCGGCTTTTTTTTCGGCCTTGCTTTCTTTCGTCGAGTTTTTCGCCAGCCCCTATTCTCTCCAGGCCTTGTTCTACTGGCTCATGGGGAATCTCGGCGGAGCCGGCTGGAGCGATCTGGTCCTGCCCCTGGCCGTCATGGCCGCCGGAACCGCTCTTCTTCTTCTGATGTCCTGGCGGTTGAACGTCCTCTCGCTCAGCGATGAGGACGGCCGGGCTCTCGGCCTCAATGTCAAGCGCGACCAGCGGACCGTCGTCCTCACGGCCACCCTGGTGACCGCCGCCGCCGTCTCTGTCGCCGGAATCATCGGCTGGCTCGGCCTCATCATCCCCCACCTCGTCCGGATGATGGTCGGCGTGGACAATCGGCGCGTCCTGCCGCTCTCAGCCGTCCTCGGCGCTTCCCTCCTTGTCCTGGCCGACGATGCGGCCCGGGGGTTGGCCGCTTTCGAGATCCCGGTCGGCATTTTTACCAGCCTGATCGGGCTCCCCCTGTTCATTCTCCTGCTCACGAAATCCTCGAAGATCTGGCGATGAGCGTCTCCGTTCGAAAGCTGCGCTGCCTCCGGCCCGGTTTCGAACTCCGCGTCCCGTCGTTTGAAGCCGCGGCCGCCGAAATCACCGCCGTCGTCGGGCCGAATGGAGCGGGGAAAACGACTTTTCTCAAGTGTTTGAGCGGACTCCGGCCTTATGCCGAAGGCACGGTCGAAATCGACGGAACCGACCTCCGGTCCCTGACCGATGCGGAACGGGCCCGCCGCCTGGCGTTTGTCCCCCAGGAGCATTCCGCCGCCTTCAATTTCAGCGTGCTGGATTTTGTCCTGATGGGCCGGACCGCCTACCTCCCCCTCTTCGGCGCTCCTTCGGAAACCGACCGAACAATCGCGGCGGAAGCCCTGTCCTACGCCGGCTTCACCCGGCCGATCGACCGGCCGGTTTTCGACCTCAGCAGCGGCGAGCGCCGCCTGGTCCTGATCGCCCGGGCGCTGGCCCAAAAAGCCGATATTCTGGTCCTCGACGAGCCGACCACCTTCCTCGATCCCCGGCATGAAACCGGTGTCATGGATCTGGCCCGCCGCCTGGCCGATGAACAGAAAAAAACCGTCATCGTCACCCTCCATAACCTCGACCTGGCCGTGCGCCATTCCGGCCGGATCGTTTTTCTCAAGGACGGGGAAGTCGTTGCCGACGGACCGCCTGACGAAATTCTTTCGACCGATCTCCTCCTCCGGGTCTATGAGATCCCCATGCAAATTCTCGACCATGGCGGACGCCGCTTCATCGTAAAATAATCCGGATTCTATGATAAAATCTCCCTCCGGACGATGAACACGAAAATCCGATATTTAAACGGCAGCCGTCTTTTTCGTGCCTTTGTCGCCGGCGGCAATGCCGTCATCCGCGACCATTCCTATTTGAATAAAATCAACGTCTTTCCCGTCCCGGACGCCGACACCGGGACCAACCTGGCTTCGACGATGAGGGCCATCGCCCAAGGGGCCAAAGCCCACCTTTCCATCCGCCATACCTTCCGCTCGATGGCCGACGCGGCCCTGGCCGGCGCCCAGGGCAATTCCGGGATCATCTTCGCCCAGTTTCTTCACGGGATGAGCCGGGAAGTCGAGGTCGAACATCGGCTCACAACCCGGGCTTTCGCCGAATCCGTCCGCAAGGCCGTCGCCCACGCCCACCGGGCGATTTCCTCTCCCGTCGAGGGCACGATGATCACGGTCATGCGAGACTGGGCCGACTCCTTATACCGGCGGCGGGAGACGACGACGGATTTCGCCGTTCTCATGTCCGAATCGATTGCCGACGCCCGGCAGTCGCTCCGCGAAACGCCGCGAAAGCTCGAAGTCCTGGCCAAAGCCGGAGTGGTCGACGCCGGGGCCAAGGGCTTTGTCGATTTTCTCGAAGGCATCCTCCATTTCATCATGAAAGGCAAGCTTTCGCGTTCCCCTTTCCCGGAAATCGTCTGGACTCCGGAAGAGACCAAAACGCCTTCGCGTGAAAAAACTCTCCATAACCGCTATTGTTCGGAAGCCCTCCTGACCGGAACGGCCTTGAAACCCGAACAAATACGCGAAATCGTCTCCCGGTACGGGGATTCGGCCGTCGTGGCCGGTTCGGAAGAACGCGTCCGGATTCATGTCCACACAAACGACCCGGCCGGGCTTTTCTTTGAAATCAAGGATATCGGCGACATCGCCCAGATCAAAGTGGACGATATGCGCAAACAATACGAAGCCGCCTGGCTTCCCAAATCACGGACGGCCTTCGTCATCGATTCCACCTGCGATCTGCCCGGCGGCTGGGTCGACGACCGGCAAATTCACCTTCTTCCCTGTCTGGTCACATTCGGGAATCAGGTCTTTCTCGACAAAATCACCATCACCCCGGACCGTCTGTACGGCCTTCTGGCCGACGGCAAGATCCGGCCGAAGACGGCCCAACCGGCCCTCAAGACCGTCCAGAACACTCTCGGCTATCTGGCCGGGCATTACGAGTCGGTCATCGTTCTGACGGTTTCCGATAAGCTCTCCGGCGTTTACCGGACCTGCCGGACCGCGGCCGCCGCCCTGGCCGGAAAGAAGATCACGGTCATCGACGGCCGAAACGTCTCGGCCGGATCGGGACTTCTGGCCGCCCGGGCCTCCGCTATGATTGCCGCCGGATCGAGTCATGACGAGGTCGTCTCGGCTCTGGAATCGTGGATTCCCCGGACGTCGCTTCTGGTCGATGTTCAGGCGATGAAATATGCGGTCCGAAGCGGCCGGGTCAGCCGGGTCAAGGGTCTTCTGGCCCGCGTCCTGGGTCTCAAACCGGTGATTGCCGTTTCCCGGGAAGGGCGGCTGGAAGCGGCCGGCAAATCCTTCAGCCGGGCCGGTAACTTGACCGGAATCCTGAGGACGGTCGAAGCGGCCGCCCGGAAGCGGCCGGTTTGGGGATACGCCCTCGTTCATGTCCGAGCCCCGGAACGGGCCGCCGTTTATGCCGAAAAGTTAACGTCCATCCTGGGGAAACCGCCCGAATTCACGGTCGAAGCCGACCCGGCCATCGGGGTGCATGCCGGCCTTGGAGCCGTCGGAATCGCCGTCCTCTCCGAGTAATCCTTTTCTACTTCCCGCGCGATTCGCCGATCGTCAGATCTTCAGTTCCGAGGTGCAATGGGAGCACCGGCTGGCTTTCGCCGGGACGGCCGAGAGGCAGAACGGACAATCCTTCATTTCCGGAGCCGGCGGGGCGGGCTTTCGCATCTTGTTCATCTGCTTGATGAGAAGGAACATGATGAAGGCGACGACGATAAAATCGACCAGGGCGCTGATGAACAGGCCGTAGTTGATGGTCGCCGCCCCGGCCGCCCTGGCCGCCTCGAGGGTGGCATGCCCCTGCCCGGAAAGGTCGATAAACAGCTTCGAAAAATCGACCTTGCCCAGGAGCAGGCCGATCGGCGGCATGAAAACATCGTTGATGAACGAGGTGACGATCTTTCCGAAGGCTCCGCCCAGGACAAAAGCCACGGCCATGTCGACGAGATTGCCCTGCATCGCGAATTTTTTAAATTCTTTAATCATCAACTCCTCCTTGCCGGAAAATGCGGTTGATCCTTATTTTATGTCCGATATTCTCGTGCGGTCAATCGGCTTTCTGTTTTTCGCCGGACGGATGTACTAAAATAGATCGCGAGACCAGACATGACTCCCAGGTAAGTCCATGAACAAACACTTTAAAAAGCATTGTCTCGCCCTTGCGGTCCTGCTGTTGACCGGAGGCCTCGCCTCGGCCGAAATCGCCAGTCTTTCGCATCTTTTCCTCCTCGGCCGCGGAGTGAAGGATACCGACGGGGACGGCCTGGCGGATCGCGTCGCCTTGACGATTGTCGTCTCCGACTCCCCCACGGCGGCCGAACTGGCGTTAGCCGCCGATATCGCCGCCCGGGCCAACCTGGAAAGCCTGGCTCAGGATTTCGCCCTCGTCAAAAGGGAGTCCGAAATCCCCAATCTGGCGACTCTGGAAAGCCCCCTTTTCATCGGCTCGAACATCAAGGGATTGAAGCCGATCCTGCGTGAATCCGGCCTCGAAATTCCCGTTCTTCCGATCCGGCAAGGCTTCGTCTCCGTTTTCAGCTCCAAGACCCAGAACGGCCTGGTCCTGGCCGCCGGCTCGGACGATGCGCTCCTTCAGACCGGTCGGGCTTTTTTTCTCCGATGGCCCTATTTCTGGGACGTCTGGGGCCGGGAGGCGGGTCCGACTTATGAAACCCTGGAAAAAGACATTATCGCCTACCTGAAGGAAGAGAGCGTTTCCCTGCAGCGGACGATTTTTCGTTCGGTTCTCTACGAGTTCCCCCATCTGAAAAACGGACCCGGCGCCCTGAGCAAGCTCGCCTTCGGAGCGGGGGAAGTTAAAAATCTCGCGGTGGAGATCTACTTCACCGACGAAGAGGACCAGGCCAAGGCCTACCGGGCCTTCGATTCCCTTCGCTACCTCCATCAACGGGGCCAGAAATCCGAAACTCTCTCCTATTCCGGATGCGCCAACCTGACGTTTTCCCTGCGGTACGGCAAATCCGTTCAAGCCGCCGCCGTCCCGCGTCTGGGCCATCCGAAACGGATGCTCACCCCTTCATTCAAGAACGCGCCGCGGCCGGCCGACGCAGGCAAAGACTTCGACCTCCTGTCGCTGTTCACGATGAAAGGTCTTTACGGAGATCTGAACGCGGATGGTCTTCCGGATACCGTGGACGGCCGGATCGTCGTCCCGGCTTCCGAATCCATACGGGCGGTGGCTCCGCTGGCTTCCAAGATCGTCCTCCATACGGCCGGGGCGGCCTTCCCCCTGGTCTACCTCGATTCGGAAATCGAATTCAAGAAAAGCGTCGTCGCCCCGATCCTCGTCGGCAACACCTCTCTTACCCGGGAGCTGAACCGGGTCGGAAAGCTCATCCTGCCGAACCTGGAAAACGCCTCCGGGCTCATCCAAGCGGTTCCCCAGGCATTCAATAAGTCATCGGCTCTCATCGTCACGGCCGCCGATTCTCTCGGACTGGAGAAAATCCTGGCCTATCTCAGCGGCTCTTTTCCCTATTTCGACGCCGCCCAGGACGGTCAACCCCGGCTTTCCGACGCCCTGGTCGATGTCGAGCGTTTTCTCAAGGGAGAAAAAGGCGCGGCCGAAGCCAAATTCGCCCGGGAAGCCAAAGCGGTTTTCGAAAGCCTTAAAGACAAGGATCTCGAATCGCTCAAGGCCGAAATCCTCCTTCCCCGGCCCAACCCGGAATTCGAAGAAGCCCTGCGTAAGTCCGCGGCCGGAATCGTCAAAGGACCGGAGCTCGAAGTTCGAACGGACGTTCTGAAGAGCGCCAAGCGAATCTTCGAGAAAGAGCAGGTTTTCGCCTGGGAGGCCGAGGAAGCGTTGACGGCGGTCCGCGACAAGCTTCAAGGCCTCGTCGAAACCGCGGCCCCCGTCCGGATCAGCCTCGGTCTCAGCGAATCTCCCGAAAGCCGGGCCCGGATCAAAGCCCGGATCGAAGAAGCGGCCGCCGGCCTGCTTAAGACGTCCAAGGCTGAAGTCGAAGTCCTTTCCGCTTACAAGCAGGGCTTTTTCTGGATCGTCGAGAAAGCGATCCCCGCCCTGAAAGGCAAGCCCGTCTCAAAAATCATGATTCGCTTTCCGGAAGCCAGGGACGACATCGGAAAGCCGAAGCGCTTTTACACCGAGTCGTCCCGCTGGCTCCAGGAGCTTTACCCGGTCGATGAAATCATCGCCCGGGATCTCGGCCTCCCCCTGGAATCCGTCCAGTTCGAAATGACCGAGGCCGCCGTCGTGAGCTATGAGCTCACGGCGCTGGATGCCCGAAATGCCGTTCTTTGGACGGGGTCCTTCGCCCCGCGCGTCCGGGAGGCCCATTATTTAAACGCCCTCCCGGAATGGGGAAACGTCCAGGTTTCCACCGGCTGGATCCGCCTGGATCACGGAACGGAAATCCTCCTTGACCAAACGCTTCCGACCGACCTCGAACGGCTCTGGTCCTACTTTCAAGACGAAGGACTCGGACCGGTTCTGGACCATATTCTCAAAAAGACGGGCGGCGCCCCGTCCTTCTCCAAACAACCGTATTTCAAGCAATTGAAAGTCGAAGTCTGGGCCAGCGAGCCGGATTTCCGGATCGGACTGGACGAGGAGATCGTCAGCTCGCTCGAAGCGCTTCACGACGAAATCTATTTCGATACGCTCGATTTTCTCCGGGGAATCACCGAAATCGAGGCCGACCGGGATGATGTTCCCGAGGATTCCTCCCGCTTCAGCGCTCCAGGCAATGTCTTCCCGGTGATTCACCCCTCGGCCGAGGACGGACCGCCGAGGATGAAAATCACCTTCGAGGACTGGCCCGCGGCCTCTCCCCGCTTGAACCTGTCCTGGAAAGAACGGGATCGGGAGGAACTCACCCGGACGATTTCCTTTTCGCCCCTCAAACCGAAAAACTTGTCCCTTCCGGCCCTGGTCTACAGCGGCCTGGAAGAAAAAATCGACCGGCTGATTTTTGACCTGGACATCGAAAAGGAGTCCGATTATCTGGAGTTTCTCGACCTTCTCGCCTCCTACCGCGAGCTCCAAGCCGGCGGCGCCGTCAGCGATCCCCTGGGCTTTCCCCGGCTGAACGGCTTGTCGTTCACGCTGCGCTCGGGTCGATTGATCAAGGAGGAGACTGTCCCGTCGGCTCCGGTTTCAAAAGAGGCGGGACTCCCCGCGCCGCCGCCGCTTCCGGCCGGGGTTCCGATTGTCGACACCCTGCGCATTCAATCCCCCGAAATGGTCGAAGAAACCATTGCCCGTCTGTCCGCCTTTCCGGTCCTCCGAACGTACATCGCCGGCCGTTCGTATGAAAACCGCCGCGTCCCGGTGATCGAAGCTTATACTCCGTCGGGACCGAACGTCTCCATTCCCCGGTTGATCTCGCTGAAGCCGACCCTTTATCTCAGCGGCCGCCAGCACGCCAATGAAGTCTCCTCAACCAACTATATCCTGAAGCTGGCCGAGCTCCTGGCGACCGACAAAGCGACCCAGGAGTCCGTCCGGAAGATCAATTTCGTTCTTCACCCGATGGAAAATCCCGATGGAGCGGCGTTGGCCTACACCCTCCAGGCCCTCACTCCCTTCCATAGTCTCCATGCCGGGCGCTACAGCTCGCTCGGCCTGGAAATCGGAACGATGACCGGTTCGTCCCGGCCGCTCCTTCCCGAGGCCGCCGTTAAACGCGATATAAACGCGAAATGGTTTCCGGACATCGCCTTGAATCTCCATGGATATCCTTCGCACGAGTGGGTTCAACAATTTTCCAGCTATTCCCCCTATCTGTTCCGGGATTACTGGATTCCCCGCGGCTGGTTCGCCTACGTCCCCGGAGTCAGCCTGCCGATCTATGATCGTTACAAGACGGCGGGCGAGGATATCCGGTCCTTCATCATCGCCGAGATGAACGCCGACCCGGGTTTGAAGGAATCAAACCAGAAATTTTATGCCCGGTATGCCCGCTGGGCTTCGCGGTGGCAGCCTCACCTGGATTATCTGGAAATCGAAGACGGCCTGAATCTCTATGCCAAGCGCCGGGCCTCGACGGAGAACCGCCTGACCGCCCGCAACCGGATGACCTATGCCGAGGAAACACCGGAGCTGATGGACGAAACCGCGCATGGGGCCTGGCTCGATTTTCTGTCGACCCAGGGTTTGACATACCTCCGGGCCCACATCAAGTACCTTTCCCGGGCGAAATTCGATGTTGTCCGGATCGAGGAAGAAGTCGCCGATCGCATCCGGATTCAATTCCTTCGCGGACGGCCGGGGGTGATCGAAAAATAAGCGGCTCCCCCCGGCCTGGAGAGATCGGTTCGGGAACAGCCCGAGCCGAAATCGTGCGGAAATTGCGCCGAAAGGAAAGAATTGCTCCGCGGGATCTTTGTGTGTTAATATTCCGAACAGTCACCGGAATATGGACACTTCTTTTTCGTTTCTGGTTGTCGGCGAGAGTTCCTCGATTTACGACCAGCTGCGAAACGCCAATCCATCGCCGGACATTCATCTCTTTTTCTGCGGCCGCGGGGAGGATCTTCCCTCCTTCATTACCAACAATGGAATCCGTTCGATACTTCTGGATGCGGGAGAGGGACAGGAGGAATGCCGGGCGATCATCCGCGAGATCAAGGCCTTCGATCCTCTGATCCAGATCGCCGTCACGGGTCCCCCGGCGACTCCCGAGGATGTGCTGGGCTGGGTGGACGCGGGCGCCCTCGATTATTTTCCCCGGCCGCTCGAAGCCGCAAAAATCTTCGGTTCCATCCGGAGAGTCTTCGAACGCCAGGAACTCCGCCGGGAAACGAGCCTGCTGGAAAGAAAGCTGGAAAAGAAATACGTTTTTCAGGGGATGGTTTCCCGAAACCCGGCCATGCTCGATCTCTTCGCCCTGGTCGAGCGCATTTCCCGCCACTTCACCAGTGTTCTGATCACGGGTGAAACCGGCACCGGGAAGGAGCTCCTGGCCCGGGCCCTCTTTCAGTTAAGCGAAACGAAGGCCCGCCGGCTCGTGATTTGCGATTGCGCCTCCATTCCCGAAACCCTGTTCGAGTCGGAGCTGTTCGGCCATGTCCGCGGCGCTTTTACCGGAGCCGACCGGACGAAAAAGGGCTTGTTTGAAGAGGCCCATGACGGGATCATCTTCCTGGATGAGATCGGCGAAATTCCCCCGGTCGTTCAGGCCAAGCTTCTTCGGGTTCTGGAAAACCGTCAATTCCGGCCGATCGGCGGGACCGAGGTCAAATACGTCAATGTCCGGGTGATCGCCGCGACCAATCGCGACCTTCCCGACATGATCCGGAAAAATGTCTTTCGGGAGGATCTCTACCACCGGCTCGATCGGGTCGAAGTCCGGATTCCGCCGCTGCGCGACCATATGGAGGACATCCCCCTGCTGATCCGCCACTTCCTGGAGGCTCTCAACAAGGCCTACGGCAAGTCGATCCAGGGCGTCAGCCGCGACGTCCAAAAGCTGTTTTTAAAATACAACTGGCCGGGCAACATCCGCGAACTGGAAAATGCCCTTCAAAGCGCCGTCCTGGTCACCCAGAAGGATTTTATCGACCTGGCCGACCTGCCGAAAACCATCCGGGAACCGGCCGCGGCCCGGCGGCGGGCCGCCTTCGTCGAACGGGACAATCTCTCGAGCCTGGAGGACCTGGAGAAAGAATATATCTCCTTCGTCCTCGCCCAGACAAAAAACAACCTCAAAAGGTCGGCGGAAATTCTCGGCGTCTCGCGAACGACGCTTTATAACAAAGTGGCCAAATACGGCCTCGACCGGACCTCCGCCTCATAACCCGGATCGTTCCTTCAAATCCAGGTCAAGGTTTGGTCCGCGGTTCTTCGTCCCGGCCGAGGGAAAATCGGATGACGAAGCGTGTCCCTTCGCCGGGCCGGCTTTCAACCTGGATCGCGGCGCCGTGGGCGTCGGCCACTTCCTTGACGATCGCCAGGCCCAAACCCGATCCCCCGCTTTCTTTGGACCGGGATTTATCCACGACGTAGAAACGGTCGAAAATTTTCGGGATGGCGTCTTCCGGTATGCCGATCCCCGTATCCGCCACCGTCAGGACGGCTTCTCCCTGCCCGGACTTGAGGGATACCTCGACCCGGCCGCCGGAAGGCGTGTAACGAATCGCATTCTCAATCAGGTTGACGATCAACCGTTCGATGAGATTGGCCTCGCCCGGGACTCGGACGGGTTCCGGATCCCCGAGCTCCAGGAGGACACCCTTCCCCCCGGCTAAAAGCTCACGGCTTTCAAAGGCTTGAATCAAGACCTCATCCAGGGGAATACAAGCTTCGAAATCCTCGCCGGTCATGGCCTCCAACCGGGAGAGGAACAGGAGGTCGTCGATGATCCGGTTCATCCGGGCCGTCTCCTCCAGGACGCTGTCCATCGTCTGGCGGTACTCCTCTTCGGTTCTCTCTTTCCGGCGAAGGACTTCGATCTCTCCCCGAATGATCGTCAGCGGGGTTCGCAGCTCATGGGAGACGTCCCCGGAAAATTGCTTGATTTTCTTGACCGATGCCTCCAGGCGGGAGATCATGCCGTTAAAGGTGTCCACGAGAACGCCGATTTCATCCCGCCGGTCCCGGCTTTCAATCCGGAGCGACAGATCGTCGGCCGTGATTCTCCGGGCGGCGTCGACGACGCTTTCGACCGGCCGCAGAGCCTTGCGGATGATGACCGTTCCGCCCAGGGAGGCCAGGGCCAGGAGAAGAAATCCCGCCGCGCCCATGATCAAGGCCAGGCGCCGGAGCTCCCCGTTGATCCGGTCGAGGGAAACTCCGGCCTGGATGATCGTCTCACCCCGGATCGGCAAACAGAGCACCCTGACGGACGTCCTGGCCAGGGTTTCTCCGGCCACCGTCAAATAGAGCGGATGATCCCAGTCGCGCTTGTCGGCCCGAAGATAGACCTCCGGATCAAAGACAAGCGTTCCCTCCGGAGTCCGGGCGGTCCGATGGACTTCCATCCGGTGACGATTCTCCTTGAGATTGGGGAGGACGACAGCCAGGAGAAAGGGGTCGTCATTGGGATGGCGGGTTTCGGCCTTGGCCAGGGCGTCCTCCCACGTGACACCGCGCCGCTGCCAGGAGGAGAGGGCGTCCTCGGCGATCTCGAACAGATGCTCGTCCAGGTCGGACATCAAGCCTTTGCGGTATCCCTGGTAGAGGAACACGCCGGCAATCGCCACGATGAGGCCCAGAATGACGATGTACCAGACCGTCAGGCGGAAGGCCAGGGAGTCAGTCTTCGGGATGAGTTTCAAGAAGGTACCCGTGGCCGCGGAGGGTGCGGATCATCTTCAGGTCCGCCCCGCCGTCGATTTTTTTGCGGAGATAATTCATGTACACGCTGACGACGTTGCTCGAGCCGTCGTAGTTCATGTCCCAGACATGCTCGATGATCATCGTTTCGGTCACCACCCGGCCGGCATTGCGCATCAGATATTCGAGCAAGGCGTATTCCTTCCCGGTCAGGGAGATTCGCCGGCCCGCCCGGACGGCCTGGCGTCGGGCCGGATCGAGCTCGAGGTCCCCCGCCCGGACGGCCGACGGTTGGTAGTCCCGGGTTCGCCTGAGGAGAGCTCGGATCCGGGCCAGGAGCTCATCGAAAGCGAAGGGTTTGGCCAGATAATCATCGGCCCCTTCAGATAATCCCGCGACCTTGTCTTCGACGGAATCCTTGGCTGTCAGCATCAGGACCGGCGTCAGGATCCCGCTCCGCCGAAGCTCGCGGCAGACGGCCAAACCGTCCTTTTTCGGGAGCATCACATCCAGGAGAATCAGGTCATAGGGATTGAGACGGGCGCATTCCAGCGCCGCCTCTCCGTCGCCGCAGAGGTCGACGGCAAACTGCTCCTCGCGGAGGCCTTTCTGGAGGAAGGCCCCGACTTTGCGGTCATCTTCGACGACGAGAAGACGCATCGGCTTCATCCTGCCAAGTGACTCATCGTTTCGGAAGAGTCCCCGGCCGT
Organism: uncultured Eubacteriales bacterium; assembly: GCA_964411395.1. Lineage (GTDB taxonomy): Bacteria > Acidobacteriota > Aminicenantia > Aminicenantales > UBA4085 > JAAZPG01. The sequence goes on along the minus strand of CAYPKX010000023.1, from coordinate 11,994 downwards.
TCTTTTCCTTTAATAATGAGAGTTGCTCCCCAAACTGCCGAAACGCGGGTTGACGACATTGCTGAAGACCGAACCGAACGTATAACTCAGTCGAACGTCGAAGCCGAACTCATAGTCCTTGGCCAGTTCCTTGCGCTGGAGGAGGATTTCCTCCAGGGAGGCATCTCCCTTGGGGAGGGAAAGCTGGTCGCGGATACGCTCGTAACTGATGTCGACGTTGAACTCCAGGCCTTTGAAGATGCGGAAGGACAGCTCGGTAAAAACGTCGATTTTATTTTTTTTGAAATCGTGAAAATAGTGGGATCCCTGCAGGCTGGCGTAGAGGCTGCCCCAGGGCTCCTTGATTTCCAGGGTGGTCGCGAAGGCTTGGCCGATCAGGTTTTCCTCGAATTTGTCGTAGATCGTCTCTTCCCGGTACCGAACGAAGTCGAACCCCACCCGGTATTGGAAACGAAGCTGGCGGCGAGTCGATTCGGAGTAGGGAAACAAGTTGTATTCCAAAACCGGAGCCGGACTGAAGCGGGATTTCAGGTTGCTGTATGTGGAAGACGAGGCGGTTAAATAGAGGCCGATCGACCAATGCTCGCCCAGACTTTTGGCGTAGAGGCCCTCGAAGCTGATGAATTCGGCATGGCTGTCGATGACTCCGTCATCGAACTGGAATTCGTCCTTATCGAACTCAGCTGAGAATCCCAACCGAAGCTTCATGTCCGGAGTAATCTTGTTGGCGGAAGCCGAGAACGACAGCTCCCGGCGTTCCTGCTGGGTTTCACTGTCGAGTTCGGCTCCGACACTCAGGCTGAAAACCCAGAACTTCCAGGGATCGACGACGTCGGTCGGCTGGAGGTCCTCCCGGCATTCGATCGTCAGAAGGTCGCGGATGGAGGTTTTGGCGACATAAGGGATCAATCCCATTTTGAGGACAGCGACATAGCCCTGGCGGATTTCGTCGTCGGTGTCGGTCGTGTTGGAGGCATAGATGAGGTTGCTGGAAAGGCCCTCATAGGGGCCCTGGCCGATGAAAGCCATCGCGTATTCTGTTCCGCCGCTTCCGGTCGACTGGGTCGTGACCAGAATATGGACGTCGGCTTCCTTCCGGTCCCGGACATAATTGACGAAGGGGATCTCCTTCCGGATGTAATCCATGTCTCCGTGATCGAAATCCATGAAGATCCGGGGGGCGGTTTTTTTCCAATCGGCGATCTGGGCTGAGGTCTGGGCCGGATCCCCGCTCCCTTCCTGAGCCCGCAATGGCAGAAAAAGAAACAGCACGGCGGCTGTAAGCCAAAGGCCGACCGTTTTCATTTGGGTCATCGGCATCCTCACGAAATCGAATTATCTCCGCTCTGAGTTTAACTTCGTTCCCTTAAAAGGTCGTGAGAACAGGATTAATTTTTTCTCATCGGACCGCTGCTTCTCCCTCCAGGACCGAACGGATGTTGGCCAATCCCCGGCGAAGAAGACTCTCCGGCAAGCCGAATCCCAGCCGGACATGGCGGGGATCTTCGAAGAAGCTTCCGGGCACGACGGCCGTATCCGCGGTCTCGAGGAGGATGCGGGCCAGCCGGTCTCCCGCCCGGTCCTCCCCCTCCCGGCCAAGAACCCGGGGAAAAGCCACGATTCCCCCGTCCGGCTCCACCCAGCTCAAGCCGGGCGTCTGCGCCACGAATTCCCTGACGACCTTTTTGTTCGCCTCCGTCCAGAGCGTGTTTTGGGTCTTCAGTCGGTCGAGCTGCGGGAAAATCCGGGCCGATATCTGCTCGGCCGGAAGGACGTGTTCGACATGGAGGTTATCCACGACGCGGCGGATCGCCGGAACGAGCCGCCGGGGGGCGAGGATCCACCCGCACCGGAGCCCGGAAAGGCCGAAGACCTTGGTCAAGCTGGAAATCACAAGGATGTTTTCGACCCGTCCAAAGGCCGTCCGCGGCGCCGGGCCGGAATCGAATTCGAGATAAACCTCATCGACTAAAATAGCCGCCCCGCGGTCGGAGGCGATCCCGGCCAGTTCCGCGACCCGCTCGGGAGAAAGCTTCACTCCGGAGGGATTATGCAGATTGGAGAGGATGACAAGTTTGGCTTCGGGCGGAAAACGATCCTTGAACTCCACCGGATCGACCGAAAATCCCCGTTCAAAAGGACGGGAAAATCGGACAACCCGGCCTCCGACCGCCTCCGGGACGGACCGCAGCGGCTCATAGGCCGGCCGCTCGACGTAGACGGCGTCACCCTCGGAGCACACGGCGGCGCAAACCAGAAAGATCGCCTGGGATGTCCCGACGGACGGAATGACGCACTCCGGATCGGCTCCGTACCGGGCGGCGATGGCTTCGATCAGCGGTTTCCAACCGTAGGGATGCTCGCCGTTGAGCCGGAGATCGCTTAATCCGAAGTCGAGACCCAGATCGGCAAACTCCAATCCCGGCAGGCCGGAGCGGGCCATATTGACCGAAGCCCGGGTTCCGGCTTTGGCCCATTCCATGTAGACGATGGGATTAAAGCGCATCGGCTCCCCTCCCTTTGCGCCGGACGAGGGCATAAACCGGCAGCCCGGCAAGAATGATCGCCGTTCCGGCGGCGGATTTCAACGGAGAGGAAATAAAGACGTTGACCACAACGGCGACGGCGATGAGGAAAAAAAGCGCCGGAGTCAGGGGATAGCCCCACGTCCGGTACGGCCGCTCCAGGGCCGGGAGCTTCCGGCGCAGGACGATCAGGGCCAGCGCGGTGAAACCGTAAAAGATCCAATCGCCGAAGGTCACGTACTGGAGCAGTTGGCCGTATGTGTTGGAGAGGAGGAGGCCGGACGCCCAGACCGCCTGGATGAGAATGGCGATATGGGGTGTCCCGAACCGGCGATGAATCCGGGCGGCGGCGGGGATGAACATTTCCTTTTCGGCCATGACCTGGTAAACCCGGGCGCCGGTCAGAACGAAGACGTTGGTGATCCCGAAGGTCGAAACGATGATGGCCGCCGAAATGAACCGGGCGCCCCAAGGCCCGGCCATGGCTTCCAAGGCATCCGAGGCGAGCTTGGTCGATCCGGCGATGGTTTCGATCGGGAGGGCCCGGACATACGCGACATTGGACAAAATATAGACGATGATCACCAGGGAAACGCCCGAAATGATCGCCAGCGGCATCGTCCGGCCGGGATTTTTCACCTCTCCGGCGACGAAATTCAGGTTCTGCCATCCGCCGTATGAAAACAAGGCCGGCATCAAAGCCAGCCCGAGGGCGCTCAAGACTTTCAAGCCCGCGCCGTCGGGGAACAGCGGGCCCAGACCTCCGGTCGGGAGCTTGAAAATAAAAATCCCGACAAAAATCAAAACGGCCAGGGCGGCAATTTTCAGAACGGTGAAAATGTTCTGAACCCAACTGGCCGGCTTGATTCCAAAAATATTGACCGCCGTCAGAAGCCAGATGATTCCGGCCGCGATCAGGCGGGAAACGGGATCGGACATCGGAAGGAACGTCCCGATAAACCGGGCGCAGGTGGTCGAGACGGCGGCGATGGCCCCGGTCTGGATGGTGGTGAACAGCGTCCAGCCGAAAAGGAAGCCGAGCCAGGGAGCGAAGGCCCGCTCGAGGTAAATGACCTGTCCGCCCGATTGGGGGAACATGGCCCCCAATTCGGCGAAACACAAGCCGCCGAGAAAAGCGATCAGCCCTCCGGCCGTCCAGACCAGGAGGAGTTGGGAGGAGGTCTGGCAGAACTTGGCGCTTTCGGCCGAGTTCATGAAGATGCCGGACCCGATGATCGCTCCGGCGACGATCATCGCCGCGTCAAACCAGCCGAGCTTGCGGATGGCCATGGCTTCGTCCTTTCTTCTTCCGCTTATCTTTACCTGAACCTTCGGCCGAAATCAACGTATGAAAGATGGAATCTCGCCGGGGGGGAAGGATTTTTCCCCGGCCGGCCGAACCCGGGCCCGCAGTTGGCATTGCCTCCCGGTTCGGATAAAATACGCGCAAAGACCGGCCCTCGGCCGGCAAGGAGAGCTCAGATGAAAAAGCGGATGACGGTCGGACTGTTGGCGGCGGCGTTGATCCTCGGCTTGGGGCTCCAGGCCAGGGCGCAGACCGTTGAAGAAATCCTGGCCAAGAGCATCGAAGCCCAGGGCGGCAAGGATGCCTTGTCCAAAATCAAAGACACGACGACGTCGGGCACGATGGAACTCATCCAGATGGGGATGTCCGCGGCCTTGACCCTCTACCAGAAAGAGCCCGATAAAATGCGGATGGATCTCGATGTCATGGGAATGCTGATCACCCAGGCCTACGACGGGAAAAAGGGCTGGTTCACGAATCCCCAGACCGGCGTGACCGAGGAAATGACCGAGCAGCAGAGCCAGGCCCAGCGTCTCCAGGCCATGGGCTACGACGCCGCTTTGAATCCGTCCAAATACGGGATCACCTTCGTCCTTAAAGGCAAGGACAAGATCGCCGACAAGGACTGCTTCGTCGTGGAACAGAATTTCAAGGACGGCTTCAAGGCCACGGTCTACATCAACGCGTCCACCTACCTGACCGAGAAGGTCGTCTCCAAGTCCGACGCCATGGGGACCGAGATCGAATCGGAATCGGTCATGGGCGATTACCGGAAGATCGACGGCGTCATGGTTCCCTTTTCCATGGTCATCTTCCAGGGCGGGGCGGAATTCGGGCGGGTGACGGTGACCAAGGTCGCCTTCAACCAGAACCTCGAAGACGCCTTCTTTCTGATGAAATAAGCGCCGCCGCGGCCGCGCCGCGACCGGCATAAACAAACGGGACGGCCGGCGCCGGACGAAAGTCCGGCTCCGGCCGTCCCTCTTTTTTACCTTCGTTTGCGGCCGGTGAATCTCAGCCGTTCTTCTTAACGAACTCCTCCATATAGGCGACCAGCGTCCGGACGTTGTCCACTGTCACGGCGTTATAAGTCGAAACCCGGATGCCGCCGATGTCCCGGTAGCCTTTGAGCCCGACCATCCCGTTCTTCTTGGCTTCCTTGACGAACATGTCGGTCAGCTCTTCCGTCGGCAGGAAGAAATCGACGTTCATGAAGGAACGATCGGCTTTCTCGATGACGAACGGTTTATAGAAGGCGGGATACCGGTCGATGCAGCCGTACAGGAGCTCGCCCTTTTTCAAGTTGTTGGCCTCGATGGCCTTCAGCCCGCCGATGGACTTGTTGTAAGCCAGGACGTTGCGAAGAATGTAGATGCCGAAGCAGGGCGGGGTGTTATAAAGGCTGTTTTTTTCGGCGTGAATCTTGAAACGGAGGTAGCTCGGAAGGTCCTGAGCCTCGCACATTTCCAGGACGTCGTCCCGGATGATGACCACGGTCACGCCGGACGGGCCGAGGTTCTTCTGGGCTCCGGCATAGATCAGCCCGAACTTGGAGACGTCGAAGGGACGCCACATGATATCGGAGGACATATCGCAGACGAGCGGCTTGTCCGTCGGCGGGAAGTCCTTGAACTGGGTGCCTTCGACCGTGTTGTTGGAGGTGAAGTGGACGTAGGCGCTGTCGTCATGGAAGGAATATTCGCCCGCTTTCGGCAGACGGGCGAATTTCAGGTCCTTGGTCGAGGCGGCGACCCGGACGTTGTCCCCGCCGACAAGCTTCGCTTCCTTGCAGGCTTTCTCGGCCCAGTTGCCGGTCAGGATGTAGTCGGCCTTCCGGCCGCCCCGGAGCAGGTTGAGCGGGATCATGGCGAAACTGAGGTGGGCGCCGCCTTGCAGAAGGAGCACTTTGTAGTTGGCCGGGAGCCCGAGGAGTTCCCGGACCAGAGCCAGGGCTTCCTCGTGGACCGCATCATATTCCTTGGCCCGATGGCTGATTTCCATAACCGACATGCCCGTTCCGGCAAAATCCAACAGTTCGTCCTGGGCCCGTTTGAGCGGCTCCAGGGGAAGCCCGGCGGGACCGGCATAAAAGTTGATGACTCGTGGGGACATCGAACGACCTCCTTGAAAGTGATGAATTCGAGAAACCGAGGAACTATCTTAACTCCGCGGTCCAAGGGAAGTAAAGAGGCCGAACGCCGGCCGGATCAGGTCGTTTCGATTTCTTTCAGGACGTCATGGGCCAGGCGCAGGGCCCGGAGGCCTTCCTCGCCGCTGACTTTGCCCGGACGGCCCTCGGCAATGCACGTCAGGAAATGGGAGATTTCCTTCTTCAGCGGCTCTTCCTTCTTGATCTTGACGCTTTTAATGTCGGTCTGCCGGCCGCTCAGGGGAAAGATCTTCACTTCCTGGTCGATATAGTCGATCGCATAATAGGCTGTGGGTTCGAAAATCCGGAGCTTCCGGACTTTTCCCTGATGCACCCGGCTGGCCGTCAGAGTGGCGACGCAACCGCCCTTGAACTCGAGGCGGGCGTTGGCGATGTCGACCTTGTCCGAGACGACATGAATGCCCGTGCTCCGGATCACCGCAACCTCGTCCTTGATCAGATTGGTGATGATGTCCAGGTCGTGAACCATCAAGTCCAGGACGACATCGACATCCAGGGACCGGGCCGAAAACGAACCCAGCCGCTGGACTTCGATGAATTTGGGGTCCGAAATAATGTCTTCGACCGCTTCGACCGCGGGGTTGAAACGCTCGAGGTGCCCGACTTGAAGGATGAGGCCGTTGGTTTTGGCCGCGGCGATCAGGGCTTCGC
>CAYPKX010000023.1:0-5332 GCA_964411395.1 uncultured Eubacteriales bacterium | reverse complement strand
CGCCCTGCTCCACGGTCTCGGTGATCGGCTTTTCGACGAGGACGTGCTTGCCCCGCTCGAGCAGCCGGAGGGCGATGTCATAATGCGCCTTGGTGCTGGCCGCCACAATGCCCGCGTCGATATCGTCCAGCATCTCCTCGAAGTCCTGGTAGTAGCGGACGCCGTGGCGGTTTCCGATCTCAAAGGCTTTTTTAAAATCGATGTCGGCAACCGCCCGAAGATCCGCTTCCTCGAGATAGGACGCGATCCGGGCATGCTGCATGCCGAGGTAACCCACGCCGATGATCCCGACTTTGATTTTTTCCATGATGATTCCGTTCAGCCTTTCGCCAGGACGGCCAGCCCGGCCGCATCGGCCAGGGCCAGGGCTTCTTCCTTCTGAAAGAACGGCACCCGCCCGGCTTCCAGCACCAGGGCCGCGGCTCGCGCTTCGATCAACACGCGGATCGTCTCCCGCCCGACCATGGGGACATCGATCCGGGCGTCCTGCCGGGTTCGGGCGGTTTTCAGCACGACGATCCCCTCCCCCGCCAGGGCGGCGCCGCGCCGGATTGTTTCGTCGGTCCCGTCCATGCCTTCCACGGCGACGACGGCTTTATTTTTCACGACCAGCGTCTGGCCGATATCCAGATCGGCCAGGGCCTTGACCAGAGGCCAGCCGAAGGCGGCGTCGTCGGCGACCGGCCGTCCCCCGTCGACTGTCCCGAGTAGACCCTCGCGACAGAAGTACGGAGCGAGAAAAGCCGAAGGATCGAGAATCTTCAAGCCCCGGGCTTCGAGACATTCCATCAACGACATCAGGAGGTGGGACGGCGAAAGATCCGGAGGGTGGAGCCCCAGGGCCTCGATCTGCCCGGCCGGAAAACCGTCGGCGAAAATCAACCGGTGCTCGACTTTGCCGAACATCACCGCCTCCGAGACATCGCGGCTTTTAAAGAAAGAAATGAGCTTCTGAAGCTCCAACGGACCAACCCAGATGAAGGCCTCGGCTTCCTGCTCGAGCTCAGGCGAGGCGGTTCCGCGGAGGCCGGCGACCGGACAAAACCAGCCGAGTTTTTTGGCTTCGGCCAGGGCCCGGAGGGGGAATTCGCCCCCGCCGGCGATTATTCCGACTCGCCGTCCCATGACGTCGATGTCTTTTTAATGAAGCCGCGCTTGGCCGTCCGGACAAACCCGAGGATCTCCTCCCGGTCGTCCGAAGGGGGGATTTCGGCTTCAATGAGAGTCAAAGCCTGGGAGGTATTGAGGCCGCGGTAAAAAAGGATCCGGAAGATGGCCTTGATTCCAGCCACGCGTTCCCGGGAAAAGCCGTTGCGCCGCAGTCCGACGAGATTCAGCCCGATCATTCGGGCGGGACGCTGTCCCGTGACCCGGCAGAACGGCAGAACGTCCTGCGTGATCATCGAACCGCCGCCCATGAAGGAATACCGGCCGATCCGGCAGAACTGGTGAACGCCGCTCATTGCTCCGACCAGGGCGGAATCCCCGACGACGCAATGGCCGCCGAGGGTCGCCCCATGAAGAAAAATGATCTTATTCCCGACGACGCAGTCGTGAGCCACGTGGGAATAGGCCATGAAATAATTGTCGCTGCCGATGACCGTGACCAGGTCCTGCTTGGTCGTCGGCCGGTGAACGGTCACCGACTCCCGGAAGATGTTCCGGTCGCCGATGCGGATCCGGGTCGGCTCGCCCTTGTACCCGACATCCTGGGGCGCGCCGCCGACGGCGACAAAGGGCGAAAACCGGTTTTCCGCGCCGATATCGGTCCGACCGTCGATCGCCACATGCGATTCGAGAATGGTGGACGGCCCGAGGGACACCTCGCGGCCGACAAAGCAGAACGGGCCGATCCGGACGCCGGCCGCCAACCGGGCGCCCGGCGAAACGACGGCCGAAGGGTGAACGAGCGGGTCAGGACCGGCCATAAAACTCATCTCGCTCGAGCATCGAGGCGACCATCAGGCCTTCGGCCGCAACCTGGCCCTCGACGAGGGCCTTGGCCTGGAGATAATAAAACCGGTTTTTCCATCGAAGGACTTCGGCTTCGATTCGGATCTGATCCCCGGGAACAACCGGCCGGCGGAATTTCATGTCATCGATCTTGCTGAAAAGAACGAATTTCGATTCCGGTTTCTCGATCGAATGAAAAAGCAGGATTCCCCCCGCCTGAGCCATCGATTCGACGATCAAAACGCCGGGCATGATCCGAACATCCGGGAAGTGCCCCTGGAAAAACTCCTCGTTGTAGGTGACGTTCTTGAGGGCGACGATTCGTTTGGACGGCTCCATCTCGAGAACGCGGTCGACGAGGAGGAACGGATAGCGATGAGGCAGAAACCGGAGAATATCCTCGATATTCAACACCGCGGAGTCCTTGGCCGGTCTTATTTACCGGCGGCCTTGGAGGCGTCGTACCGTTTGATGACTTCCTCGGTGATGTCGGTCGTCGGGGCCCAATATATGGCTCCGCTTCTCTGGGCGTCGAAGATGATGTCGTAGCCTTTTTCCTTGCCGAGGGCCTGGACGATCGGCATCAGCTCGCCCTGAATCTTCATGAACAGGCGATTGGAGAGCTCCTGCATGCTGGCCATGGCGTCTTCGGCCACGCGCTTCCGTTCGGTGGTTTTCCGCTCGAGGTCGGACTGGAGCTGAAGCGCCGCTTCGTCGGTCAGGGTCAGGCGCTGGGTATTGAGCTTGGTCTGGATGGTCCGAATCTGCTCGTCAAGGGTATTGACGGCGCCCGTGTTCTTCTTTTCAGCTTCCTGCAGGCGGGCGATCACCTTCTTGCCTTCGGTCGACTTCTCCAGGACCTGCTGGGAGTCGATGATCCCTATTTTCCCCTGGGCGTAGGACGTGTTGACGGCGGCCCCGATGAACAGGACGGCCAAGGCCGCGATAATCCAAGTCTTCTTCATTTGAATTCCTCCTTAGGGAAAAAAGACCGGTCCCTTAGAACGTGGTTCCAATCGCGAAACGGAAGGCGAAGTTGGAATCGTTCGAGTAGATCCGGCGGTTATTATACGAAAAAATCAGGCGGAAAGGAATCCGGAGCGCCGGGATGAAGATCCGGGCTTCGAGTCCGGTACAGGCATAGACATCGGACAGGCTGAACTTCTGGTCCCGGGCCCAGGCGTTGCCCCGGTCATGGAACAGGATCAGGTAGACCGGCCCGCCGACGGCCCAGATATATTCGGCGTTGATGACGAGCTGTTTTTCGCCGCCGACGAGCGTCCCTGATTCGTTGCGAGGACCGATCGAATAAATCTCATATCCCCGGAGATTGCGTTCCCCGCCCAGGAAAAACCTTTCCCAGAACGGGACACTGGAACCCCGGAGAGAATGGATGTACGAAACCTCGGCATGAATTCCGAACGAATGCCACCCGCTGCTCCCCGGTCCTTTCGGCCGGACGATCGGCTGGTAGTGGGTGAATTCCAGGCGCGGCTTGACCATATGGATTTCGCCGCCGAGCCAGGTCCCGGCGTACTTCAGCGAGGCGGAAAACAGCGTTCCGGAGCTCGGGGTCAGGGGGCTGTCGATCGTCGTCCGGTAAAGCGAAGGCGTGATCGAGCTGATGATGTAGTGGCCCATCCCGTACATGCTGAGATAGTCGGAATACCCGCTGTAATCCTCGGAGACCGAGACGTCGACCGATTCATACCCGTAGGTCAGGCTGCCCCGGACGTAACCCCACAGGCGGGCGTTGGCCGTGAGGTCAAAACCCCGGCCTTTGCGGTTGTAGAGGTCATAATAGATGAGGTACCGGTCGTAGATATTGAAACCGGCCGAGATCGGGCGGTCGAAAAGGTACGGCTCGGTAAAGCCGAAACTGTAGTTCTTGATCCGCTTGCCGTATTGGGCGGTGATATCCAGAGTTTCCCCCGCCCCGAGAAAGTTGACCGTCTGATAACCCGCGGCGACGAACGTTCCCTCGTAGCCGCTGTATCCGGCGGTGAACTGGATGTTATTGCGCTGAAGCTCCGTCACCGCGACGGAAACATCGAACTGGGTCGGATTCTCGGGATCCGGGAGGATGTCCGGATCCTTCTGGAGATCGACCAGGCCGAGCTGCTTGACCCGAAGGATGCTGTCCCGGAAGACCGAAAACATCATCACGTCGCCTTCCCGCAGCAGAATCTCCCGCCGGATGACCTTGTCCTTGGTGAAGACATTGCCCTTGAACTCGAGCTTGCGGAGATAACAAATCTCTCCCTCTGAGATCTGGTAAGTGACGTTCACCACTTTGGCTTTGGGATCAAGAGTTTCGACCGGGAGGATCTGCGCGTAAAGATAACCATAATTGCGGAAAAGCTCGCCCAGGTCTTCCACGCTTTTTTCCCGGACCGCGGTGTTGTAGATCTCCCCTTTCTTGAACGGGATCCGGGACAGGATACCGGCGGTCTTGAAGAACTTGTTCCCGTCGACGCTGATCTCGCCGACTTTATACCGGAATCCGGCTTCCACCGGGATGGTCAGGCGGACCATTTTGCGCTTCTTGGAGAACGGCCAGAACGTCCCCTTCACGACCTCTTCGGTCCTGGGCGTGCCGATGACCGCCTCCATATAGCCGTTTTCCTGGAAAGCCTTCTTGATATTGCCCAAATCCTCGGTCAGTTTGTTTTCCTTGAAGGTATCCTTCCCCATGACCCAGGAGAGAAGGGAATGGGGCTTATTGTCGGTCAAGGCCTCCCGGAGGACGCTCTGGGGGAGTTTGGGACTTCCGACAAACAGGACGTCGGCGATGCGGACTTTGGGGCCTTCATCGATATTGAACTGAACCTCGATCTCGCTGGCCCCCTTCTTCGTCGCCTCATACTCGACCTGGGCCGCGCCCAGGCCCTTTTCGGCCAGGAGGTCTTCGATGGTTTTTTTCACCCGCTGCAGCTTGGCCGGGCTGTAGTAGGAGTACGGAAGCAGAACCTCATCCTTTTCCTTGAGCTTGTTGGTGATATCTTCTTCTTTGACTTTTTTCCCGGTTTTGAAAGAAACCGTCCGAATGACCGGGTTTTCCTCGAGGATGAACTTGATGACCTTGCCCCGGGTCCCCGTTTCTTCGGTGATCTTGATGTTGGAGAAAAAGCCGGTCGACCAGAGGACCCGGAAGTCGTTTTTGAGGGCTTCCGGATTGAATCGATCGCCCTCCCGGGCGGTCAGGTAATACAGGATCGTGTCCCGGGTCACCCTTTCATTTCCGGAGATGTCGATTCGCTCGATCATCTCCTGGGCGGAAGCGGCCAGAGGCAGCAACAGAGCTATGGCGATTAATGCGACTCTTTTCATGTTCGTATCCTCAAAGATATACCATATCGCGCCGTTTTTTTCCAACCAT
>CAYPKX010000022.1:31793-33187 GCA_964411395.1 uncultured Eubacteriales bacterium | reverse complement strand
CTCAATCCGGACGCCGTCCCCCCTGAGGGGTACGAAGCCCAGAGCGGATCGGAAAATCCTAATCCGCGTCCCTACCAGCCCCGGTCCGACCGCGACCGCGGGCGGGGCGGTCGAGGCGGCGGCGGCGGCCGGGGCCGGTACTGAGCGGACGGCCGGTCATCCGGATCGCCGGCCGTCCGGCGGCCGGAAGGAGGGGCATGCGCCTGCGTAGGGGTTTTACCCTGACCGAACTGCTGGTGACCGCAGCCATCCTGTCTGTTCTGGCCGGAGTGGCCATTCCGATCGTCAAGACGACCGTCCAGCGGGACAAGGAGCTGGAGCTTCGCCGTTCCCTTCGGATCGTCCGCGAAGCGATCGACTCCTACAAGAGGATGGCCGACGAGAACCGAATCGAGTCCGACGAGGATGCCGACGGTTATCCCCCGACGCTGGACATCCTGGTCGAGGGAGTCAAGGTTACGGAAGAAACCGAGGGCGAGGACAAAAAGGGCGGGGAAAAAATCATCAAGTTCCTCCGCCGGATTCCCGTCGATCCCATGACCGGAACGAAAGACTGGGGCCTGCGGTCCAATCAGGACAAGCCCGATTCGATCTCCTGGGGCGGCGAGAACGTCTTCGACATTTATACCAAGAGCCGCCGAACCGCTTTGGACGGCTCGAAATACGCCGACTGGTAAAGGAGGGCCCCTTGACCCGGCCACGCGAGCGCGGATACACCCTGATCGAAATCATCATCGTCTTCACGATGATCGGCATTCTGGTCGGCCTGGCGCTTCCGGAATACAAGAACGCCGTCCGGAAGGGCAAGGAAGCCGCCCTGAAGGAGGATCTCTTTCAGTTTCGAAAGCTGATCGACCAGTATTTCTCCGACAAGGGACGATACCCCGCCTCGCTCCAGGCCCTGGTCGATGAGGGTTATCTTCGAAAGATTCCGGCCGATCCGATCACCGCCGCGATCGACTGGACCGAAGTCCGGGAGGAGCCGTCGGCCGAAGAGATCGAACCGGGGATGACGTTCGGAATCGTCGACATCCGCTCTGCCTCCGAGCTGACGGCCCTCGACGGCACGCCTTACGCCACATGGTGAAACGCCCCGACGCCGGATATTCGCTTCTCGTCCTGATGGTCGGCATCTCGCTGCTCCTGATCGGGATGATGATCGCGATGCCGGTCCTCTCGACTCAAGCCCGGCGGGAGAAGGAGGCCGAGCTTCTGTTTCGCGGGGCCCAGTACGTCGAAGCCGTTCGCCTTTTTTTACAGAACAATCCCGGCCACTACCCCGAATCGATCGAAGACCTTGTCGAAAACCGGTATTTGCGCCGGGCCTTTCCCGATCCGATGACCAGGGACGGAAAATGGAACCTCATTCTCCTGGCCGACCAGATGGGAATCCC
>CAYPKX010000022.1:0-31738 GCA_964411395.1 uncultured Eubacteriales bacterium | reverse complement strand
AAGACAAAATGGTTGGCGTCGGGATGCACGTCGCCGCCCCCCGGATCATCGGCGTCGTCTCTCCGTCTGCGGAAAAATCATTCTTTCTTTTCGAGGAGAATGAAACCTATGACACCTGGCTGTTCTATTACGGCCGGGCCAAAGGGGCCAAACCCGAAATCATCCGCTTCGGAGCCTCGGACAAGAAATGAGCGAGATCCCCGTCCTGATTGTCGCCGGAGAAAAGTCCGGGGAGAATTACGGCGCGGCCGTCGTTCGGGCCTTCCGGCGGCTCGTACCCGAAGCGGCCTTCTTCGGCGCCGGGGGCCTCAACATGAAGGACACCGGCGTGGAGATCCTTGTCCCGATGGAAGACCTGGCCGTGATGGGATTAGCGGAAATCGTCAAAGAAATCCCCCGGATCAAAAGGATCCTGAATCGGCTGGCGGCCGAGGCCGAAGCCCGGAAACCGGCGGCCGCCCTCTTGATCGATTCTCCGGATTTCAATCTCCGTCTGGCCAGGCGCCTGAAAGACCTTGGCATCCCCGTTCTCTATTACATCAGCCCGACCGTATGGGCCTGGAGAAAGGGCCGTCTCCAGACCATCAAGGACGTCGTCCGGAAAATCCTCCTGATTTTTCCCTTCGAGCAGACCATCTATGCCGAGGCGGACATCCCCCACGCCTACGTCGGCCATCCGATTCTGGAGCGCCTTCGGAGCCTGAAATCCCGGGATGACTTCTTTCAGGAATACGGTCTGGATCCCTCCCGTCCCCTGATCACCCTGCTTCCCGGGAGCCGGAAAGGTGAAATCCAGAGACATATCGGCCCGCTTCGCGATGCGGCCGACCGCTTGCGGACGGACCGGGGTGCCCAGTTCGTCCTGATCGAAGCCGAAGACCTGGATCACCGGTTCGTTCGGGATCTCCTCGGCGACTCGGCCGACGCAATCCGGCGGCTACGGACCGACGCCTACGAGGCCATGGCCGCTAGCGATCTGGTGCTTTCCGCCTGCGGAACGGCCAACCTGGAAACGGCCCTCCTGGGTACGCCCCTGGTCGCCTTTTACCGGATCTCTCCCCTGACCTATAAGATCGGACGCCCGTTTGTCCGGATCAGGGATTACAGCATCGTGAACATCCTGGCCGGCCGGCGACTCGTCCCGGAGCTGATCCAAAAAGATTTCACCGCCGAAAACCTGGTTCGGGAAGCCGGCCGGATTCTGGACGACGCAAGCCTCCGGACCGAGATGAAAGCTTATTTTAAGGCGATTCGAAAAACGCTGGGAGATGAGCCGGCCTCGGAAAACGTCGCCCGGGAGCTTCGCGCCCTAATTTGATCCCGGGCGGGCCACGGCGCCGGCCTGCGTCTTCAAACGGAAATCCACGGCCGCCTGGATCGCGAAGAGAACCGCCATCACTCCGTTGAGAACGACGATCATCGCCCAGAAATACAGGTCGAGCCGTCGGACGGCCAGAGCGGCGATCAGGAGGATCGCCTGGGTCGAGGATCCGAGAAAGGTCCAGAACCGCATCGGCAGGCGATTGGCTTTGAAGAAAAGACCGGCTTCGACCGGGCCGAGGGTCATGGGATCGCGGCTGATCTTCATCTGGAAGGCGGTGTAACCGAGATACAGGCGGATGAAACCGCGGCGGAGCTTCTGCCCGCCCTGGCGCTTGAGCTGGACATATTCCCGCCGAAAAGAGTTCCGGTCGTCGATCTGGGCGGAGCTGGCCCCGTGGACATAGGCCAGATAGCGGTTCCGGTAGTAATCAAACACGACGGAGTGGATGATGTTGCTGGCCGCCGCCGCACCGACGATCAGCCATCCCCGCAAAGGATTCAGGCCGGCCCCCATGATTCCGAAACCCAGACCCAGATAGACCGACACGCCGACGACGTAATCGATCGCTCCGTCGACGACCCGGCCCATGTGGGTGCCGTTTTTCTTCAGCCGGGCCAATTGCCCGTCGGCGCAGTCGACGACCACAGCCAGAAAGAGCAGGACCGCGCCGGCCCCGGCCGAGCTCCAGCCCCGGGTGGCCAGCAGGAATCCGCCGACCGTGCCTAAAATCATTGAAAAGACCGAAAGATGATTGGGCGTGAAGCTGGTCCGGTAGACCGCCTTGACGAGAAGAAAAGCCAATGGCCGGAAGATGAACAGGTCGGCCCATTCCTCGACGTCCGGACGCTTGAGAGACCGGAAGTACTCGAGGAAATATTCGTGGGGCAGGGCCATGGTCATCCCCGTCGGAGATCCCGGAGAGCGGCCAACAGGACATCGTCGTCGGCCTGGTCGCGGACCGTCAGCCGGACGAACGGCCGGCCATCGAAACCGAGCTTGCCCGAGGCGTCCTTGATCAGGATATCGTACTGGTCGAGCAGGATTTCCGCCAGCTCGGCCGGTTTCCGGGGCGGAAGGATTTCGCAAAGCACGTAATTGGCGTGAGACGGCAGGACGCGGAGGAAGGGAATGTCCCGGAGACCGAGAACGAACCGTTCCCGCTCAAGGACGATCTGGCGGCAGGCCGAACGGAAATCGTTCCGGTGCTTGTCGATGATCTGGAGAAAATGTTCGGCCGGAGAATTGATGTTCCAGATCGAAATCTCTTTCCAGACGCGTTCGAGAAGCCCCCGGTCGGAGGTGGCCATGACGCCCAGGCGGAGGCCCGGAACGCCGTAGGATTTGCTGACACTCTTGACCGCCGTCAGGTTGGGCAGGCGGTTGAGCAGATCGGGCTCGATCAAGGAATGGTCGGCCGATCCGTCGGCGAAATCCAGAAAGGATTCATCATAGATCAGCCGGATCTTCTTTTCGGCCAGCTTCTCGGCCAGGCGGACGGCGTCCGCCCGGGGAATGAAGTTGCCCGACGGATTGTCGGGATTGATGAGGATGAGGGCGGAGACCTTTTCCCGGGAGCAAAAATCCAGCAGGTCAGCGGCGGTGTAACGAAAATCCGGCCGGGAGGGACGGAACGGCTTGATTCGTTCCGGGCCGGCGCAAGCCCGGTATTCGTCAAACGTCGGCACCGAGATTCCGATCGTCCCCTCTTCT
The DNA here is from genome assembly GCA_964411395.1 of uncultured Eubacteriales bacterium. GTDB lineage: Bacteria > Acidobacteriota > Aminicenantia > Aminicenantales > UBA4085 > JAAZPG01. The sequence goes on along the minus strand of CAYPKX010000022.1, from coordinate 28,704 downwards.
CCGCGGAAGAGGGCCTTGATCAGCTCGCTGGCGCCGTTTCCGATCAGAATGTGTTCGGGCGCGATCCCGAACATCTTGGCCGCCAGGAGGTTCTGGACTTTTTGGCCCGAAGGATAATTGGCCACCAGGGTCGGAAAGCTCCGGGCCATCTCGGCGAACATTCCCGGCGTGGGAAAGTACGGATTGACGAGGTAACAATAGTCTTTGAGCTTCGGGAATCGCCAATATCCGCCGTAACGGGCGTGGAGAGCCTTGACCTTGGCTTCGCCCTTGGCGAACAGGGCATGGGCGATGTCCAGGTCCTGGATATCGTCGATCTCATACCAGAGCCGGCCGCTGACATCCAGAGCCTTGAGCGCCCCGCGGTCGATGAACGTCAAAAGCTTGAAGACTTCCTCATAATATTCGTTCAAGCCCTTGGTTTTGATGTAGACGTCCAGAAACGGGAAAAACTTATCCCGGCAGAACGACCGGGACAGCTTGTAGATATTAACCGTTTTGAAGTAATGGACCAGGTCGGCCTCGACCATCTCCTTCTTTCCGAGGAAGCAGGTGATGTCGGCATCCTCCCCCAGCCGGGTGACCGTTCCGTCCATCCACGACTCGAAGCGGGCGACAACGGCCACGTTGGGCGAGGGATGAAGGACGCAATCCCGGATGATGGCCGGGTCGAAGATCAAATCGCTTTCCAGCAGGATCGAATCATCGGCCTCCATGTCCTTCCGGGCCAGGAACAGCGAGTAGATGTTGTTGGTCCGGGCATAGTCGGGATTATGGACATAGGAAACGGCGATCCCGGCATAGGAGGAGCCCAGGACGTCCGGAAACTCGTCCGCCCCATGGCCGGTGACGATCACCGCTTTCCGGATTCCTTGAGCGGCCAGGGCGTCCAGGGCATATTCGATCAGGCGCTTCCCATCGACTTTGACCATGCACTTGGTCGAGTTCCGGGTTAATTCGCCCAGCCGCTTGCCCATTCCGGCGGCCAGAATGATGGCTTGCATGAAAATACCTCGATTTCTGAACGGCAGTTCATCTTAGCGAAACAGCCCGCCAAAAGCAAAGGGGCGCGGGCGGCGTTACTTTAAAACCGGCGGAGTGAATTCCAACCGGTCAAACAGCTTCAGCGCATAGTAATCCGCCCCGCCGGCTCCGAGTTCGAGGACATAATTTCCCGGCCGGGCCGGCGCATAGGACGGACAAGGATCCGCTTGACAGGGCGGAATGTTCTTGGTGATGTGGACGATCCGGCGATCCTTGTCAAGCCAGATCATGTCGAGGGGGATGAGGGTGTTTTTCATCCAGAAGGCATGGATGTCCTCCTCGGCGAAGCAGAACAACATCCCCTGATCGACCGCGATCTTTTCCCGGAACATGAGCCCCCGGGCCCGCTCGGCGTCGGTGATGGCCAGTTCCGCGGTTATCGACCGGCCGTCGGGAACATAGATTTTGATGAATCGATCGGCCCCCTGGGGCGCGCAGAAGAGAACCGATCCGAGGACCATTCCCATCGCGGCGAATCCGATGATTTTTTTCATGGAGCCTCCTTGGCGGCCGATTCCAAAAGCGGCAGGAACCGGAAACAGAGCAGCGGCGTTTCGGTCAACCGCCCGTTCGTTTTTCGAAACGCGCTCAGCGTCTGATGATCCCGGCCGAGCGGGAGGACCATTCTCCCCTCTTCGGCCAGCTGGACGAGCCAGGCGTCCGGCATGGCGGCCGGAGCCGCAGTCACGATGATCGCATCGAAAGGGGCCTCCTCGGGCCAGCCTTCGGCTCCGTTGCCGGTTTTGAGCCTGATGTTGACATACCCGAGTCCTTCGAGGGTCTCCCGCGCCGCTTCGGCCAACTCCGGGTAAATCTCGACAGTCAGGACCTTGGAAACCATCTCGGCCAGGACCGCCGTCTGGTAGCCCGTGCCGGTGCCGATCTCCAGGACCCGGTCCGAAGCCTTCAAGGCCAGGGCTTCGATCATGTAAGCGACGATGAACGGCGGGGTGAGAGTTTGACGGCAACCGATCGGAAGCGGCTCCTCCTGATAGGCGACCGGACGGAGGTTTTCGTGGACGAAGCGGCTCCGCGGCACTTTCCGCATCGCCCGGATCAGGGAGGGCTCGACGATGCCCCGGGCCTCGACTTGCCGTTCGACCATCTCCTCGCGAACGGCCGCTTCGTTAAAGGCCATGGTCCTCCGTGAGCCGGCGGTCAATAGGACCGGGCGAAATGGGCCAAAGCGACAGCCGGTTTTCCGCAGCAAAGGCAGGGGCGGCCGGGGGGCACATCGTCTCCGGGCAGGATGACCCGGATCGTGGCCATCGTCTCGGCCTTGATCTTGTCTTCGCAGACCGGCTCCCCGCACCACGGACCGACGACAAATCCCCGCGACGTCTCCAGGATCTCCTTGAAGCCGTCATATGTTTCGGCCGGACGGACATTAGCCGAAAGAAACGCTTTGGCCTGGCCGAAAAGCTCGGCCTGGATTTCGTCCAGGAGGACGGGTACCCGGGCGGCCAACTCCGTCAAAGGAAGGCTCTGCTTGGTTTTCAGATCCCGGCGGACACAGACGGCCTGGCCGTTTTTCACATCCCGGGGGCCGATTTCAAGACGCAGAGGAATGCCCCGCATCTCATACTCGGAGAACTTCCAGCCGGGAGTGGCTTCTTCCCGGGCGTCCAACTGAACCCGGAGGCCGGCTTTCCTCAAGGCTTCGGCCGCCGCCTGCGCGGCCGGGAGGACCGTGGCTTTCCAGTCGCCGGCGGGAATCGGGACGATGACGACCTGAACCGGGGCGATGCGGGGGGGAAAGCGAAGACCGGAATCGTCGCCGTGGACCATGATCAGAGCCCCGATCGTCCTTGTCGTCATTCCCCAGGACGTCTGCCAGACATACTGGAGGGTCTGGTTTTTATCTTCATACTTGATGTCGAACGCCTTGGAAAAATGCTGGCCGAGGTTGTGGGAGGTCCCCATTTGAAGGGCTTTTCCGTCGGACATCAAGGCCTCGATGGCGTAGGTCATCTGGGCTCCGGCAAACTTCTCCCGGGGCGTCTTGTGCCCGGCCAGCACCGGGATGGCCAGCTCGGTTTCGCAGAATTCCTTGTACATCCCCAGGATGGACAAGGTTTCTTCCTCGGCTTCTTCGGCCGAAGCATGGCAGGTGTGGCCTTCCTGCCAGAGGAATTCCGTCGTTCGGAGGAAGGGCCGGGTGACTTTTTCCCAGCGGACAATGTTGGCCCACTGGTTGATCAGGAGAGGCAGATCGCGCCAGGACTTGATCCACTTGGAATACATCGGCCCGATGACCGCTTCCGAAGTCGGCCGGACGGCCAGGCGCTCCTCGAGCTCTTCCTTTCCCCCGATCGTGACCCAGGCCACCTCGGGGGCGAATCCTTCCACGTGTTCGGCCTCCTTCTTGAGAAAGCTCTCCGGAATGAACAGGGGAAAATAGGCGTTGACGTGGCCCAGATCTTTGATCCGCCGGTCGAGCCGCTGCTGGATGTTCTCCCAAACGGCATATCCGTAGGGACGAATGACCATCATCCCCTTCATCGGGGTATAATCGGCCAGCTCGGCTTTCTGAACGATTTCAGCGTACCAGCGGGAAAAATCCTCGCTTTTCGGGGTAATTTGCTTCACCATACGGTCGTTCGCGCTCACGTTGATCTCCAGGGGGAAAATGCGGGCTCATTCTAGCTTTGGACGGGCATCCTGTCAAATGGGGAGGCGGGGCCGGGCCGAAGGTGATTGCCCGAACCGAGGATATCACCCTTTTTATCACCCTCAGGGGTGATTGACCCACCGAACGGTTCCCGCGAAAATGGACCCGGTGCTAAGAACCATAAGGAAGCGTTGACATGGCGACAAAGATTCCCGCAGACGACATGGACCTCCTGGGACCGAAAAAACAAGGATTCACCTTCCCTCTGCCCACCCAGGTGGAGGGGATGAACGCCAAAGGCCGTGATTTTTCGGAGGAGACCATCCTGACGTTCATCAGCCACGAGGGCTCTTCGTTCTGTCTGAAAAATCCCATCCAGGTCGGTTCCCGTCTGAAAATGATCGTCGACCTTCCGGAGGGACTGGCCGACAGCGTTCCACTCAAGCTCGTGATTCGCGGCCGGGTGGCCAAAATCGAAGCCTTGCCCGGAGGCAACCTGGCCCAGCGGGTTACGATCAAATTCGACAGCAAGTACATCATCAAACCCGAGGACGCCTGACATGACCGGAGGCGATGAGAAACCCGGACGCCGGACCTTCGACATCGACCTGCCGGCCCTGATCCAAGGCCTCGATACGGGCGAGCGCGAGTTCGCCGAGCAGACGGTCGTCTCGAGCATCAATTCCGAGGAAGCGATCGTCCGTCTCCGCTCCCGGGTCAAACCGGGAGCGAAAGTCCGCCTGTCCCTCAGAATTCCCCGAACGTTTTTTCTGGAAAAGCCCCTGGACCTCAATCTCACCGGAACGATCAGCGAGCTCTCTTCCGCCGAAAAGGGCGCCCGGAAAAAGACGGCCGTCCGGGTCCGCCTCGACGGACGCTTTCGCATCCTCCCCGCTTCAGTCTGAATCTCCCGGGAGGTGCGACTAGCCCCTCGTTCTTGACTTCCTCACCTCCCTCGGATAGGATGACCTCGAAATCGATGAATCTTCATTCCACGATTCAGGGGGCAACCCTATGACAAAAAAAACTTCGCCGGTCCACGCCGCCCCGAAGACCACCGTCCTCCTGTACTGCCCCTCCGACCTGATTCTCGCCGGAATCCTGAAATCGCTGGAAACCGACGAACAGATCGAGGTGGTGGCCGTCGAGAAGGGGACGATTGATTCGTTCATGGGGGCCATCCGCCGGCTCCGGCCCCAGGTCATCCTCTTCACCAGCGCCGAGGCCATGCCCAACATGCGGGAAATCTGCAAGGCGATCCGGGACATCTCCCGGGACCAAATCAAAACGCAGATGCTGCTTCTGGGCAATATCCCGTCCCACGAAGAGATTGTCAGCTTGATCAACGTCGGGGCCCGCGGCTACTTCGACCTCAATGATCCTTCCGGCCAGCTGCCCGAGGCGGTTCGAATCCTGGCCAAAGGCGAGATCTGGCTGCCCCGGGACAAAATGTCGAGTATCATGGACCGGATCATCTCGGTCGTCGGACGCGAGATCAAGGAAAAAACCCTGGACCAGCTGACACCCACGGAGTTTCAGGTTCTCAAGCTCATCGGCCAGGGAAAATCCAACGACGAAATCGCGGCCGCCCTGTTCATCAGCAAGAACACCGTTCGCTCCCACATCAAGAGCATTTACGCCAAGCTCGACACCCATAGCCGTCTCCAACTCGCCTTGTATGCGATCAATTCGGCTCTCTTTTAATGGGGGAAAGGACCATGGCCATGACCAAGACATCCTCCGTTAAAGCCGCCGGTTCCTCCTCCGCCGCGAAAATCGCCCGGAGAAAAGAGTGGCGGTTTGATATCCCCCTGGCCGCCGACGTCGAGGGAACTCTTCCCCGCGGGACGAAATTCAAAGAGACGGCCCGAATCCGCAATATCAGCTCGACGGGCGCCTACCTCTACTTACAGGCGGTCGTCATCGTCGGAACGAAACTGACGCTGGCCATCTCGCTCCCCCCCGAAGCGACCGACGGGAAGCCCCTTCGGTTGAAAATCAACGGGGCCGTCGTCCGGATGGAGAAGGCGCGCAAGACATCCCGGAAGCTCGGCGTAGCCGTCAGGTTCACCAAGGAATACCGGTTCGTCGCCGCACCGAAGCGGCCCTGATCCCCCGGATATGCTCCGCGTCGCCCTGACCGGAGGCATCGCTTCCGGAAAATCCGTCGTCGCCGAGATCTTCCGTCAACGGGGCTTTCATCTGTATTCGGCCGACCGGGCCGGACGGGAGCTCATGTTGCCCGGGAGCCCGGCCTATGAGCCCATCTTAAAACGTTTCGGCCCCGCCATTCTCTCCGGCGATCGTGCCGCCGGCTCCCCCATCGACCGGAACGCCCTGGCCGCAATCCTTTTTACCGATCCCGAAGCCCGGCGCTATGTCGAAAGCGTGGTCCACCCTCTGGCGATCGCCGTCTTGAAGGCGGAAGCTTCCCGCCTGGAAGCCGAAGGCGGGACCGACGTTTTTGTCGCCGAATCCGCCCTGACCATCGAGGCCGGACTGGCCGGGGCTTTTGACCGGATCGTCGTCGTTCACTGCGATTCCGAGACGCAAATCCTTCGCTTGATGGCTCGCGACGGGATTGGACGCGATTCGGCCCTGGCCCGGATTCGGGCCCAGATGCCGGCGGCCGACAAGCTTGCTTTCGCCGATTACGCCATCGACTCATCGGGAGAGATGGAAGAAACGATCGCCCGGGCGGAAGCCGTCGCCTCACGCCTTTTGGATGAAGCCCGGGCCGCCCGGATCAGCCCTTGAGGGCCGCGGCCAACAGCGGAATCATGAGCTCATGGGGACCGACGAAATAATATCCTGTCCCCTTTTTTCCCAGAGGCCTCCGGACGACGTTTTCAGCCGGGCGGTAATGCTTGATAAAATCGAACACCGCCGTGGAAAATCCGTCCAGGCGCCCGCCTTGATTGCGAATCAGGGAAACGGCCTTGAGAAAAACTTCGGGAAGGATGACGGCCGAACCGACGTTGAGAAAAACGCCCCCGCCGTCGAGCCCGCGGACCCCGTCGCAGAACAGATGAAAATCGCGGAGCGAAGCGGTGCCGATGGCCGCGCCGCTGGCTTCGGGATGCATATGGATGATGTCGGTGCCGATCGCCACATGGACGGTGACCGGAAGCCCGAGCCGGTCAGCGGCGCCAAGCAGGCTCCATTTCCGGTGAGGGAACCGGGAGCGGGAAATCATCCGCCCGACCGATTCGCCGAGCCCCCGTCCTGCGGCCGCGCCTTCGATGATCGCCCGGTTTAAATATGTCCCGGTTTCCGCGGCCATGCCAAACCGGCCGGTCCGGATCCGGGCGGCGACGTCTTCGGACGTCCGGCCGGCGAACGCCAGCTCGAAGTCATGGATGATTCCGGCTCCGTTGAGAGCCAGGCCGCTCACCCAGCCGTCCTTCATCAGGTCGATGAGGACGGGCGAAAGCCCGGCTTTGATGACATGGGCGCCCATGGCCCAAAGAATCGGCTTGTCGGCGGCCCGGGCCGCCCGCATCCGTCCGACAAACTCGTTGAAGTCGCGCGCACTGAGCAGGCCGGGAAGCCCGGCGAGAAACTCGGACACGCGCTGTCCCCGGCGGGGCGGCTTGGCGAAATCGCTCAGGGTGACCTTGCTCGGCCGGGACGCCAGGGCGTACGTCCGGGCTTTCGAAAGAGGCGCTTTCGGGCCTTTCATTGAGCTTTGGGCCCGAGGCTCTTGAGCTCCTGGCCGCAGCGGAACTTGATGCGCTTCCCCTGGGTGATGTGAATCTGTTTTTGCCGGCGGATATCGCGGCCGTAGCCGGTTTTCTTGGCCACGACCTTGAAGCTGCCGAAGCCGCGGATCTCGACCTTGTTGTTCTGAGTCAGAGCGTCTTTCAAGGCTTCGAGGATCGCTTCCACAATCTCCAATGACCTGGCTCCATTGAAATCCGTCTTCTTTTCAATTGCCAGGACGATGTCATTCTTGATCATAGGGGGCTCCTCGAGAACCTAAAGATTAATTTTTCGCCGGGGAAAAGTCAAGCCGTTCGATTGACTTCCCGGGAGGTCCTTTTTATAATGAAATCAACATGAAGACAACCACGCGGACCCGGTTTCGGACAACCCGGCCGCGGCCTTCGGGGAGGACGTGAGCGCATGTCGAAATCGGATGAGTTCCGCGAAATGCAGATCTCGAGCGGCCAGTTGGCGGCGGTCATTCTCGCCCTTCTGGCCCTGTGTGTCTTCATCTTTTATCTCGGGACGCGCGTCGGCATGAACAAGGCGGCGGCTTCCTCTCCGGCCGCTTCTTCCGGCGCGGCCGCCTCGTCCGGGACGAAAACCATCCCGACAACGAAGCTCGCTCCGTCCATCGCCGAGCTGGCCGGGGAAATCCAGAAACCGGCCGGAACGACGCCCGCCCCGGCGACCGAGACCGAAAAACCGCCGGCGTCCAAAACGACGTCATCGAAACCGGTCGAAACCAAACCCGCCGGCAAAACGGAACCGAAACCGGCCGCAGCAGCCGACAAGCCGGCGGTCATCGAGCTCAAGCCGAAAACGTCCCAGGGGGCAAAGGCCCCGGCGCCGTCGGCGTCCTATTATATTCAGGCCGGGGCCTTGGATACGCGTCCGAAAGCCGAAAATCTGGCCCAAAAGATCGAAGGTCTGGGCTTCCGGGCCATCGCCCTGAATCCATTCGCCGCGGATAAGAAGCCGGTTTATCGCGTCCGCGTCGGGCCTTATGAGTCGAAAGAGGCGGCGGAAGCCGCCCGGGGGAAGCTGGCCGAGGTTCTCAAGCGCAAAGCTTCGGATTTCTTTTTAGTCAAGGGTTGAGGCCGGCCTTCGCCGTCCGGGCGTCGTCCGGACAATAACTTGTTTTTTTCTCATGGCGAACCTTTTATGTCTGCGAAGCGTATACATATGTGTCTGGAGAGCTCATGAGATTATTGACCCGGACGGAAGAAATCATCCTCCTCGCGATCTGGCGCCTGGGCCGCGAGGCTTACGGGATCACTATCCGCGATGAAGTCGTCAAAGCGACCGGAGAAGAATGGGGGCTGGGCGCGGTTTACCCCTTTCTCAGCCGGCTGCATAAAGCCGGATACGTCAGAACCCTCACCAGCTGTTCGACACCCGAGCGCGGCGGCCGGCATAAGATCATGTACCGGTTGACGGACTCCGGGAAAGAGGCCTTGGCCGAAATCCAACAGGTGAACGCCCGGGCCTGGGACGGCCTTTCCGTTTTGGTTTTCAAGAAATCCTCGTGAAGAACCCGGCCTCGCCTCCGCGTCTCGCCCGCCGCTTGCTGGAGCTCTTCAGCGGAGGGGAGGACGACTACGGGGCCGCCGGAGATTTTGAGGAATTCTTCCGCGCCATCGCCCGGACGCGCGGAATTCGGGCGGCCCGGCGGGCCTGCTGGAGGCAGGTTCCGGCCGCCTTCCCGGGATACGTTAAAAATACGTTGATTTGGAGCGACGCCATGCTGAAAAACTATATTCGCATCGCCCTCAGGAATTTGGGGAAGCATAAAGGCTACTCCTTCCTCAATATCGCCGGATTGGCGGCCGGGATGGCTTGCGCCCTCTTCATTCTCCTTTGGATTCAGGACGAGCTGAGTTTCGACCGGTTCCACGCAAACGCCGGAACGCTTTTCCGGCTCGATCAGGAATCGGCGGCCGGACAGGGAAAATTCCGCCACTCGTCCATGCCCTATTCCCTCGGGCCGATCCTCAAGGCCGAAATCCCGGAAATCGAGGATGCGGTCCGCTTTGCCGATCAGGACAGCTTTTTCATCAGATACGGGGAGAAAGCCTTCTACGAGAACAAGGTCATGGCCGTCGATCCCCAGATGTTGCAGGTGTTCACTTTTCCCCTGTTGAAGGGCGATCCGGCGACGGCGCTGGGGCGACCCGGTTCGCTGGTCATCACCGAGGCGATGGCCGAAAAATATTTCGGCGACGCCGAGCCCATGGGCAAAACGGTGACCCTCAATGACGCCCACGATTTCACGGTCACCGGCGTGCTGAAGAATATCCCGCAAAATTCGACCTTGTCGTTCGACATGCTCATCCCCTTCGATTTCATCAAGGCCATCGGCCGTTACAACGACTCCCTGGTCAACAACAACATCCCGACCTATGTCCGGCTTCATCCCGGAAGCGACCTGGCTCTGGTCGGAGGGAAGATCACGAGGCTGGTCGGAGAAAAGACTCTGACATCCATCCGGGCCGACCGGGAAATGTCGAGTTTTTTCGACAGCCATCCCGAAATCCGCGGCCAGTTTGAATCCCGGACGTTCCTTCTCATGCCCCTCGTCGACATCAACCTGTACGGAACCCGGATGGCGATCAAAAACGTTTACACCTATGGCGCCCTGGCGGTCTTCGTCCTCCTGATCGCCTGCATCAATTTCATGAACCTGGCCACGGCCCGCTCAGCGAACCGGGCCAAAGAGATCGGGCTTCGAAAGGTCGTCGGAGCCCGACGCAAGAGCCTGATCGGGCAGTTTTACGGCGAATCCATCCTGACCGCCTTCCTGGCCGGGGCCTTCGCCCTCCTCCTGGTGGCGCTCCTGCTTCCGGCGTTCAACGCTCTTTCCGGAAAATCGATGCCTCTTTCCGTTCTCCTCGGCGGAAAATTCATCCTGGGGATGCTGGCCGTTACCCTGCTGACCGGGATCGTGGCCGGAAGCTATCCGGCGCTCTATCTCTCCGCCTTCCAACCCGTCACCGTCCTCAACGGCCGCTTGCGGGGCGGGGCGAAAAGCGCCCTCTTCCGGAAAACCCTGGTTGTTCTCCAGTTCGGATTGTCGGTCTTTCTTCTGATCGGAATGGGGGTCGTCTCCCGCCAGGTCGACTTCATGCGGAATAAAAAGCTCGGTTACGACAAGGACCAGCTCATCTACCTGCCGATGCGCGGTCAAACAGCATCTTCCTATGATGTCTTCAAGGAACGCCTTCTCCGGAATCCCCGGATCCTCGGGGTGACCGCAGCCCGGCATCCGCCGACGTCCATCAACGCGTCCGGGGATGTCGCCGACTGGGACGGCCGCAACCAGGACCTGCGATTCAGGATCAGCTTCGCCTCCGTCGATTTCGATTTTCCCGAAACCATGAAAATCGAGATGGCCGCCGGGCGTCCGTTCTCGCGGGCTTACGCCATGGACGTCGGGCGGGCCTTCATGGTCAACGAGGACGTCCCGAAGCTGATGGGGCTCGACGCCGCCTCGGCCGTGGGGCGGAGGTTTGTCTTTCGGGGATACGAGGGGACGATCGTCGGCGTCATGCGAAATTTTCATTTCAAATCGGTCCGCGAAGCGATCGATCCCCTGGCCGTCGTCATTGACCCGAGCGATTTCCGCTATGCCGTCGTCCGTCTCACCGCTGGAAAAATCCCGGCCTCCCTCGAGGACGTCCAGGCCGTCTGGCGCCAAACCTTTCCCCAATACCCGGTCGAGTATCGCTTCTTCGACGAGGACTTCGATCAGATGTACCGAAAGGATGAGCGGATGGGGACGATCCTGAAGGTGTTTTCGTCCATGGCCATCTTAATCGCCTGCCTGGGATTGTTCGGGCTGGCCTCCTACACCGCCGAACAGCGGACCAAGGAAATCGGCGTCCGCAAAATCATGGGTGCGACGTCCTCGGGAATCGTCTTGCTGCTTTCGATGGAGTTCGCCAAGTGGATCCTGGCGGCCAATCTGATCGCCTGGCCGGTCGCTTATATCCTGATGAGAAATTGGCTTCGGGGATTCGCCTACAGCTCCGGGATCGCCTGGTGGCTGTTCGCCGCGGCCGGGGCCGGAACCCTGGCGATCGCCCTGCTGACCGTCAGCTTCCAGGCGCTCCGCGTCACCCAAACCCATCCCGCCCGGGCGTTGAAATATCAATAAGGCTCCGGTCAAGACGCCGACGCCTTGACTTACGCCCTCAGATGCTTGACAATCCCGGCCGCGTCCCTTATTCTCTCCTTCTTTAGGAAACGCCCATGAGCCCTGAAGATACAACCGCAAGCCGCATCAGCGAGCTCGAGGCCCAGGTCCGGACAGCCGAAGCCAAATTTAACGAGCTCCGAGGTTTTCTTTGACCTCCCGTCCAAACAAAAACGCCTCGAAGCATTGACCACGGACTTGTCCCGGCCCGAGGTCTGGCAGGATCAAAAAAAATCCGTCAGCCTCCAGCGGGAGAAAAAGGTTCTCGACCGCGAAGTCGTTTTCCTGGCCGGACTTTTCCGGGACAAGGAAGACCTCGATGTGCTCCTGGAGCTGGCCCGGGAAGGCGAACCGGTGATCCCCGATATCGAAAAGGGCCTGGCGGCCTTCATCCAAAAGCTGGACGAGGCCGAGCTGCAGACGCTCTTCGACGAGGAGGACGATGCCCGGAACGCCATCATGACGATCCACCCCGGGGCCGGCGGGACGGAGTCCCAGGACTGGGCTCAGATCCTCTTCCGCATGTATTTGCGCTATGCCGAACGAAAGGGCTATAAAGCCGAAATTCTCGATATGACCCCGGGTGAAGAAGCCGGGCTGAAGAGCGCCACGATCCGGATGGAAGGCGATTTCGTTTACGGCCATCTCAACCAGGAGATCGGCGTCCACCGCCTGGTCCGGATCTCGCCGTTCGATGCCGCCAAGCGCCGGCATACATCATTCGCCGCGGTCTTTGTCTATCCCGAAATCGACGAGGACGTCGAAATCGACATCAATCCCGATGAACTCAAAATCGACACGTACCGCTCGGGCGGCAAGGGCGGCCAACACGTCAACACGACCGATTCGGCCGTTCGGATCACCCACCTTCCGACCGGAATCATCACCCAGTGTCAAAATGAACGCTCCCAGCACAAGAACAAGGCGGCGGCGATGAAGGTCCTCAAATCCCGCCTGTATGAACTCGAACGCCGGAGGAAGCGGGAAAAAATCGAAAAGCTCGAGGATGCCAAGACTGAGATCGCCTGGGGCAACCAAATCCGCTCGTATGTCCTTCATCCCTACCGGATGATCAAGGATACCCGGACGCGGATGGAAACGGGCGATACGGACAAGGTTCTCGACGGCGGGATGGACGATTTCATCAAGGCCGAGCTCATCTACCGGAAACAGCAGAAGTCGGCCGAAGCCGCAAACCAAACCGCTTAGGCCGGGTTTTCGGAGTCCTTTTTCAACGCCTGCCAGGCCAATTCCATTTCCTCGAGATTGGCGGTCCCCAGAGGGCGGCCTTGGATATTGAGGCGCTCCTCCAAAGCGGAAAATCTGGCGATGAACTTGGCATTGGCCCGGCGAAGAGCCGTTTCCGGATGAAGGCCGAGAAGCCGGGCGGCGCAGGCCAAGGCGAACAGGCCGTCTCCCATTTCCTCGGCCTGCCGGGCCGGGTCGCGGCTGGAAATCGCCTCGTCCAGCTCTCCCAATTCCTCCCGGACCTTGTCCATGGCCCCGGCCGCATCCGGCCAGTCGAAGCCGAAGGCTGCCGCCCGCTTGCCGATCTCAAACGCCGCCTGAAGAGACGGAGCCGTCGCCGGGATGCCTTCGAAATGAGACGCCCGCCCTTTTTCCTTCTTTTTGCGAAGATTCCAGGCATTCCTCACTTCGTCGGACGTATCCAGACGCTCGCCGCCGAAGACGTGGGGATGGCGTCGGATCATCTTCTCGTTAATGCTCTGGAGGGAGTCTGAGACCGAAAACTCGTTCCGCTCCTCGAAAATCCGGGCGAGGAAAACCACCTCCATCAGGACATCGCCGAGTTCCTCGGCCGCCGCCTTGAAGTCGTTTCGTTCCAAAGCATCGATCGCCTCATGGACCTCTTCCAGAAAATAATCCTTGAGGGTTTTCTCGCTTTGTTCCTTATCCCAGGGACAGCCGTCCGGCCCGCGCAATCGGGCCAGGAGATCGACAAGCGCCTGGAATTTTTCTCCGGCCTGGTCGGATGCGATCATGATCACCTCTTCGAGAAGGAATCATTCTACCCGAGAATCCGCCCCGGCGGGAAGCCCGCCCGTTTTCCCCTGGCCGGCGGCTTGAATTTCCCGGGGCTTGCGGCTATCATAGTCTTCCCCCGATTCTCGCAGGAGCCGCTTTCCATGTCCCAACACGACCATGAAGAAGACGAAAATCCCGGCGCGGAGAAGACCTTTCTTCCGCCGCTCGATTTCGGCTCGATCATCGCCCCGTTCTATACTCAGGCCCTCATCAAGCTCGGCCTCATTCCCAATCCGGTCAAGGGTGAGCCCGAAGTCGATATCGCCCTGGCCCGCCGCCTGATCGACCTGCTCGACCTTCTGGCCGACCGAACCAAGGGCCGGCTCGAAGCGGAGGAGGAGAAATTTCTCGACTCCGTCCTGGCCCAGCTGAAAATGCACTACCTCGAAAAATCCGAGGGCGTTAAGATCTGAAGACGTGCGCGTTTTTCGAACCGTGGATTCGATCAAAGCCCCCCGGCGGGGCTGGGCTGTGGCCGTGGGGAATTTCGACGGCCTCCACCGCGGCCACCGGCGGATTATCCGCCGGCTTCGGCGGGAAGCCGTGGCGGCCGGTTTGCCCGTCTGCCTTCTGACCTTCGCCCCGCATCCGGAAAAAATCTTCAGTCCGGACCGAATCCTGATGATTCAAACGTTGGATCAGCGTCTTCGGGGGCTGGAAAAATCCGGATTGGAGACGGCCGTCGTCCTGCCCTTCTCCCGTGAATTTGCCCGGATGCCGGCCGAGGATTTCGCCTCTTCGGTCCTGTCCGGCGCCATGAAAGCCCGCCGGGTCATCGTCGGAGCCGATTTTCGATTCGGGGCGAAACGCCGCGGCGACGCCGCCTTCTTGAACCAGGCCGGCCGGCTCCTGGGTTTCGAAACGGTGATCGTTCCGCCCCTGGTCGACGGCGGCGAGCCGGTCAGCAGCAGCCGCGTCCGGACCGCGCTCGGCGCGGGCGATGTGGAAGAGGCGGCCCGTCTCCTCGGCCGTCCGTATGAAATCGAAGGCGAAGTCGTCGCCGGCGCAGGACGGGGACGGTCCCTTGGCTTTCCGACCGCCAATCTTGCCAGTCCCAACGAAATCCTGCCCGCGGGCGTTTTTACCACCCGCTTGATCCGCAGGAATAAATCCTGGAAAGCGGTCACGAATATCGGCCTTCGGCCGACCTTCGGGGGGGCCGAAACAACCGTCGAAACCCACGTCCTGGACGAATCGCCCGATCTGTACGGCGCGTATGTCCGGTTGATTTTCCTCGCCCGCCTCCGGGAGGAACGAAGATTTCGGGGGCCGAAAGCCCTGGCCGAGGGGATCCGGGCGGACATCGTTTCCGCCCGGCGGACGTTCCGGCGGTTTGGCCTTTGATTTTTCTTATGATATAAAAGACGGCGTCAGGAGAGAGTGTCATGACCAACAAGAAAAAAGCCGACATCATGGATGCGGCCCGAATCAAACGCGTTCTGGACCGCATGGCCACCGAGATCCTTGAACGCAACCGCAATCTTAAAAACCTGGCGATCATCGGCATCCCCACCCGGGGCGTCTCCCTGGCCAAGAGGATCGCCCGGACCATCAAGGACCTGGAACACATGGACATACCCGTCGGAGTCATCGATATCACCCGGTACCGCGATGATTATGCCGCCTCTTCGACCCGGACCTCATCCTCGAAATCCCGGATCCCCTTCCCGATCGAAAAGAAAGACATCATCCTGGTCGACGATGTCCTCTTCACCGGCCGGACGATCCGGGCAGCCATGGACGGGATCTTCGACCTCGGCCGGCCCAAAAGCATCCAGCTCCTGGTTCTGATCGATCGGGGCCACCGGGAGTTGCCCATTCGAGCCGACTATGTCGGGAAGGTCCTTCCGACTTCCCGGCGCGAGCTGGTTCAGGTCGATCTGAAGGAAATCGACGAACACGACGACGTCCTGATCACCGAGCCCGTCGCCCTCAACCGGAAGCATTGACAACTTGAGAATCCTGATCCGAAACGGACGGCTGATCGATCCCGGTTCGGGTATCGACGCCCCGGGCGACATTCTCCTGTCCGGAGACCGGATCGAAGCCGTCGGCGGCCGGATCGGGGCCGCCGATTCCCGCATCATCGAAGCCTCCGGCCTGATCGTCGCCCCGGGCTTCATCGACATGCACGTCCACCTGCGCGAACCGGGGCAGACCCGGAAGGAAACGATCGCGACCGGAGCCCGGGCCGCGGCCCGGGGCGGTTTCACCTCGATTTGCGCCATGCCCAACACCGACCCGGTCAACGATTCGGCCGAAGTCACCGGCTTTGTCCTGAAAGCGGCGGCCGGAGCCGACGTTCGGGTTTTCCCCATCGCCGCCCTGACCCGCGGACTTCGGGGAGAAGAGCCGGTCGACTTCCCCGCCCTGCTCAAGGCCGGGGCGGTCGCCTTCTCCGACGACGGCCGCTGCATTCAGGACCGGGAGGTCATGGCCAGGGTGATGGCCTCCGCCCGGGACCTGGACGCCCTGGTCATCGACCACTGTGAAGACCGGTCGTTGTTCGGCCGCGGCGTCATCAACGACGGCCCCGTCGCCCGACGGTTGAGCCTGCCCGGAATCCCGGCCGCGGCCGAGGACGCGATCGTCGCCCGGGATATCGCCCTGGCCGAAGCCGGCCTCGGACGCGTTCATATCGCCCATCTCAGCACCAAGGGCGCGGTCCGGATGGTCGCCGAGGCCCGCAAGCGCGGCGTTCCGGTAACGGCCGAAGTCACGCCGCACCACCTTCTGCTCTCCGAAAACGATCTGGAAGCGGGCGGGACGAATTTCAAAATGAATCCGCCGCTTCGGTCGACGGAGGATGTCTCGGCCTTGATCGAGGCCGTCCGGAGCGGGGATGCGGATATCTTCGCCACCGACCATGCCCCCCATACCGAAGCCGAGAAAGCCCTCGGTTTTACGGACGCCCCTTTCGGCATCGTCGGCCTGGAAACCGCCGTTTCCCTCCTTTTGGACCGCCTCGTCCGGACCGGGTTGATTTCGCTCTCCCGGTTTGTGACGATGTGGTCCCATCGTCCGGCTGAAATCCTGAATTGGCCGGATAAAGGCCGGCTGGCGACCGGGGCTGCGGCCGATCTGACTCTTCTCGATTTGGACCGCCCGGTGACCGTGGACCCGAAGCGGTTCGCCTCCCTGGGCCGGAATACGCCGTTCGCCGGGTGGACTCTCAGGGGCGCCCCGGTGATGACCATCGTCGGCGGACGGATCGTTTATCCTGCATTATTCACGAGCCGAGATGGCTCCAGATGCGAGACGCGGAGGGTGAAGTCGTGCTAGTCGCACTGCGAACCCTTCGCAACGAAGCAGAGGGGCCATATCGACTCGCCCGAAGGGTAAAAACTCAAATTTCTTCATCTTATTGAATAAAAAAAAATAATAAAATCATGAGAATTTTTATGAATAATGCAGGATATGCGGATGTGACATGTTAAGAACATTTTTCAGAAAAGCCAAGCCTCTTCCCGACCACGCCCTGGAAAAACGCTTGAACTACCGGTTCAAGGATCAAACGCTGTTCCACCTGGCCCTGACCCACAGCTCCCACGCCTATGAAACCCAGGATCTCCCCTTGGACAACGAACGCCTGGAATTCCTCGGCGATTCGGTCGTCGGCCTGATCGCCGCCGATTTCTTCTACCGGATGTACCCCGAAGCCAACGAAGGCGACCTCTCCAAATTCAAGTCGTCCGCTTCGAGCACCGTCGCCCTGGCCGAATATGCCCAACAGATTCAGCTCGACGAGGTCATCCACCTCGGCAAAGGCGAGGAAAAGAGCGGCGGCCGGAAAAAGAGCACCATTCTGGCCGGCTCATTCGAAGCCCTGATCGGCGGGATCTACATCGACGGGGGATTCGAGGCGGCCCGGACGGTCTACGAAAGGCTGCTCGAAGGGTCCTATGCCAAAATCAAGAAGCAGGGCCTCGAAATCAACAACTACAAGTCGGCCCTCCAGGAATTCCTCCAGAAAGAGGACCTGCCCGCGCCCCAGTATAAAACGGTGACGGTGACCGGCCCCGATCACCGCAAGGAATTCGTGGTCGAAGTCGTGGTCGACAAGACCGCTTTGGGCAAGGCCAAGGGACCGTCGCGCAAAGTCGCCGAGCAGAAAGCGGCGGAAAACGCCCTCAAAAGCTTTTTCGGGAAACGAATCAAATCGCTCACCCCGGAGACGTTTCTGTTCAAGTCCTGACCGGCCGGGCGGCCGGCCCGCTCAATCATTGCTGAGCAGGGCCTCGAACCACCGCATCGACGGAATATTCGAGGCGACGATCTTCATTACCACCATGATCGGAACGGACAGGATCATCCCCGGAATTCCCCAGAGCCAGCCCCAGAAAAACAAGGCGATCAGGATGGCCAGCGGGCTCAAACCCAGCCCCGTTCCCATGACCCGCGGCTCGATGATCGAGCCGATGATGGCATCGGTCACAAAGAGGATGGCCAGCATCCAGAACGCCGGCCAAAACCTCCCGAGTTGGAGAAGGGCAAAACCGAACGGCAGGATCTTGGAGATGAACGACCCGATGTTCGGGATGTAGTTCATGACGAAGGTGATGAAGCCCCAGAGGATGGCGTACCGGATGCCGAAGGCCATGATGATGAGCATGGAGATCAGGCCCGAGGCGAGGCTGATCACGGTCTTGATGGTCAGGTACTTCTGGACCTGGCGGTCGATATTGGCGACCATCTCGACGATCCGGGCCGCTTTCCGGGGATTATCCGAAAAACGACGGATTTTGCCGTCCAATTTATGCCGTCCGGCCAGCATGAAGATCAGAAAAATCAGAACGAGGAAAATATTCGAAAGGATGGAGACGAACGTCCCCAGGGAGTTCAGGAGAAAGGCGCCGATTTTGGCCACATCCAAAGTCTTCACCCAGGCCATCGGATCAAACTCGCCGCCCCCGGGAAATTCGATCGTCCGGCTCCAGCCTTCGATCGTCTCCTTGAGCTTGTTCCCGTAATCGGGCAGATCCGAGGCCAGGGCCTTGCCGCTCGAATAGAAGAGCAGGGCCATCAGGTAGAGGATGACGAAGGCGAGGATGATCACCACGACGAGAGACACGGTCCGGGACAGCTTGATCTTCATCAGGAAGTCCTGGACGGGAGCGAAAACGAAATAGATGAACAAAGCCAGAAAGAGAGGGAAGAGAACCGCCTCGGTCATTTTGAAGACGAAACCGAGAACGGCCGCGGCCACGATCCAAGCGGCGATCGTCAAGGCTTTGCTATCTTTGTTCATGGGCCTATTGTAAGACCAACCGGACCCGGGGTAAAGAGCTTCCTCCCCCCTGAATATCACCCCTGGCGAGCATTGACCTGAACCCCGTCTTGAATATAATGAGGGGCGTAGAGTTTCCTATGTCCAAAATCGAACGAGGACGCAGGCCGGCAGCGGCGTTGTCCGGGGAATGAGCAGGATGTCTCCTCTTCCTCCGCTCCTGATCGCGGAAGATGATCCCATCTCCAGCCGCATTCTGGAAAAAAACCTGAGATCCTGGGGCTATGAGACGATCGTCGCCCGCAACGGCAATCAGGCCTGGGAAGCCCTCCGCGGCCCGACAACCCGGCTGGCGCTCCTCGATTGGATGATGCCCGGGGCCGAGGGGCCCGAGCTCTGCCGGCGGATCCGGGCGCTCAACAAGCCCGGCTATACCTATATCATCCTCCTCACGTCGCGCGACAGCATCCAGGACATCATCGACGGATTGGAAGCCGGGGCCGACGACTTCATGACCAAACCGGTGAATTTCGCCGAGCTCCGCGCCCGCCTTCAGACCGGAGGCCGAATCATCGCCTTGGAGGACAAGCTCCTCGATTCCCAGAAGCGGCTGTTCGAGCTGGCCACCCGGGACAGCCTGACCGGGATATGGAACAGGGCGACGATTCTCCGCTTCCTCTCCGACGAGATGGCCCACTGCCGCCGGGGCGGGGATTATTCCCTCAGCACGATCCTCATCGACGTCGATTATTTCAAAAAGATCAACGACACCTATGGCCACCAGATCGGGGACAAGGTCCTGAGCCGGGTCACCGCCTGCCTGGAAAAACACATCCGGCCCTACGACAAGGTCGGCCGCTACGGCGGAGATGAATTCCTGATCGTCCTTCCCAATTGCAGCCTGTATCATGTGGCCGTGGTCGCCGAACGGCTCCGGTCGGCCGTGGAAAAGCAGAAGATCCGGGTCGAAGGCGGAAGTCTGAACCTCTCCCTCTCCCTCGGCTGCGCCTCTTCGGAGTGTTTTCGCCGCCCGGCCGGCGAGCGGATGATCAAAGAAAGCGACCGGGCTCTCTATAAAGCCAAGCAGGAAGGACGCAACCGCGTCGGCCTCTGCTCGGAGATTAAAAGTCCGAAAGACTCCCGGATCAAAACGAAGAAAGGAACCCCCCGTGTGCCCGAATCCAAATGACGCCCTCCCCATCGACCGGGCCGAAGCGCTCGAACGCGTCGGCGGCGACGAAGCTTTCCTTGAAGAGCTGCTGACGATCTACCAAGAGGAATTTACCGAAAAATCTCCGGCCCTGGCCGAAGCCCTGGCCAATCAGGACGCCAAGGCCGTTCGCGAAATCGGTCATTACATCAAGGGCGCCTCGGCCAACCTCAGCCTGACGGGGCTTCAGGCCGCCGCCTGGGCGATCGAAAAAGCCGGGGCCGAATCGCGCGTCGAGGACGCCAAGACCGCCTACCAGACGCTGCTTTCCGAATACGAACGCTTTAAAAAATACCTGGCCGGCTGACCCGGCCGGTTTCACTTTCCGGCCAGCGATGCGGCCGCCGCCCGGAGCGTTTTTTCCGCCGCTGCTTCCGCTCCGTCCTTCACCTTGACCGCGCCAACGACGAACCGTCCTTCCTTGAGAACGAGAAGATTCGCCAGGTAGGGGTCTTTCAACCGGGCGATCTCTCCCGAAGCCGGAGCGGCGGTTGCCGCCGATTTGGAGAAATGCCCGATCAGAGCGGTCCATGTCTTTAAGGCCTCCTCCGGAAGCGGAGTATCGATGATAAACGCATCGTATTCGCCCGTTTCCCCCGTCCGATACGTGGCCACGTATCCGCGGGTGAGAAACGCCATACCGAGGAAATCACGGAGGATGAACTTTTCGCTGTTTTTGACCAGGCCGGCCGCCGGAAAAGAACGGATGGGAAGCGGAAAGTCCCCCGTCTCAGGAATGCCTTTGAGGACCGCCGCGGCAAATTGTTTGAGCACGGTCTCGGTTTTATCCCCGGCCTCGTAAGCCATCAGCTTGACGTAGAACCGGCCGCCGAAAAAATTCAATACGCCGTCTTCGATATACCCCTGAACGCCGATGGGGAGAAACCGGCTCTCGGGATAGCGCTCGGAGCCATAGATTCCGAAGGCATTGTCGGGTCGGCCCATATCGTAGACTTCGACCGTCATTTCGGCCTTGCCGTCGGCGCCCCGGTATTGACCCACCGCCAGTTCGACGAATCCATAGCTGATGAAGTTTTCGGCCGCGCCGTTGATGTATTCAAACAAGGTATCGGGGATGTACGTTTGGAGCGGCTCGAATTCGGTCCAGCCGTCCGGCTTGGGGAGCAAACCGGAAACCCGGGAATCCTGATCGCTCGGGAGAGAGGCGGTCGAAATCCCTCCCAAAAACACACTTAAAAGGACGGCGGGGATCACCTTCGTCGGAGTGGTCATCATCCTGGACTCCTCTTCAAGGGACGGGTCGGGATTATTGTAGCCGGGGACGAGCCCGGACACAAGGACCCGGACAAAGGCCGCATGGGGAAATCGGTTAAAAGAGTTATAATAGGAGCCCGATGAAGAATATCGATGCCCTCATCGCCAACATCCGCAGCGTGTTCGTCGGCGACCCCGAAGTCGTCCGGCTGGTCGTCACCGCCCTCCTGGCCCGGGGCCATCTCCTGATCGAGGATGTCCCCGGCATCGGCAAGACGCTCCTCGGCGTGGCTCTGGCCCGGTCGATCGAATCGTCCTTCCGGCGGATTCAGTTCACCAACGACCTCCTCCCCTCCGACCTCCTGGGGATGTCGATCTTCAATCCCCGCGAAAGCACCTTCTCCTTCAAGCCGGGGCCCATCTTCAGTCATATCGTCCTGGCCGACGAGATCAACCGGACGACGCCCAAAACCCAGAGCGCCCTCCTGGAAGCGATGAACGACCTCCAGGTCACGGTCGACGGCGGGACCTATCCTTTGCCCCACCCGTTCATGATCATCGCCACCCAGAACCCGATCGAATATCACGGGACATTCCCCCTGCCCGAAGCGCAATTGGACCGCTTTCTCCTCCGGGTGAAGATCGGCTATCCCTCGGCCGATAAGGAGAAAGAGATCATTCGGGGACGGGATCTCTACCAGCTGGCCTCGCGGCTCGAGCCGGTTCTCGTTCCGGCGGAAATCATCGCCCTTCAGGAACAGGTGGACAACGTCCGGGTGGACGACGCCCTTCTCGGGTACATCGTCGCCCTGGCTTCGGAAACTCGCAAGACCAAGGGAATCAAGCTCGGAGTCAGCCCGCGCGGGTCCCTTCTCCTCCGCCGGGCGGCCCAGGCTCATGCCCTGACCTTCGGACGCGACCATGTTTTGCCCGACGACATCAAGCGCGTCGCCGGGCCCGTCCTGACCCACCGCATCGTCATCGAGTCGCAATCCTTCGGCCTGCTTCGCATCCACGAATCGGACACGATCATCCATAACGTCCTCGAACGGGTTCCCATTCCGCTGTAACACACGCGCTCCATGCTGACCCGCCTTGGTGTCCGCTTCATCATCGCCGCCGGGCTGGCCCTCCTGGGCGCGGCGACCAGCGGCGCCAATCTTCTCTACCTCATTGACGGGATGTTATGGTCGATCCTGGCCGCCTCCTGGTGGTGGTCCGGCCGCAATCTCAAAGGACTCGCCGCCCGGGCCGAATTTCCCGAACAGGTCTTCCAGGACACGGAATTTCCCCTGTCGGTCTTTCTGAAAAAAGAGAAGGGCGGCTCGACCCATTTCCTTTCCGTCCGGTCGCCGACCGGTCGGTCCTTTCTCCCCGTGATTAAGAGGGGGACGGAAGAGGGCGTTACGATTCCGGGCCGTCTCCCCCGCCGGGGCTTGAATGAAATCGGCGACGTCTGGCTGGAGAGTGATTTTCCCTTCGGCCTGTTCCAGCGCCGTCGCCGGGTCAGCGGCCTCGTCGGCCTGGTGTTTCCCCGCGTCTTCGAAATCTACGGCCGCCAGGCCTCGCCCGCCGTCCGGGCCGAGGAAATCTCCCTCCCGCGAAGGGGCGTGGGCGAGGATTTCTACGGACTCCGGGAATACGGAACCGGCGAGGATTCGCGGCTGATCAACTGGAAGCTGACGGCCAAAACCGGCAAGCCGATCATCAAGGAATACGCCGAACAGATCGGAAACCGGGTCACGGTCACGGTCGAGGACGCCGAAGGCCCGGAGTCGGAGCGGATCATCTCGGAAGCCGCCTCGCTGGCCAAATATTTCATCGATGCCGGGGCCGACGTGCGTCTCCGCACTCCCGAAGCGACGGTCGCTTACGGCCACGGGTTGATCCATCTTGGACTGATTTTCAAAACCCTGGCCTTGCTGGGCCGGGGCAAGATCGTCGAACGGTTCGCCCAACCTCTGCCCAAGGTCAAAACCAGGGCTTTCCCGGAAGAAATCCCCCTTTCGCGGTTCGCCTACCTCACGGCGGCCGTCGCTTTCGCCTCGATGTTTCTGATCGAAGAGCTCAATCCGCTGCCCCTCCTCGGATATTTCGTTCTTTTTCCCCTCGGCTGGCTCTGCGACCGCAAAAATCGCTATCCTCTGCCCCGTCTCGTCTTCGACCTCCTGGCCGCCGCCTACCTTCTCTTCTTTTTCTTCTTCGATCTTCCCTGGGCCGGATCGCTCCGGGCCGTTTCCCGCCTGATCCTGTTCATACTGGCCTATCTCCTGTTCAATCCGAAAACGGGCCGGGCCTCCGGTCAGCTCCTCACCGCCTCTTTTCTGGTATTTTTTCTGGCTTCGGGCCAGGCCTTGAGCTTATGGTATTTTCCGCTGTTCCTGGCCTTTTTCCTGGCCGCGGGAGCCTGGCTGATCGACCGAAGGGATCCCCGGCCCAAACCGCGAAAGCCCGACTGGACCAGGCGTCTCGGGTCGGTCATGGGGACGGCCGTCGCGCTTGCGGCCTTCGCTTTCATTTCCCTTCCGCGGCCGTACAGCGCCCGGATGCAGCAGATCCTGGCGGGGACCGGACTGACCCGATTTCAACTCTCGATGCGGAATTTTTCGGGCCTGACCGAACAGGTGGAGTTGGGCTACCTGGGTCCGATCCGGAAAAACACCGCCCGGGTGATGCGGGTCATCCTGGAGGACAGCGGCGGCCCCGTCAGGCCCGACATGATTTATGTCAGAGCCGCGGCTTTCGACCTGTTCAACGGCCGGCGCTGGCAAAAATCCCAGGTCAACTTTACCTATCGCCTGGCCGGGCGAGATGTCCAGACGCGGCGAACGATGGCCTGGCTGCGAAGGGAGCGGGGAGTTATTTACAGTCCGAGCCATGATCCCGAAGCTCCGTCCCGGGGCGAACGGTTCGACATCTATCCGTTGCTCAACACCAATCTCGTGTTTTTCGTCGGAGCCCCGGCGGCGATTGAAACTCAGTTCCCGAGCGCCTTTTTCGACTTCACCGACACGGCCTATTTTCCCGGCGCGTATCCCGAGGGAACCCGCTACCGTGTCCTGACCCAGAACCGGGGGCCCGACTTTTCCCGGTCGATCGACGGATACGATCGGATGCTCCGGGAATATTTCCTCCAGCTTCCCGACGGCGACGACCGGCTCCGCCGTCTGGCCGTCCAATTCGCCGGCCGGGCGGAGACGCCCCGGGCCAAAGCCGAAGCCGTGGCCGAGCGGCTCCGAAACGGTTATTCCTACTCCCTGGCCGTGGCTCACGGCCGCCAGGACATCGGCGGATTCCTCTTCGATTCAAAGTCGGGCAACTGCGAATATTTCGCCACGGCCATGTGCCTCCTGCTGCGGCACCTGAAGATCCCGGCCCGTCTGACCGTCGGGTTTCTGGGAACGGAATGGAACGAATACGGCGGTTTCTGGGACATTCGGCAAAGCGACGCCCACGCCTGGGTCGAAGCCTATCTCCCCGAAACGGGCTGGACGACATTCGATGCAACTCCGCCCGATTTCACCCAGAAGGGACCGGCTTCGATCCTGACCAGAGTCTGGTCCGCGCTTAACCAGCAGTTCGAGGCTCTCCAGTTTCGCTGGTACCGCTACGTCGTCGGCTTCGACACGTATACTCAGCGTAATTTCCTCTACAATCTCGTCCGGAAAGCCGCCGACGCTCTCCTCCCCCTCCTCATCGGCTTGACGGTCCTTGTTCTGGCCGTTTTCATCATCCTCAAGGCCAGAACCCGGGGGCGGCTCCCCTCCTGGAAACCGGTCCGGAGGAAACCGGAGGATTTTTATGAAACGCTTCTCCTCCGCCTCGCCCGGATCGGTTTTCCCCGAAGGCCGTCCCAGACGGCCGCCGAATACGCCGGAGATCTCTCCTCCGCCCATCCGGAGCTTCGCTCGCTGTCGGGGCTTGCCGTCCGTCATTACGAGCTCCGGTATGCCGGCCGGGCCCTGGAGGAATCGGAGCGGGCCGTCCTCGCCCGCCGTTCCAGCGACCTTGTCGCCGCCGCTCGTCGCCTTCAGAAAAAAGCGAAGAAAAGAGCAACAGGGTCGGGCCCTGAAACCTGATCCTTGTTGACAAGACCTGATCCCGCTGCTCTCCGATGCTCTGAATAAGTCCAGAACGATGGGTGACACTTGCCGAAGCGGTAAACTTGCCGAAATCTCAAATGGTATTAAATATTCGATAAGAAAAGGGAGGATGAATCTCCCTCGGGCCGAAAATGCCTCCCGGAAGACGCATAGCGGGGGGGGGCCCTGAAGATGGGGGGGAACCCACCAAACGGGTCCTCCCCCAACGGGCGGCGGGAACCCCGCCAGCCCTGCTCCCCCTCCAATGTACCGACTTTATCTATGGATTGGTCCCCCGGCTTTGCGGTCCTACATGACCCTTGGGAACCAGGGGAGGTCTTTACGGCCATTGGAGATTCCGGCGAACAGTCGTGATACATTTTCTTTATCGAATAGCCGTGAATCTCGGTTTTTGGTGTCACCCATTTTCTGGACCAATTCATGCTCTTGCAATGCGTCGGCGGTTCGGATAATCTTCCCCCTCCGCCATGAAAAGCTTCCGTAAGGAACTTGTCTTCGAAATCCCGGGCCGCCGCGGATTCGTCAACATCACCCCCGACGTCGAGGCCTGTCTTCGGGAGAGCGGAATCCGCGAGGGTTTGTGCCTCGTCAACTCCATGCATATCACGTCCTCGGTCTTCATCAACGACGACGAATCCGGACTCCACCACGACTTCGAGGTCTGGCTGGAAAAGCTTGCCCCTCATGAACCGGTCAAGGGCTACCGGCACAACGGCTTTGAAGACAACGCCGACGCCCATCTGAAGCGCCAGGTCATGGGCCGGGAAACCGTCGTCGCGGTGACCGGGGGGAAGCTCGATTTCGGAACCTGGGAGCAGATCTTCTACGGAGAATTCGACGGAAGAAGACGGAAGCGCGTCCTGATTAAAATCATCGGTGAATAAAACCCGAAGAATGCATTTTTTCCGGAGGATTGCTTTGAAACATCATCGTCCGTCTCTCGTTCTCATCCCCGTTCTCGTCCTCGCCCTTGTCCTCCTTCCTTCGTCCTCGACCGGGCAAGGGCCGGCCAAGGGGAAGGTGAAAATCGAGAAAGAAAAACAGACCGTCCTCGACTGGCTCTCCCGCCCCGAGACCGTCGCCCGGTTCGGCCGGATTTCTGACGCCATCTGGGAATACGCCGAGCTCGGTCTTCAGGAGTTCCGCTCGTCCAAGCTTCTGGCCGACACCCTTGAAGAAGCCGGATTCAAAGTCGAGCGCGGCCTGGCCGGCATGCCCACCTGCTTTGTCGGAACCTACGGCTCCGGCAAGCCGGTCATCGGGCTTCTCGGCGAGTTCGACGCTCTCCCGATGCTCTCCCAAAAAGCCAATTCGCCCTCCCAGGATCCGATCGTCCCGGGCGCTCCCGGCCATGGCTGCGGCCACAATTCCATGGCCACAGCCGCCGTTTCGGCGGCCATCGCCGTCAAGGAAGCCATGGATCGATTCCACCTTCCCGGAACGATCAAGGTTTTCGGTTCCCCGGCCGAAGAGATCGTCGCCAGCCGCCCCTATATGGTCCGGGCGGGATTGTTCAAGGATGTCGATGCGGTCATCGACAATCACAGCGGTGAAACCCTGGCCACGGGCTACGGCCGGAGCGGGAACGCGCTGTTCTCGGCGATCTTTTCGTTTAAGGGAAAAACGTCCCACGGAGCCTCGGCCTGGTCCGGCCGGAGCGCTTTGGACGCCGTCGAGATCATGAATGTGGCCGCCAATTACCTCCGGGAGCATCTGCCGGTCTCCTACCGGATGCACTACATCATCCTGGAGGGGGGCGAAGCCCCCAACGTCGTCCCGGACAAGGCCAGCGTCTGGTATTATGTTCGCAACACCGACGAACGTCTCCTGGAGATGTATGAGCGGGTGATCAACTGCGCCAAGGCCGGAGCCCTGGCCACCGGGACGGAGATGCTCCCCATCCGGGTCATCAGTGCCATTCATCAGAGCCACTCCAACCAGGGAATGGCCGAGCTGCTGCAAAAAAACATTGAACTGGTCGGCCTGCCCCAATGGTCGGAGGAAGAAATCGCCTTCGCCAAATCGCTCCAGAAAGAGCTGAAGGTCGAAGAGACCGGAATGCCGACCAAGGTCGGAGAACTGCGGCCGCCCCGCGGCGGAGAGTCGACCGGCGGCGGATCATCGGATGTCGGCGAAGTGACCCTGGTCGCCCCGACCGCGTCCCTCAACTTTCCCGGCCGCGTTCCGGGATCGATCAGCCACCACTGGTCGGCCGTCGCCTGCACGGTCGGAACAGCCATGCACAAAGGTCTCAACGCCGGGGCCAAGGTCATCGCCGCCTCGGCCGTCGACCTGCTGACCAAACCGGCGGAGCTGAAAAAAATCCGGGACGAGTTTGAAGCCTACGTCGCCAGGTACCCGTACAAGCCCTTTCTCCCGGCCGACGCCGTCCCGCCCCTCGATATCAACGAGGCCCTGATGAACAAATTCCGGCCGTTGATGGACAAAGCCGCCGAAATCAAGAAATAGGGCTCAGATCGCAGGGGGACGGAAGCGTTCACGTCCGCGGGAATGGCGTGCCCGCGGCGGAGGAAGCGGTTACTCTTCCCTGGCCACGACGTCCTTGCGGAGGGCGCTGTTGCCCCCCTCGTTGGTGAAGCGGACGAAGGGCCGGGATCGGTCGAGAAGATACCGGTACGTTGCGTGGGTTTTCTTGTGGACCCCCCCGATCTGCTCATAGATTTTCCGCATCCGGGGATTATAGTCGCCGACCCAGGACAGCTCGATTTCCCTATAATGCGGCTTGGCTTCCACGGCCCGAACGAAGTGAAGGAAAAGGGGCCCGATGACGCCGGAGTTCTGGAACTCGGGAATGACTCCGGCCAGAAAAACCCGGTTCCGGGTGATCGTCTTTCCTCTCATCAGGCGGAAAAAGCGGACGGTCTGCCACCAGTTCAGACGACCGTTGAATTTCGCCAGGACCTGATTGATATCCGGAAACGTCACCACCACGCCGATGGGCTTGCCGTCCTTGTAGGCAAACCAGATGAAGTCCTCGACGATCATGGGCTCGGCCGATTTGAGGATCCGTCCGATCTCCTCGGCCGTGACCGGCTGGTAGCCTTCCAGGTAATCGGCCCAGGTCTTGTTGAGGATTTCGACCAGGTCGGCGATGAACCGGGCCGACTGCCTCTTGTCATAATGACGATAGGCATACGTCCCCTTTTTGATGATATGCTCGGCAAACTTGACCATCCGTTCGGGGAACGGTTCGGCCAGGTCTTTATGATAGGCGTACTGCCGGAAATATTCCTTGAAGCCGTATCCTTCGAAGAGCTTCGCATAATAGGGTTTGTTATAGGGCATCCCGTAGCCTTGGGGCATGAAGCCCTCGACCAGGACGCCCCA
>CAYPKX010000021.1:6761-33254 GCA_964411395.1 uncultured Eubacteriales bacterium | reverse complement strand
AATTTGACAAATTTTACCATACCGTAAAATAAGTCTTGACTTTTTTTACTCATGGAGTAAATTAGTCATATGATCAAGCGGCATCTTGAACGCATCGGATTCGATCCGGCCTTCGGCCGGCAAATGCGATTCATCACCGGTCCCCGGCAGGCGGGGAAGACGACCCTGGCCCGGCGCATCTTATCTGCTTACGGAACCGGCCATCTTTATTTCAACTGGGATATGAGAGAAGTCCGGTCCGCTTTCAGAAAAGACGAGCGCTTCTTCGAAAGTCCCCTCCGCGAAGCAAAACCGGGCCGGGATCTCCCCTGGGTCTGCTTCGATGAAATCCACAAAATGCCCGACTGGAAAAACATCCTCAAGGGAATATTCGACCGCTTTGAGAACGAGGCCCGCTTCGTCGTCACCGGAAGCGCCCGCCTGGATTGGTTCCGCAAGTCAGGCGATTCGCTGGCCGGTCGATATTTTCTTTTCCATCTGAATCCCGTTTCTTTGTCCGAACTGGCCGGACATCCGCACACCGCTCCGGAGCCGGACGAGGACGCTCTGGCTTATATCGAGCGGATCCTTTCCCTGCGCCGGTCCGAGCCTTCCCTCCTGGAACAACTGACGGCTTTTGGGGGTTTTCCGGAGCCGTTGACAAAGGCCGACGAATCGTTCTACCGCCGATGGCAGAATGAAATGACCGACCATTTGACCAGGGAAGACATCCGGGACCTCACCCGGATCTCCGCCGTGGAAAACGTCGCCGGCCTGATGCAGATCATGCCGGATCGCATCGGCTCCCCCCTGTCCTTGAAATCCCTGTCCGAGGACCTGGAAACGAGCCACACTTCGGTCCGCAACGCCGTCCGGGCGCTGGAGTTGACGTTCGCCCTCTTCTTCCTGTCTCCCTACAGCCACCGCCTCGCCCGGGCGGTCAAGAAGGAGCGAAAAACGTATTTCTTCGATTGGGGCCGTTGTCCGGATCCGGCCCGGAGATTCGAAAACTATGCCGCCGTCGAATGGAAAACGCGCCTCGATCTTTGGCGGGACCGGGGGCTCGGAAATTTCGAACTGATGTATGTGCGGACCAGGGACGGAAAAGAATCGGACTTCCTCATCGTCCGGGACCGGAAACCCTGGCTTCTCGGCGAAGCCAAGCTCCAGGACGAGTCTATCGCCCGGCACCATTATCTTCAAGCCCGAGCGCTCGGGGGAATTCCGTTCATTCAGATCATCGGGAAAAACGGCGTTTTTAAAAAGCCGTCTCCCGGCGTGTTCGTCGTATCCGCCTCGCGCTTCTTCGCGGGGTAAGGGCAACCCCGGCTATTCTTTTATCTTTTCCAAGCGCTCGCGGGTCGCCGGGAAGCCGTCAGGGCTGATGTTGAAAATATCCCATCCGAAGAATATGATGACAAGAGGCGGAATATTTTATGAAGGTTGGCAGGGGGAAATGACGAAAAACGCCGGCAAATATCTTGTTCTTTTCATCCTTTTTATCCCGGCAATCCGCTTGCCCGCATTTTACCAGGAGGTCATCGAAAACCTGAATTCCTCGGTCCTGAAAAATCCCGCCCGGATTCTGCAAACCGAGGAAATTTTCCGGGTTGCGGACAAGGGAGAGGGATTTTATCTAAAATCCCCATGGGGCTTTGTTGTCTTGAACGACGGCTCCTTCGCCGTCGGCGACGAAATCCAGCTTCTGAAATTCACGCCGGACGGGATATTCGTCAAAAACATGATCCGACCCGGACAGGGGCCGGGTGAAATTGCCCGTAATTTCTGCACGCTTCAATCCGACGGAAATGACTTTTACATCAAGGATCACAACCAGGACAAGATCATTCACCTCGAGAGAAACGGGGAGCAGATCGAAGAAATCAGGCCCGGATCTTTTGCCTCAAACAATTTGTTCGGCCACTTTCTGGGCGTTGCCGGAAACCGGTTCATCTTTGCAGATACCACCTGGCCGCCGCCCGCCGAAAGAACGGGGCGTTTGCTTGAAGTCATCTACCGGATCATCGTTCAAGAGAAGGGAACCCTTCCGGAAAAAGCCGTGGCGGCCTTCCGTCCAAAAACATTCATGATGCCGCAAGGCGCGATGGGCTGGGATCCCTTCACCGCCGTCCTGGGCGGCGACAGGAAAAGCATCTTCGTCGTTTGGACACAGGAATACCGGATCGACAAAGTCGATATCGAAACCCGCGCCGTCACGGCGACGTTCCGCCGTCCCTTCCCCCGTGTTCCCCATATCGAGGAAGAAGGGGAGGACGCGTGGAAGAAAAAATACGACATTCCGGAAAGAAAATTCGAGTTGGACATCAAGGAGATTCTGCCGAACGGGGACGCGATATGGGTTAAAACGTCCCAATCGGACGAATCAAAGGGACGGCTCTACGACATCTTTGATAAAGACGGCAAGTTGACGGACAGCTTCATCATCAACGACAAAATCAGCCTCAAGGCCCTTCGCGGCCGGTACATCTACGCCCTTGAAGAAGCCGAAGACGGGGCGCTTTCCCTGGTCAAGCTCAGGATCATCGATCCGCTCTTTCGCGGCTCTTGATTTCATTTCGTATCCGTGTGATTTACGACACGAAGGCGAAACAAACATCGGGAAGTCCCGGAAGGTTTCTCAATCCCCGCCGGCGCCTGACCGGCGCGTCCGCATCCGGACTCATTGACCGTGACAAGGCGATGCGCTAGCATGCGGCTATGGGCCGCGAAGAAAATCTCCAGAAAGCCCTCGAGATCCTCCGGGACGAAGCCCTCAAGACCGATTCCCTGACCGCGATCAGGCATCTTCCGGCCCAGGAAGGCCGGTACGAGGAATACCCGGAGGACGTCCACCCCGCCCTGGTCGCGGCTTTGAAGGAGAAGGGATACCAGCGGCTCTACGTCCACCAGCACGCCTGCTGGAAGGCGGTCAAAGAAGGCGGAAACCCGGTGGTCGTCACCCCGACCGCCTCGGGCAAGACGCTCTGCTATAACCTTCCGGTCCTGGACGCGATCCTCAAGGACCCCTCAGCCCGGGCCTTATACCTATTCCCGACCAAGGCCCTGGCCAATGACCAGCGGGCCGAGCTCGATGAGACCATCGCCAGGCTTCCGGAAGAGATCCGAATCTTCACCTACGACGGCGACACGCCCCAGGACGCCCGCCGGGCCATCCGGGCCCGGGGTCACATCGTCCTGACCAACCCGGACATGCTCCACGCCGGGATCCTCCCTCACCATACCAAATGGATTAAGCTCTTCGAGAACCTGAAATACGTCATCATCGACGAGCTCCATAATTACCGCGGCATCTTCGGCAGCCATCTGGCCAACGTCCTCCGCCGGCTCAAGCGGGTCGCCGCCTTCTACGGAGCCAACCCCCAGTTCATCCTCTGCACAGCCACGATCGCCAACCCCCTGGAGATGGCCGAGAAGATGATCGAGGCTCCGGCCGTGCTGATCGACGACAACGGCGCGCCGCGCGGCGAAAAGTACGTCATCTTCTATGTCCCGCCGGTCGTCAACCCGGCCCTGGGCATCCGGCGCTCGTACGTCAACGAAAGCCGGCGGATCGCCTCGATCTTCCTCCACCAGAACCTCCAGACGATCATCTTCGCCCAGAGCCGACTGGTGACCGAAGTCCTCCTGACCTACCTCAAGGAGGATCTGGAAAAAACGATCAAACAGGAGGGCTTGATCCGCGGCTACCGCGGCGGGTACCTTCCGATCAAGCGGCGGGAGATCGAGAAAGGCCTCCGCGACGGCCGGATTCTGGGCGTCGTCTCGACCAACGCCCTCGAGCTCGGAATCGACATCGGCACGCTCGACGTGGCGGTCCTGGCCTCCTATCCCGGGACGATCGCCTCGACCTGGCAGAGAATCGGCCGGGCCGGCCGAAAATCCGGTGCTTCGGCCGCGGTCCTGGTCGCCTCCAGCGCGCCGCTGGACCAATTCATCATTCAGAATCCGGACTACTTTTTCTCCAAGTCAGCCGAGCGGGCCCTGATCAACCCCGACAACCTGACCATCCTCATCAATCATGTCGAGTGCGCCGCCTTCGAGCTGCCGTTCCAGGACGGGGACACGTTCGGCCGGGCCGAGATCGGCGAGGTCCTCAAATTTCTCGAAGAGGAAAAGTACCTCCATCACGCCAAGGACAAATGGTACTGGACCCAGGACGCCTACCCGGCCGACGGCGTCAGCTTGCGTTCGATCTCCTCGGACAACTTCGTGGTCGTCGACACGACCGAAAAGACGCGGATCATCGCCGAGGTCGATTTTACCGCCGCCCTGACCACGCTTCACGAAAAGGCCATCTACATCTGCGAGGGCGAGCAATATTACGTCGAAAAGCTCGACTTCACCGAGCGCAAGGCCTACGTCAAGAAAACCGACATCGACTACTATACCGACGCCATCGATTACACCAAAATCAAAATCCTGGACGAGTTCGATCGAAAGCGCCTGGACCGCTTCGACGTCCGCCACGGCGAAGTCCATGTCGCCACCCAGGTCGTCGGCTTCAAGAAGATCAAGTTCCACACCCAGGAAAACGTCGGGGCCGGGGACCTGAGCCTGCCCCAGAACGAAATGTCGACCACCGCCTGGTGGGCGACCATCCCTGGGGACCTCCTGGCCTCCCTTGACTACGGCCCGGAGGAAAAGATCAACGGCCTGTACGGGCTCTCCTATATCGTCCACAACGTCGCTCCGCTCTTCCTGATGTGCGACATCCACGACCTGGGCGTTTCGATCGGAGACAACTCGACCGGCGAGTCGATCCCGCCCAAAGACGTCCTGGCCAAAGTCCAGAAAGGGCCGGGCTTGACCGCGCTCGAGCCGGATTTCGAGCCCAATATCTTCCTTTACGACAATTATCCCGGCGGGATCGGACTGAGCCCGTCTCTCTTTGACCTCGACAAAAAGCTTCTCGAATATTGCCTGAAGACGATTTCCGCCTGCCCCTGCAAATCCGGCTGTCCCTCCTGCGTCGGCCCGGTCTATGAAAGCGGCGAGTCGGCCAAGGAGGTGGCCGTGGCCATTCTCGCCCGGATGCTCGACGTCTTCGGGGAGCCGAATCCGCGTCCCAGCTGAGGCGGAGCGGCCATGTTCGGCCGCGTTTCGTTGAATCCTCTCCCCCCCTGTGCTATCCTGAACCGAAGAGCCATGAACATCTTCGCCTTGATCGCCAAAGCCTCCGTCATTGTCCAGTTGATCCTTCTCATTCTCCTGTTTTTTTCGGTTTTTTCCTGGACGATCATCATCTTCAAACGAAAAACGTTCCGGACGGCCGCGGAGCAGAATAAAAAATTTCTGGACGTCTTCAAGAAAAGCCGGAGCCTGACCGAAGTCAACGAGTCGGCCAAGTCCTACTCGGGAAGCCCGGCGGCGGCGCTGTTTTCGGCCGGCTATAAGGAAATGGCCTATCTGGCCAAACAACAGAAATCCGCCGGCGAAGAGGCCCCCGGCTCCCGGCTGGAGAACCTCAGCCGGGCCCTGACCAAGGCCAGCAACGCCGAGGTCGCCCGGCTGGAAAAGATGATGGGCTTCCTGGCCACAACCGGAAGCGTCTCGCCTTTCATCGGACTCTTCGGCACGGTCTGGGGCATTATGGACACCTTCATCGGGATCGGCGTGACCGGCTCGACCAGCCTGGTCTCGGTCGCTCCGGGCATCGCCGAAGCGTTGATCGCCACAGCCGTCGGCCTGTTTGCCGCCATCCCGGCGGTCATGGCCTACAATATGTTCCTCCACAAGCTCAAGGATCAGATCACCGACATGGAAGATTTTTCCCTCGAGCTTCTGAGCATCGCCGAGCGCCTTTATGGTACTCCCTAAGCTTCCGACCGTCCGGGCCAAACGCGATGTCGGCACGGCCCTTTCGGAGATCAACATCACGCCGTTCGTCGACGTCATGCTCGTCCTCCTGGTCATTTTCATGGTCACCGCCCCGATGATGCAGAGCGGCATCGGCGTGGATCTCCCGTCGGCCGAGACCGACACCGCCCCGGCCGAGGACGGCCTGCCGATTACGATCAAGTCCGACCAGTCCATCTACGTCGGCGACGCGATCATCAACATCAATCTCCTGGAAAACCGGCTGTCCAATGCCTTCTACGGCAAGACCAAGCGGATCGTCTTCCTCCGGGCGGACAAGAACGTGCCCTTCGGTTTCGTCATCGACGTTCTGGATATCGTCAAAAAGCTGGGGATCGAGACCGTCGGTCTCATGGTCCAGCCCGAGGAGAAAAAGGTTCGGAGAAAATGATCGCCGGGGCCCGGTTCAACGATAAAGCCTTCAAGCGGGCCATGACCGTATCGGCGGCGGCCCACACCCTGCTCTTCGCCGTCATCCTCATTAATCCCTCCCTGCCGAAAAAAGCGACCCCCAAGGGCGCCATTCATTATTTCGGGATCAGCGGGATCGGAGGAGGCGGCGGCGGAGGCAACGGACGCCCGGCCGGCGGTTCGGGCGGTCAAGCCGCGGCCGCGGTCAAGACCGAAACCGCGCCGGCCGCGGCCAGGAAAGACATGCTCCGTGATCTGGCCGTAGCCGACAAGATCAAGCCCAAAGCCGAATCCAAGCTCCGCTACCCGGTCGACGGAGCCAAGACCAAGCGCAAACCGGTTCCCGAGAAAAAGGCGTCGATTTCCAAAGCTGAGCCGGGAACCAAAACCGCGTCCGCCGCCGAAACGGCCGGCGCCGCCGGTCTGACCGGCGAAGGTTCGGGAATGCTGATCGGCCTGGGGGGAACAGGAGAAGGAACCGGCGACGGAACCGGCGAAGGATTCGGCGGGGGGTTCGACGACGGCCTGGCCGATTTTCCTTACGCCTATTACCTCAACCGCATCCAGGATGAACTCCGGGTCAACTGGTTCCCCAGCCGGATCGATCCCGGCCCGGGCGTCATCCTGCAGTCCGTCGTCTATTTTCGGATTTACCGCGACGGGAAGATCGATACAGTCAAGATCACCCGGTCCAGCGGCCTGCCCAATTTCGACATGATCGCCCAGCGGGCGGTGACCAACGCCGCGCCCTTTCCGCCGCTTCCCGCCGAATACGACGGTGAATATCTCGGCATCAATCTTCTTTTCGAGCATAAACGATGAAAAAATTCGGCTTCGTGATGTTGGCCGGACTTCTGGCTTCGGCCGTCCCCTCCCCGGCCCAGCAGGAATTCAACTTGAGGATCAGCGAAGGAATGCCGGCCGTTCCCTTTGCCCTGCCGGCCTTCCTGTCCACGCCCGAAGCCAAAAAGGCGGCCGAGGAAATCCAGGCCGTGTTCGAGGCCGATATCCGCTTCACCCGAATCTTCGAGCTTCTTCCCAAATCCTACTATGATTACATCCGGCCGCTCACCGATGTCCGGAATCCGGATTTCAAGGAATGGCAGTCGATCCAGGCCGGCGTTCTGTTTGCCGCCCGCGTCGATCCGGCGCCGACGCGCGGCGTGATCTTCGAATGGTACCTGTACGACGTCAAGACGGGCAAGACGATCCTTCCTCCCAAAAAGTACCAGTACCAGGAAGAGAATTTCCGCTCCCTGGCCCACCTGGCCGCCGACGAGATCATGAAGGCCTACGGTGAAAAGCCGATCTTCAGCTCCAAGATCGCCTTCGTCAGCAACCGGGATAAAAACGAGGAGCTCTACCTGATGGATTACGACGGAGCGAACCAGACCCGGCTGATTTTCAACACCGTCAACGATTCCTTTCCGGCCTGGGATCCGTCCGGACGGCGGCTGGCCTACACCTCCTGGCAAAACAATGCCGCCGGTGTTTACATCCTCGACGTCTTCGAAAAAAGCCGGACCCGGACGCCCGTTTCCCGCAAAGGCCAGAACTACCTTTCCGCCTGGGCCCCCGACGGAAAGAAGCTGGCCTTCGTCTCCTCGATGGACGGAAACCACGAAATCTACGTCGCCGAAATCGAGGCCAATCCGACCCGGGTCGGTCGGGTTCGAAGGCTGACCTTCAACTCCGCAGCCGACATGGCGCCCTGCTGGTCGCCGACCGGACGGGAGATTGTCTTTACGTCCGACCGCGGCGGAACGAACCAGGTTTATATCATGGATGCCGAGGGCGGAAATGTCCGCCGGATCTCCTTCGGAGCCAATCACCACGACGCCCCGGCCTGGTCGCCCAACGGGGACAAGATCGTCTACACCGCCCGGGTGGATAATATCTTCGACCTCTATATCTATAACGTCCTGACCCAGACGATTGCCAAGCTGACCGACATGAATGCCCGGAACGAATCCCCTTCCTGGTCCCCCGACGGCCGGCACATCCTCTTCACTTCCACCGCCGGCGGGTCCCAGCAGATCCACGTCATCGACGCCGACGGACGCAATCTCCGGAAGCTCACATCGATCGGCCAGAACAAGCTGGCCAAATGGTCGAATTAATCCCCCCCGTTCTTCTCACCCTCCCGCGGCGGACCTTCGATCGGCGTCTTACGGCTCATCTTATTCCGGGCGCCCCGGCCGGCAACCCGCCGAAGGCGACGCGTCCGGTTCATGATTTTCCCTCCGGCCGGCGAGAGAAGCCGGGTCGCAAGTTCATCGGAGCCGAACCGGCCCGGCGGGAAAATCCGTTGAGAACCGAACATGGGGGCGGAGGCCGTCTCGCGGCTGGAGACGGCAAAATAACACCGCCGAGTGAGACAAACCGAATTGACACTCCGTCTTATTCCATGTAAATTGGGGAATGACAGAGGCGGCTGCAAGGCCCCTCATCCGACTCCCATTTTTAGGAGGCCCCATGAAAAAATTTTTCGCCCTCGCGATCATCGTCTTGCTGGCTGTCTCATTTACGATCTCCTGCAAGCCGAAGACAAAACCCACGCCTCCTCCGCCGCCGCAGGCTCAGGAACAACCGAAAGTCGAGCAGGTGAAGGAAGAAACCCCGGCCCAACCCCCGGCGCTTTCGGAAGAAGAGCTGTTCATGAAGAAATCCCTCGACCAGATCAACCAGGAACGGAACCTGCGGATGATCCGGTTCGATTACGACAAGTATTTTGTCCGCGACGACGCCAAGCCGATTCTCGAGGCCAACGCCGCCTGGATGAAGAAGTACCGGACCGCCAAGATTCTGATCGAAGGCCATTGCGACGACCGCGGCACCGAGGAATACAACCTGGCCCTGGGCGAAAAGCGGGCCAAGAGCGCCATGGATTATCTCGTGGCTCTCGGCATTCCGGCCGAGCGGATGAAAATCATCTCCTACGGCAAAAGCCAGCCGCTCGACATGGGCAGCAACGAGACCGCCTGGGCCAACAACCGGCGGGCTCAGTTCCTCGTCATCGAAAAGTAGATCGACCATGCGCCGTCTCCTCGGATTCTTGCTGATCGCCGGCCTGGCCCTGTCCGGCCAGGCACAGGACCGCAGCAAGAAAGCGTACGAGCTGATGTACGAGGACATCCAGGCGCTCAAGCTGCAAACCCAACGGATCGAAAAACGGCTCGACCAGTCGGCGGCCGATCTGAAAACCATCGGCGACCTGGTCCGCGACCTGGTCGCCCAGTTCAAGGATTATCAGAAATTCCAGGCCCGAAACCTGGAGGGGATCGCCGAAACTCCGGGGCAGGTGCGGGCCATCCAGGAGCAATTGTCCCAGATCGAAGAGCGGCTTGTCCGGATGTCGGAGGATTTGCTCGCTCTGAAAACCCCGGCCCCGGCGGAGACGTCGGCCGAACCGGAGCCCAAGGCTCCCGGCGCAAAATCCAAGCCCGGAGAAAAAAATCCGCCGGCAAAGGTCAAAACCGAAAAGACTCCGTCCCCGGGGGATAAAATCACCCCCCCTTCGGGGCTTTCCGCCCAGGAACTCTACCAGGCCGCCATGGCCGACTACAGCAAGGGCAACTTCGATCTGGCCCTGGACGGTTTCACCCTTTACCGCGACCAGTACGGGGCCAATCCGCTGGCCGACAACGCCCTCTTCATGATCGGCGAGTGCCGGTTCAGCCAGAAGAAATTCGCTCCGGCGATCGAAGCCTTCGACCAGCTGCTTCTGGAATACCCGAACAGCGATAAAACCGCCGCCGCCCTTTTGAAAAAGGGATTCGCCCTGGTCGAGATGAAAAAAAAGACCGAGGCGATCGCCGTTCTCAATCTCCTGCGCTCGAAATATCCTCTTGAAGAGGAAGCCAAACAGGCCGCCGAGAAGCTGAAAGAATTGAAGGACATCAAATGAGAGATCAAAACAGCCTGAACAAAGTCATCCTGATCGGCCGAATCGGCCAGCGGCCGGAGCTTCGGCATCTTCCCCAGGCCGACCGGTCCGTCGCCCGCTTCACCTTGGCGACCAACGAACGGTGGTTCGACACCAAGACGAATCAGAAACAGGAAAAAACGGAATGGCATTCCCTCTACGCCTGGGGAAAGCTGGCGGAATTCTGCGACCGCTTCCTGGAAGTGGGCAAGCAGATTCTGGTCGAAGGGAAGCTGCGGACCCGCAGCTGGCAGGACCGCGACGGTAACAAGCGGAAAACGACGGAAATCGAGGCCTTCAATATCGTCCTTCTGGGTTCGCGCGATTCCCAGGGGCCGCGGGGAGACAATATCGACCAGCCCTACCGCGATTCCGGCCATGACGCTCCGGCCAACGAATTCCCGTCCGACGAAGAACCCGTCGGTCCGATCGGCGAGGATGATGTCCCCTTCTGAGGACGAGCGCGACTTCCGCGCCCGAATTATCGAGGATCGCCGGCCCTGGGGAAAATTCCGGGCTTTCCCCCCTGAACAGGCCGGCAGCATCAAAATCATCACCGTCGATCCGGGCGGCTCGTTGTCCCTCCAGTATCACAACCGGCGGGCGGAATTCTGGATCGCCCTGGACGAGGGCCTCGAAATCACCGTGAATGAACGCGTCTGGCGGCCGGGTCCCAACGAGGAAATCTACATCCCCCGGGAAGCCCGCCACCGCCTCCGCTGCGTCGGAACGCATCCCGCCCGGATCATGGAGATCTGGCTGGGCGATTCCGACGAAGCGGACATCGTCCGCCTGGAAGACACCTACGGACGAAAATAACCCGGTTCCGCCCGCGCCCGTTGTTTTCAGGTGCCGGTCATCAAGAACGCGTCGGGGTATTTCGGCAGAAGCTTTTCGATCACGAACTCCTCCACCTCCTGGGCCGAACGAAGGTTCATCGCTTGCTGAACGACCCGCCGGACGGACCGGACTTCCACGGCCCGAAGAGCTTTTTTGACCCGGGGGATGAAAATCGGGTTCATGCTGAACGTCCGCAGGCCTAGACCGAGAAGGACGATGGCCAGGAGGGGATCGGCGGCCATCTCGCCGCAAAGAGCGACATCCTTGCCCTGGCGGACGGCCGAGCCGATGACATGTTTCAACAACCGCAGAGCCGCCGGGTGGAGCGGCTTATAGAGATAGGAGACGTGTTCGTTGGACCGGTCCACCGCCAGGTAATATTGGAGCAGGTCGTTGGTCCCGATGCTGAAAAAATCCACTTCCCCGGCCAGGAGGTCGGCGATGGCCGCCGCGGCCGGCACTTCGATCATGATGCCGATGGGGATCGCCGGGTCGAAGGGCTTGCCCTGGGCGGTCAGCTCGGCCCGGGCTTCGTCGAAAAGGGACCGGATCTCGCCGATCTCCTCCATCTCGGTGATCATCGGGATGATGACCCGGATATTCCCCTGGACCGAAGCCCGGAGAATGGCCCGGATCTGAATGCGAAACAGCTCCCGGTTGCGAAGCGAAAACCGGATCGCCCTCAGGCCGAGTGCGGGGTTCGGCTCGGCCTCGATCAACAGCTGGGGCAGGGCTTTCTCCCCGCCGATGTCGATCGTCCGGATATAAACCGGGCGGGGCGCGGCCTCCCGGGCCAGGCGGCTGTAAATCTCGAAGTGCTCCTCCTCCGTCGGCAAGGTCGACCGTTGGAGGTAGATGAACTCCGAGCGGAAGAGCCCCACGCCTTCGGCCCCATAGGAGAGGGCGTGGCCGACTTCTTCGGGGAGCTCGATGTTGGCCATCGGGGCGAACCGAACGCCGTCGAGGGTGACCGAAGCCCAGGTTGCAACCCGGCGCAGCTCCTGCCGGTAAATTTCATATTTGGCCCGCTTGCTCTGGAATTCCTTCCGGACCATGAGCGGCGGATTGATGATGACTTCGCCGTCTGTTCCGTCGACGATCAGCTGATCGCGGGCATCCACCCGCTGGGTGATGTCGTGAAGCCCGACGACCGTCGGGATATCGAGCGACCGGGCCAGAATGGCCGCGTGCGACGTCGGTCCGCCTTGATCCAGGACGACGGCCAGCACGCCTCCCTTGCTGAGCCGGAGGGCCGCTTCCGAGGGCAGAAGGTCGTGGGCGACGAGGATCTTCCCCCGGAGGTCTTCGGCCGCGTCCTTCCCCGCGCCGGCATCCAGGTTCCGGTGGATGCGGGTCAGGACGTCGGTCACATCGGCCTGGCGTTGACGGATGTATTCGTCGCTGATGGCGGCAAACAAGCTCCGGTAATGTTCGTGGATTTCGGCCAGGGCCGACTCCGTCCGGACGTTTTCCTCCCGGATCAGCCGCTCGAGTCCGGAGGCGAGGGCCGGATCTTCCAGAATCAGCAAATGGGCGTCGAAGATAAAGGCATGCTCTTCCCCGACCATCTCCCGGACCTGGGTTTTGATCGCGGTGATTTCCCCGCGGGTTCGGTCGACGGCCGCTTTGAGACGCTCGAGCTCCTCCGGAACGCGGTAGGGCGGGACGTACTCCTTTCGGGAAGAGAACAGAACCCGGCCGCCCAGGACGACTTCGCCCAGGACAATTCCCGGCGACACGCCGATGCCCCGCAGGCGGAGGTAATCCATGGATTCGTTTCCGGTTATTCTTTCTCGCCGAACCGGCCGTCGATGAGTTCGATGATGGATTGAAGGGCCGCGTCTTCATCCTCGCCGTCCAGGCGAAGGGTGATATCCGAGCCCTGGGTGGCGGCCAGGGTCAGGATGCCGAGAATGCTCTTGCCGTCCACGTCGCTGTCGTCCTTGATGATCCGGACGTCGGAAGCGAAGCGGTTGGCCAGGTTGACGAACTTGACCGCGGCCCGGGCGTGAAGCCCGAGGCGGTTTTTAATCAAAACGGTTTTTTCGATCATGTCACGATTTCCTGCCGTCGAGGATGGCGCTGGCCAGGTGGATGTTTTTCCGGCCCTGTTCGACCACTTTCCTGGCCACCTCGCGCAGCTGGGTTCCCCGCTGCAGGGAGATGAACTTGATCAGCATCGGCAGGTTGGCCCCGGTAATGATCTCGACGAGTCCGTCCTTTTGAAAAGTAAAGCTCAGGTTGGAGGGCGTGCCCCCGAACATGTCGGTGAAGATGACCACGCCGTTTTTCTGGTCGACGCGCTTGAGGCTGGCGGCGATTTTCTTTTTGGATTCCTCGACGTCGTCGTACCAGCCGATGGAAATGGCTTCGATGTTCGTCGTCTCGCCGAGGATAATCGTCAAGACATTGAGGAATTCCTCCCCGAGCCTTCCGTGCATGACGATCAATCCGCCGATCATTTGGCTACGTCCCGGTGAAAAATGTTTATATCATATTTCCCGCCGCCAAGGGTACTCCCCAGGGATTCGGCGATGACGACCGAACGGTGGCGGCCACCGGTGCAGCCGATGGCGATCACCAGCT
The DNA here is from genome assembly GCA_964411395.1 of uncultured Eubacteriales bacterium. Lineage (GTDB taxonomy): Bacteria > Acidobacteriota > Aminicenantia > Aminicenantales > UBA4085 > JAAZPG01. Next base: position 19,636 of record CAYPKX010000021.1, on the reverse strand, counting down.
GGCTTTTTCCCTCGGCCAGGAAACGCGGAAGGCAGAATTTGAGAAACCGGCCGATTTCCGAAAGAAACGCCTTCGTCTCGGGGGAGCGAAGGACGAAATTCCGGACGTCCGGATCCGTCCCCGGACGGTCGCGGAGGCGCTCCTCGTAGAACGGATTGGGAAGAAAACGCGTGTCGAAGACCAGATCGGCCTCCAGCGGGAGGCCGTGCTTGTAGCCGAAGCTCTCCACCCGGAGCTGGAGGAGCCGCTTTCCGGACGGAGCGAACCGGCGAGCCAGAACGTCGCGAAGGTGGGCGATCGTCATGGCCGACGTGTTGATAACTTCATCGGCCAGGTCCTTGATCGGCGCGAGACGCTTCCGTTCCAGCCGGGCGCATTCCAGGACCGACCGCCCCCGGGACAGCGGATGCTGCCGTCGGCTCTCGCTGAACCTCCGGACGATCGTCTCGTCGGAAGCATCGAAGAAGAGGAGCACGGCGCCCGGCGTCTTCCGGATCTTCTCCCATTCCCGCGGAAAATCGGTCAGAAAGCCCGGCTCGCGCATATCCATGACCAGGGCCACCCGGTCCAGGGCATCCATTTTCCGCCGGCGAAGGTCGACGAACGACGGGATGAGCTTGGCCGGAAGGTTGTCGACACAAAAGAATCCCAGGTCTTCGAGAAACCGGTTGGCCACGGACTTGCCCGACCCGGAAAGCCCGGTGATCACGAGAAACCGGGCGGAGGCTCGGTTCATGACAGGCCGCCTTCCTGGGCGGCCATGGCCCGGTCCAGACGGCGGATCAACTGCTCCTGGGCCCGGTGGCCCTGTTTTTGGAGGACATGGGAGACGCAGGCCACCTCGATCAGGGTGGCGATATTCCGGCCGGGAGCGACAGGAATGTTGAGCTGGGGGATCCGGACGCCGAGGATGAGATGATCCTCGGGAAAACGAAGGCCCAGCCGGTCGTATTCCTTTTTCGGACTCCATTTTTTCAGACGAATGACCAGGTCGATCGTGGATTCCAGGAGGATCGACTTGACCCCGAAGATGTACCGGATGTTGATGATGCCCAGACCCCGGAGCTCCATGAAATACCGGCTGAGGATCGGAGCCCGGCCGAGGATCCGGCCGTTGGGCAGAAGCCGGACTTCGACCACGTCGTCGGACACGAACTTATGGCCGCGGGCGACCAGTTCAATGGAGCTTTCGCTCTTGCCCACGCCGCTGTCGCCGACGATCAGCACTCCCAGGCCGAACATCCGCAAAAGCCCGCCGGAAACGACGGCCGGCGAAGCAAACCGGGATCTCGGGGAGGCGGCGCGGCGGTTCTTCATTCCGGTTCCACCAGTCCGAAGCTCCCGTCTTTTCGGCGAAAAAGGACCGCCCATCGGTCTTCGTCCGCGTTCGGACGGAACATCAGCACGTCTTTCCGGCGGAGATTAAACTCGACGAGCGCTTCGGCGATCGAAAGGGGCTTGGCCGCATAATAGGCCAGGCGGACGACCCGGGGCGGCAGCTCGGCCGGCCCTTCGGATGGAGCCGCTTCCCGAAGATCCCGCTTCCCCCGCCGTTTCTTCTCCCGGAACTTTTCCCGCTCCTTGCGAAACTTCTTTTCCAGGACGTCGAAAACTTCGTTGAGGACCGCGGACAAGTCGCGCCCGTCTTCGGCGACCCGGACGCGATCGCGCCGGCCGCGAACGAGGATTTCGACCCGCTGACGGTTTTTTTCAGCCGACAGGATCACGTCCACTTCGGCTCCGGGATCGAGGAACGGCTCCAGCGTCCCCAGCCGCTTTTGGGCATAGGCCTTGAGCTCGGGAGGAAGGAGCAGATGGCGGGCGGTAAAATGGACGTTCATCAGGATTCCTCCATCATGAATTTGCGTTTGCGGATATGGGACGGCAGGATGTCCAGCTGCTGACGGTACTTGGCCACGGTCCTCCGGGCGATGGGAAAATTCTCCCGGCCCAGAATTTCCTCGATCTCCATATCGCTCAAGGGATGGGCCTTGTCCTCGGATTCGACCAGGCGGCGGAGCCGGTCCTTGACCCGCAGGGAGGAGATCTCTTCGCCAAATCCCCCGTGAAGCGATTTATGGAAGAAGTATTTCAGTGAATAGGTTCCGCGCGGCGTGATCATGTACTTGTTGGCCACGACCCGGCCGACAGTGGATTCATGGACGCCGATCTCCTGGGCGATTTCCATGAGCGTCAGCGGCTGGAGCGATTCCAGGCCTTTCTCAAAAAAGTCCTTTTGCCGCTCGACGATCGCCCGGGCCACCTTGAAGATCGTCTGGTCGCGCTGGTCGAGGCTGCGGAGAAACCAGAGGGCTTTCTTCAGCTTGTCCTTGAGGTAACGATAGGCTTCCGGATTCTCCTGAGCCGCCCGGGCCAGAAGCCGGCGGTAATACGCGTTGATCCGGAGCCGGGGAAGCCCCTCGTCGTTCAGGGTAACCTTGACCTCGCCTCCTTCCTTGGAGACGACGATGTCCGGAGTGACGTAATTGGTCCGGTCTTTGCTGTACTTGCGGCCGGGGGCCGGGTCGAGCCGCTTGATGATCTCGACATGGTAGCGGACCTCGGCCATCGGCATTCCGAGAAGCTTGGAGACCTGGGAAAAATCCGATCGTTCGAGAAGAGGGAGGTGCTCGGTGATGATTTTCCGGGCGGTTTCATCCTTGATCTGAAGGTTATCCATCTGGGCGAGGAGGCATTCCTTCAGGTCGAGGCTGCCGCAGCCCACGGGATCGAACTGACGGATGCTCGCCTGAACGCCGCGGACCAGGTCGATCGGAGCCCCGGCGCTGAGTCCGATTTCCTCCAGGGAGGAAGTCAGGTAGCCGTCGTCATTGATATTGCCGATGATCCGTTCGGCGATGTCCCGTTCCAGCGGTTCAAAAAATGTCAGGTTGGCCTGCCAGGTCAGGTGGTCCCAGAGCGAGGCGGCCTGGGAGATCGTATTTTCGATGTTCGGGATCTCCGGAAGATCGGCGGAAACGCCCCGGAATCCGTCATCGATATATTCCTGGAAATAGGATTCGAATTCCCGGTCTTCAGCCAGAGTGTCGGTTTCCTCGCTTCCGGTTTCGGCCGGAGCGTCTTCGGCTGTGCCGGAAGCGGCCGCCGGGTCTTCCGCCTTGACCGGCGGGCTTTCTTCCTCGAGCTCCAGGAGGGGATTGGCCGAGAGCTCCTCGTCAATGACTTCGATCAGTTCCAGGTTGGTGAGAGGAAGCAGCTTGATCGCCTGCTGCAGGGCGGGCGCGAGAATCAGCTTCTGGACCTGCCGCTGATCGAGCCGTTGTTTCAGTGCCATGAATAAAGCCTCCCGGCCTAAGAGAGACGGAAATCCTCGCCAAGGTAACGGCGCCGCACGTCGGGCGAGGCGACGACAGCGTCCGGCGGTCCTTCTTCGACGATCCGGCCCCGGTCGATGATCGCCGCCCGGTCGACGATCCGGAGCGTATCCCGGACGTTGTGATCGGTGATCAGAACGCCGAGCCCGCTCGCCTTCATCGACCGGACGATCCTTTGGAGGTCCTGAATGGCGATGGGATCGATCCCGGTAAACGGTTCATCGAGAAGGACGAAGTCCGGGTCGGACATCATCGCCCGGGCGATCTCCAGTCGCCGCCGCTCTCCTCCGGACAGGGTGTAGGCCTTGGCCCGGGCCAGGGGAGCCAGACCGTATTCCTCGAGCTTGTCGTCCGCAGACCTCCTCTTCCGGGCCGAGGGGCGGACAGCCGCCAGCAGGTTGTCCTTGACCGTCAGGCGCCGAAAGGAGGACGGTTCCTGGGGAAGAAGACATATGCCTTTACGAGCCCGGAGATACATCGGGTCATCGGAAATATCCGCGTTGTCCAGGTAGATGCGGCCTTCGTCCCTGGGGACAAGGCCGAGAATCATGGAAAACGTGGTGGTTTTCCCCGCTCCGTTGGGACCTAAAAGACCGACGATTTCGCCCTGCCGGATTTCGAGGGACACATCATCGACTACCCTTTTCCCCCGGTAGGATTTGGATAAATGCGAGGCTTTCAGCGACGATTTCATCGCTCACGACTTGATGATTGTAGTGGACCGTTCTGCGTCCTGATTTTCGATCGAAATCTTACCATCGGCGGGGTGGAAAGTCAATTTTCCGCCCCGAATCAGCCCTTTTTCCTTATCTTCCAGAAAAGGGCGGCCGGTAAGAACGATCTGATCCTCGACCAGATCGTAATCAGCCTGGTCGCCCTCGGCCCGTTTTCCCGCTTGGAAAACCGTAACCCGGCCTCCATCGGCGAAAATCCGCTTGAATTTCCCGGCTTCCTCGGCCGGTTCGAGGATCAGACGGCCGGACTTGAGAACGATCGCCTCGACCGAAAGGGTGCACGATTGCTCGTAGAATACGCGATTGTTCCTGGCCAGCCGGTCCAGCCGGTCGCCCGTGACCTCGATCCGCTCGTCCCGGTCCTTTCCTTTCGGCCGATGAAAAAAAACCGACCGGACGCCGTGCTTGGCCGTCAGGTCGCCCGTGCCCTCATTCATTTCCACGTCTTCGGCTTCCAGAGAATCCCGCCCCTGCCAGAGACGGGCTTTCCTCCCGGTCAAACGGAAGAGGCGGCTTTCGGCATCGTAAAAGGATTCATCCCCGGTCATGAACACGGGTTGATCAGGAGCGAAAATCCCCGCGTCCCGCTTTTCATCCGGTTGGGGAAGGTTGACCATTCGGACGTCGCCGACCATCCGGAAATTATTCGTCCGGAGATTGAGAAACATCTTTTCGGCCCTGACTTCCCGGCCGCCGGATATCGTCCGGGCCGACTGTCCCAGGCCGTCCGCCACCAGGTCGCCCTGATTGGCGTTGTAGTCGATTTTGGGGGCTTCGATCAACCGGGCCCGTTTATCGGCCTCTCCCAGGATGCGGACATCCCGGCGCAAGTTGAAATCCTGGAGCGCCCCGTCCGGCCCGTAGAAAAACTCCAGCTCGCCGGCCTCGAAAGTCGTCCGGCGTCCGTCCCCGCTGAAGACTTCCAGCCGCCCCCCGTCCTTAAGGAAAATGACATGAAGCCATTCCTCGCCGGGAAAGGGGAGCATCGTGATCACTCCGGCTTCCATGTGCCGGCGGCCGCCTTGAAGCAGAATGAGGTCATTGTCATAGATCGGCACGGACTCCGCTTTCGGGGCGGATTCCGGAACCCGGGCCGGCCTGTCGGCCGGATCCTCCTCGGTATCGATGGTGACGCCGCCCCGAAACTCGAAAAGCCGGAAGCCCGGTTTGTCGACAAATTGGGCGAAGTCGATCGTGTCGGCCCGGCCGAGGCTCAGGCCATGGGTCACCTTGACGTCTCCGCTGAGCTGTCCCGTCCTGGCCCCCTTGTCGTAGCTCATTTCGCCGCCAAAAAAGACCAGCGGGACCGGATCGTTGGTCCAGGCCGAGACGAGGAGGCTGACCCCGCCGGAGAAAAGCAGTTTTTCCGCCCCCACATCGTACCGAGCCCGGGGGCAGTCTCCGCGGAAGCGTTCCCCCTCAAAATGAACGGGGACGGCGGAGGTGATCAAATTTTCTTTCTGGTCGAAGTCAAACGCCGCGCCCGTAACCCGAACCCCTTCGATATCCAGGACGATATCGCCCTGAAACGCCACCCGGGTCCAATCATCGTCGGCAATGGCCTCGCCGGCGGTGACGCCGAATCGAAGACGGCCGTCCCGGGTTCGCACCTCGATCCGGACCCCGGACCAGTGGACGAGCCCTTCCGGGCCCATCGCGCTCCGATCGGCCGTAATCTTCAGGATATTTCTTCCGCCGGTGTCTTTGGTGAAGGAGATGCCTTCCGAAACATCGACCTTCTGCTCCGTCAGGGATTTCGTCTCCGGGCGGACGACCGGCGGACGCCCGGACCGGCGGACGACAAAAAAGACCACGGCTCCGACGAGGACAAGGATCGTCCCGATAAGGAGGACCCGAAGGCCGACCGCCGTCCATTTACGGGAAATCCGGACGCCCATGGCGATCTCAGGCCGGTCTCAGGCCCTCAAGGCCGAGATAAAGGCGATCCTCGCCCAGATAATTCGACGTTTGGAAGGTGTAGGCGCAGTCGATCCGGCTTCCGGCGGGAAACCGGTCGGCCCACTCCCCCCGGCCCCAGCCGATCGCCTCAAACGTCCGGCCGGATTGACGGAGCATCAGCTTGACATGGCGCTCCTTCAGCTTCCGCGGCGAAGCGGCGACTTCGGCCCCTTCGGTTAAAAAAACCGGGCGCGGATTGCCGACGCCGTGAGGCTCAAGAAGCGCCAAACCGCGCCAGAGCGCTTCGCTCACATCGGCGAAATCCAGCCTCGCATCGATAAAAACCGAAGGCTTCAGGTCATCGAAGGCAAGCTTTTCATCGGCCTCGCGGTTGATCGCCTCCTTGAAAGCCGGAAGCGATTCCATCCGGAGGGTGCAACCGACCGCCTGGCGATGTCCGCCGTAACTCAGGTAAAGCGGCGCAGCGCTCTCCAGGCATTCAATCAGAGAAAATTTGGGAATGGACCTCCCCGAGCCGTAGGCGATTCCGTTTTCGAAGGAAAACAGGATAACCGGACGGGAGAAAGCCTCTTTCAGCCGGGAAGCGACGATCCCGACCACGCCCCGGTGCCATTTTTCATCGCCGAGAACGAGAATTTTAAATTTCTTGTCGAACCCTTCCGCCCGAACCCGGGCTTCGGCTTCAGAAAAAATCGCTTCCTCGGTCGCCTGGCGCTTCCGGTTGAGCTCGTCCAGCTCCATGGCCACGGCCGTCGTCTCGGCCGCCGAGTCGGAGAAAAACAAACGAAGCGCCAGATCGGTCCGGCCCATCCGGCCGGCGGCATTGATCCTCGGGCCGAGCCGAAAGCCGATATCCCCGACGGAAACCGGACGGCCGGACAGCCCGCAGACGGCGATCAGGCTCCGAAGTCCGGGATTGGCGACATTTTCGAGTTCTTTCAGGCCCCGGCGAACGAAAATCCTGTTTTCTCCCCGGAGGTCGACGATGTCGGCGATTGTGCCAATGGCGACGAGCTTGAGGTAATGAGGGAGGACCGAGGCTCGGCCGGTCTTCTGAAAGAGCGCCTGGATCAGCTTGAAGGCAACCCCGACCCCGGCCAGGTCCCGTTCGGGATACCCCGAGTTCGGGAGCGACGGATCGAGCAGGGCCAGGGCCTCCGGAAGCTCCGCCCCGGGCAAGTGATGGTCGGTGACGATCACATCGATGCCCGCGGCCCGGGCCGCCCGGACAAAGCCGACGGATTTGATTCCACAATCGACGCTGACGACAAGCTTCGCCCCGCGGGACGATGCTTCAGCCGCGTGTTCGTCCTTGATCCCGTAGCCGTCTTTGAGCCGCTCGGGGATGAAATAATCGACCTTGCCCCCAAGCGAGGTCAGGGCTTTGTGCAGCATCACCGTGGACAGGACGCCGTCCACGTCGTAATCGCCGAAAATCAGGATCGGCTCGCCGCTCTCGACCGCCTTCCTTATCCGATCGACCGCTTCAGCCATCCCCTTCATCAGAAACGGATCGGGCGTATCTTCGAGGCCTCCTTCAAGAAAGAAACGGGCGGCTTCAACATCCCCGATGCGCCGGTTGGCCAGGATCTGGCCGATAACCGGGGGAAAGCCGAAGGCCGCGGCCAGAGGTCCGGCCGCGCTCGACGGCGGAGCGACAATCCACGACATCTCTTCCATAACCTTTGTACTCTAACACATCGCCCCTCCCTCCTCAAATGAGTCCGGACGGTTTCGTTGACTTGGCCGCAGCCGGAATCTATAATCCTTTCATCATGTTAGGACGACTCCGGGAAACGCTGGCCAAAACCCGCCAGGCCCTGAAACAAAGGCTGGGGGAGGCGCTCGGTTCGGGCCGTCCGCGCGAAGAGATTCTCGAAGCCTTGACCGAGTCGCTGATTTTAGCCGACGCCGGAGTGACGGTCGCGGAAAAAATCGTCGAGGCGGTTCGCGACCGAACGAAAAAGAACGACTCGGCGGAAACGATCGAGGCCGCCTTGAAATCGGAGCTTCTGGCCCTGCTCTCCCGGCGGACCGGACCGCCGCCGGGGAACGGCGACTCGTCGGCCGTTCTTCTGGTTGGAGTCAACGGCGGCGGGAAGACGACCACGGCCGCAAAAATCGCCCGCCGGGCATCCCTCGACGGGAAACGGGTTCTGCTGGTTGCGGCCGACACGTTCCGGGCGGCCGCCCAGGAACAATTGGGCATCTGGGGAAAGCGCCTCGGAATTCCCGTCCATCGGGGCCGGCCGGGATCGGATCCGGCCGCCGTGGCCTTCGATGCCGCCCGCGAATTTGCTTCCGGTGCGTATGACCTGATGATCGTCGATACCGCCGGGCGGATCCATACCAATGCCAACCTGATGACGGAGCTTGACAAGATCAAGCGGGTTGTCGCCCGGGAGCTCGACGGCCGGGCGGTCGAAGCCTGGCTTATCCTGGACGCGGCTCTCGGCCAGAACGCCCTGATCCAGGCCCGGGAGTTTTTGAAATTCGCCGGCCTGACCGGACTTGTCCTGACCAAGCTCGACGGCACCGCCAGGGGAGGCGCCGTCCTGGCGATCGCCGACGAGTTCGGCCTCCCGATCCGCCTGATCGGAACGGGCGAGGGCGAAGCGGATATCGAGGACTTCGATCCCTCCGCCTTCGTCGACGCGCTGGTGTCATGATCGACGCACGCGATCTCGCCTTCCTTGATATGGCCGAAGCCTGGGCGGCCCGGGCGCTCGGGGCCACGAGACCGAATCCCCATATCGGAGCCGTCGTCGTCAAGGATGGAAAAATCATCGGGACGGGATACCACGAAGCCGCCGGAAAACCGCACGCCGAAATCATCGCCCTGCGGCAGGCGGGGAAAAACGCCGCCGGGGCGACGCTTTACCTCTCCTTGGAGCCCTGCGTTCACTGGGGCCGGACGCCTCCCTGCTTCGAAAGCGTCGCGGACTCGGGCGTCCGGCGGATCGTGGTTGCCCACCTCGATCCGAATCCCGTCATTCACGGTCTCGGTGTCCGGAATCTCCGCCGGGCCGGACTGACCGTCGATGTGGCCGGACAGCCGGAACGAAAATCCGGCCTCAATGAAATGCATGCCGCCTACACCGTCGACCTCCGGCCGTTCGTCACGCTGAAAGCCGCTCTCAGCGCGGACGGGAAGCTGGCCACCCGAACGGGGGACGCCCGCTGGATCTCCTCGCCGGCGGCCCGGGATTACGCCCACTTTCTCCGCTCCGAAAACGACGCGATTTGCGTCGGCGTCGGGACGGTCGAAGCGGACGATCCCCGGCTCACTGTCCGGCCGCCGGGCCGGAAGGGAAAACCGATTCTTCGGGTGGTCCTGGATCCGGAAGTCCGACTTCCGGCCGGCGCCCGGCTGATCAAGGAACGGAAAGGCGGCCCTGTTCTCGTCTACGCCAAAGCCGCTTCGGACTCCGGCGACCCGGCGCGCGCGGCGCGAATAAAAAAACTGAAAAACCTCGGGGTGGAGGTTGCCGAAGCTCCCGCCGACCGCGGCGGATTGAACCTTCGCGGCGTCCTTTCCGACCTCGCCCGTCGGGAAATCTCCGGGTTGCTCGTCGAGGGCGGAGGCCGGACGGCTTCGGCCTTTCTGTCGGCCAAGTTGGTCGACAAGGCTATCCTCATCATCGCCCCGCTTCTCATCGGAGGCCCGGGCGCGGTCGGACTCTGGGAAGGCGCGGGGACGACCCGTCTCTCCGGCGCCCTGAGGTTTTCGAAAACCTCCGCCTTCCGGCTCGGCGGCGATTTCATCATGGAAGGATACCTCTGATGTTCACGGGCATCATTGCGGCGAAAGGCGTGTTTCGGGGCTTGGCCAAAGACGGGCGGGAAATGACCGTCGAAGCCGGAGAGATCGCCGGAAAAGTCTCCCTGGGAGGATCGCTGGCCGTGGACGGCGTATGCCTGACGGTTGTCCGCAAGGACGGCAGCCGTCTCGTCTTCAACACGCTCCGGGAAACCCTGGAACGAACGCATTTCCGCGATCTGCGGACCGGCGATATTCTGAACCTCGAAATCCCGCTGACGCTCTCCGACCCCCTGGGGGGACACCTTGTCTCGGGTCACGTGGATTTTGCCGCCAAGGTCAAATCTCTCGTCTCCCGGGGACCGGGCCATCGCCTGGCCGTCTCGCTTCCGGCCGCGTACCGTCCGTTCGTTGTCCCCCAGGGATCCGTCGCCCTCAACGGCGTGAGTTTGACCGTGGCCGCCGTCGGACGGACGTCGTTTGAAGTCGAGCTGATTCCCGAGACCGTCGAACGCACCAATCTCCTCCGTCTCCGGCCCGGCCGGGCCGTCCATGTCGAGTGTGACATGATCGGAAAATACGTGTATAATTTTTTAAAATTCCCGAAAAAAACAGGATCTTCAGAATGACCGAAATGTCCGTCCGCATGGCCAACGTCGAACGGGCCCTCCAGGCCGTTCGGGCCGGCCGCATGATCATCATCACCGACGACGAGGACCGGGAAAACGAAGGTGACCTCATGGTCGCGGCCGAAAAAACGACCCCCGAAATCATCAATTTCATGGCCCAGCACGGCCGGGGCCTGATCTGTCTGCCTTTGACCCATGAACGACTGGAGCAGCTCCGCCTGCCCCTCATGGTCCAGGAAAACACCGCTCGTTTTCAGACGGCCTTCACCGTCACCATCGACGCCATCGAAGGCGTCACGACGGGAATCTCCGCCTTCGACCGGGCCAGGACGATTCTCGCCGCCATCGATCCGAAAACGCGGCCGGAGGACCTGGCCAAGCCGGGGCACATCCTGCCGCTCCAGGCCCGCGAGGGCGGGGTTCTCGCCCGGGCCGGACAGACCGAAGCCTCGGTCGACCTGGCCCGGATGGCCGGACTGAATCCCTCCGGCGTCATTTGCGAGATCATGAAAGCCGACGGGACGATGGCCCGCATGCCCGAGCTCGAGCGCCTGAGCCGGGAGTTCGACATCCCGATTCTGACGATCGCCGACCTCATCCAGTATCGGATGCAAACGGAAAGCCTGGTCCGGAAAATCTCGGAAGCGGATCTTCCGACCAAATACGGCACGTTCCGCATTCTTGTTTATGAGGACTCGATTCACGGCGAAACCCACGTCGCCCTGGTCAAGGGTGAAATCCGCTCCGAAGACACCATCCTCGTCCGGGCCCACTCGCAGTGTCTCACCGGGGACGCCTTCGGCTCCTGCCGTTGCGACTGCGGAGCTCAGCTTCACGGGGCCATGGCCATGATCGAGAAGGAAGGGGCCGGCGTGGTTCTTTATATCCTCAACCATGAAGGCCGGGGAATCGGCCTGGCCGCCAAGATCCAGGCCTATGCCATTCAGGACCAGGGCGCCGACACGGTTGAAGCCAATACCCGGCTGGGCTTCAAACCCGATCAGCGGGATTACGGCATCGGGGCTCAGATTCTGGTCGCTCTCGGAATCAAACGAATTCGCCTGATCACCAACAATCCCCGGAAATTCGTCGGGCTGGGCGGATACGGCCTGGAAATCACCGGCCGCGTCCCTCTGGAAATCGCGCCGAACTCGATCAACGCCGGATATCTGAAGACAAAAAAAGAAAAAATGGGGCATATCCTGGAGAAGGTGTAGCGAAGGCATGAACGGACCGAAGTTCCTCCGTCGAACCCAGGCCGGCTCATCGGCGGAATCCGAGGAATCGCTCCGCGAAGTCGAAAGCCTTCTTCCCCCCGAGGCCCAGGCGGCCGATGCCCAGGCCGTAACGAACGCGGTCTTGCGAAAGCTCGACATCATTCGCGACCGGGGAAAAAAACTGAGAATGATCCGAACCCTGGGCCATCTGGACTTGCCCTGGGTTCCCGCCGTTTTTATCGCCCTTCTGGGCGACGCCGTCGAGGAGGTCCGGGACCTGGCCGTTCGCGAACTCGTCCGGCGCGAGGACTGGCCGTCGTCGGCCGTTTACGGACGGCTCGACCGGCCGCCGTGGTTTGCCAAAAGCGCGGCTCTCCGGATTCTGGCCGAACGCCAGGACAAGGAGGCGGTCCCCCATATCCGGAACTTGATCGACGATCCCAACGTCGACGTCAAGCGTTCGGCGGCTCTGGCCCTGGGGGCGATCGGCGGCCGGGAAGCCCGGGCTCTTCTGGTGACTCTGGCCAAGGATCCGAGCCGGTATGTCCGAACGGCGGCCGAGCAGATGCTCGAACGGCTGTGCGATTTTAAATTCAGCTGAGCGGCCCCCCGATCCATTCGTTCTTTTCCAACCCGGTCGGATCGGACAATTCTATATTTCCAGAAGAATCCTTTATCCAAAAAAAATCTTGACCCAAAGGATTTCCTTCCTCGGACGACCCCAAAAGAACGCCTTGGCTTGAGGGCAAAGGATTCGCCCGGCGGCGAGCCCCGCATCGCTCTCTGCGCCTCGCGTCCGCCGGTTTTTCGACTCGCGAATCATCCCGGCTGAGGCGCCCCGTCCGTCTCCAAAACGAAAGTGACCGGTCCGTCGTTGACCAGGCCGACCTTCATCTCGGCCTGAAACACGCCGGTTGCGACGTTAAAACCCCCCGCCCTGAGCAGGTCCACGAACTTTTCAAACAACTCCCGCGCCCGGACCGGCTCGCAGGCGTCGTCGAAGCTCGGCCGCCGGCCCTTGCGGATCGAAGCGGCCAAGGTAAACTGGGAAACGGCCAGAATCGCCCCGCCGGCTTCGGCCAGGGACAGGTTCATTTTTCCTTCCTGATCCGGGAATATTCGGAGATCGATGACTTTTCGGGCTAATCGCTCCACGTCCGCTTCCGTATCGGCCTTCCCGATTCCGACCAGCAAACAGTAGCCGCGCCCGATCCGGCCGACCGTCTCCCCTTCGACCTCGACTGAGGCCTCCGCAACACGCTGTAAAACGTTTCTCAAGC